>NZ_CP166871.1:2133371-2438138 GCF_041379045.1 Thalassotalea ponticola
GAAAAAGTATAATGCGTCGTATTTTATCTGTGTTATTGGAAAACGAACCAGGGGCATTATCTCGTATTGTGGGCCTTTTTTCACAACGCGCATTTAATATTGATAGTCTCAATGTGGCTCCTACTGACGACCCAACTTTGTCGCGAATTACCATTTCAACGTTTGGTGATGACCAAGTGCTTGAACAAATAACCAAGCAAGTGAATAAACTGGTGGATGTGCTTAAAGTAAGCGATTTAACCGAGCGCCAACACATCGAACGAGAGTTAGCGTTAATTAAGGTACTGGCGCTGACGTCGCGCACGCGCACCGAAGTCGCCCGCTTAAGCGATATTTTTCACGGCAATATCGTTGACGTGGGCAAACAGGTATACACCTTAGCTATTCACGGCAAGGCCGATAAAATCAGTGCCTTTATCGACGCACTGCGCAACGAAACCGACATTGTTGAAGTGGTGCGCTCTGGCACTCTGGGTATCGCTCGCGGTGAAAAAGCACTTAGCGTCTAATTACTACCTTGCTTAACGTCACCGTTGCTATTAAAGCCGATAAAAAGCGAGTCAAGCGCTTTTACAAACAGCAAGCGTACTCGGCTAGCTTCTTAGGCGATGATGTGTGTTACCTATTGGTCGACGCCACTGATCAAATCATTGCATCAGTGATCGTCTCCTATCAGCACCAATGCCCGTTTTTGCATGCTCTTGTTGTTGCTAAACCTTATCGAAATCAAGGTATTGCCAGTAAGCTATTACAACACTGTCAGCAACAACACCGAACGATTACCTGTTTTGCCAAACGCGACCTCAGAGGATTTTACCTTCGGCATGGGTTTGTCGTTTGCGCATCTGGACATATTGATAATAGCTTGTCTTCTCGCTATGCTCGCTACGTTATCAAGCAACCCGATCTGTTAATCTTTGCGTACGGCTAAAATTCGATCGGCTTTCCTTGCCAATCGACATAGTGCAGGTGGCCATCGCATACGAGGTTAGCGGTGACGTTGAGGCACGCTATAGCAACAAAATCAGGTGAAAACAATTGCTGCGGTTTGACGTTTGCCTGAAATGGCCGAGATAATGGTGTATCGGTAGTACCGGGATGAAAGGCTACTATCATACACTGTTTCGCTCGCCGTCTTAACTCAATCGCCGCGGTTTGCAGTAACATATTCAGTGCCGCTTTGGAGCTTCGATAACCGTACCATCCTCCTAATTTATTGTCATTTATACTGCCTACACGAGCTGAAAATACGATCAATTGGCACCGACACTGATGAGAGAGATACAGCGCGACCTGTTTGACGAATAAAAAAGGCACAATGGTATTGCTTTGATACAACTGACTAAGTGCGTGAGCACTAACATCCTCAAGTCGTTTTTCAGGGCTGATCAACGGATTGTGCAACACGCCATTAAAAATAATCACCTGTGTTACCTGTTGCCAGTCACCGTGTACGCGCTTATCAACTTGCTCGATTGCACTGCATATCGCTTGCTCGGAGTAATCACAATCTATGGCAATAACCCTATCGTTGTGCTCGAACTCAGTTGTCGGTTTAGAGCTGATTAAAATCAATTTTTGTTGCACTGACTGATTGGGTTTTTGATTGCGCTGTAAGATTTGCTTGGCCACAGCTTGAGCAATCGCAGAAGACGCGCCAACTAACACTATGTAACTCATTACCGGCTCCTAGCTCTATCTCTTGTCATCACTTTACTTCCCCAAGCTAAAAATCAAAATCAGGTGGCAACTTACGACGGTTAAGGTTAACACCCAGCGCATCGTTTGATAGCGTTTAAAACTATTCACTTGCCCGCTGTTGGGGTTAAAGTTTCTCAATCGCGCCTCACTAATGATCAGTAACAAATACAATGCACTATACAAAGACAAACGCAACGCTAGGTCGGCAAATACTTGTAAACTCAACATCAACCAAACAAGCAGCATCAGTGCATTTGAGATTATTAGCAAGGTTTTGCCTCCGCCAATACTACGCCCTACCAAAGCTTCAGCCCACAAGGCACCGCTTAAAAACACAATAATCAGCGCACTGTAGTGCTCAAATAAGGGCAGTAATAACTGACGAGTAAATGGTTGCTCAAAGAATATCAGTGTTAACAACGCCAACAAAACAAAGGGGATCAATCCCAAGTAGCCCAGAGCTATTGCTAAACCATATTTTGACATTTACTGTTCTACCCTACTCGCACTTAGCATCATTGCCATGTTCTCCACCGCTTTAAACGCTTTGTAACGCCACAATACCGGTCCTAGTACCCATACCCGACTACATCACAACAGGTGTCAACACCAGGTAATGCTTGGTCGGTGGTTGCGCTATTTCTATACAGTGTAGAATACGCCGCTTGCCAACACGAAGATCGCCTATGCTCAATAACGAACATACCGCAACACGCCCTAGTGTCTGCTGATCACGCGGCCAAGCCTTAATCACCGCGGTGATCCCGCTTAGTAATTGCTCAGTAAGATCAGTTACTGTTAATGCTGCGCCGTGCGCTTGTGAGGCTCTTTATGGAACTGACCATCAAATCATTCGAAGGCAACATTTACCTTGTCAGCGAAAACGGAACCCTGTTAACTAATCAATTTAACACCCCCGTACGCTTTGACTCGATAAGCCAAATAAAAGAGCATTACCGCAGCAATATGCCAAGTAGCGTGACGCTAGAACAACACACGCCTTACGATGAAATGTGCGGTTTGACCTCAGCGACAACCCCGTTAGTAATCCCCCTTCACTGGTGATTCACCGATACAACAATAATTATTTAAGTATCTGAATTAACAACCAAATAAATGCTTGCGATTGGTGTTGTCCTTTCCTATGCTTTTACATGGAACAAGCCATAGCGACCACTGCTGTGCGGGTAAAGTGCGATACCCCGATCGATCATTGATTCGTACACCGCTGACGTCCGGGGCCGTTGCGCTATCGGTCTTGCGTCAAGACAGCGAGTTGAGTCAATGAGCTAAGTCAGTACGTCAAGCAATCGAGCCGTATCCCAGTATACAACGGGTGGTGCCTTGGTAGCACTGAGCGATGGACAAACGTTCTTGGCCATCCCGACAGTCTCATCTTTAAAAACAAGCGGTACTGATTTGTCGTTAGTAGACAATCGTCCGGTCGAACGAGTGAGTTTATGTTCGCAGAATTTAGCAACGAAGATTATTTTTCTCGCCACCTCAGTTGGCTTGCATTTAATGCACGCGTACTGCAAGAAGCACAAGACTCGCGCAATCCAAGCATTGAACGATTGCGTTTTCTCGGTATTTTCTCCAATAACCAAGACGAATTTTTTCGGGTAAAAGTGTCTGATATCAAGCGTAATGCGTTACTGCAAAAAGCCGCCGGTAATGAGCTAGCCGTAGAACAATACCAGCGCTTATTACAGCAAATCGAACAACAGGTATTAGCATTTAACACATTGTTTAATCAAGCTTATAACGACATCTGCCACGACTTAAAACAACAGGGCTTGGAGATTATCGATCACAGCATGCTCAGTGATTTTCACCGGCAATGGCTTAAACAGTATTTCGATGCCCAAGTTCTCCCCTATATACAACCACTGATCGTTAGTAAAAACATTGATTTTCAGCATGTCATTGAAGATCACATCACTTATCTATTTGTCGAAATTCAGTGCCAAGAGCAACGTCAGTACGCGGCGATTGATGTACCGATAAAAGACAGTGAACGCTTTGTCTTACTGCCGCAAGAAAAAGACAGCAAGAGACAGAAAATCATCTTACTCGACGATGTCATTTGTTATGCCTTACCCAGAATATTTAGCGGTTTGTTTGAGTTTGACAAGTTACAGGCGTACTCGTTTAAAATCACTCGCGACGCGGAGTACTATCTCAGCGAAGACGATATTGATGACTCGATCTTAGTGAAAATGTCTAAAGGTATTAAGCAGCGCTTGCACACTGAGCCCGTGCGTGTTGTACGCGATCAAGATATGCCTCTTAGGATGGAAAAAAAGCTAAAAAAACTACTCGGCTTTACCAATTATGACACCACTTTACCCGGCAGTCGCTATCGCAATTTCAGAGACTTTATTAGCTTTCCCAATTTCAATAAACCCGAGCTGTGTTATCAACCTTGGCAACCTATGATATGCGGTGATTTCACTCGCTTTACCACGGTTTTCGAAGCCATTTCAGATAAAGACATCTTGCTGCATTACCCCTATCATTCATTCAACCACTTTACCGAGTTTGTCCGCCAAGCGTCGTACGATCCAAGAGTGACATCAATAAAATTAAACATTTATCGAGTTGCGGCAAAGTCGCAAGTCATTGGCTCCCTGCTCGACGCGGTGCGCAATGGCAAAAAGGTTACCGTTAATGTTGAACTGCGCGCTCGCTTTGACGAAAGCAACAATATTGAGTGGTCTAAACGGATGACCGATGCTGGGATAAAGGTGTTATTTGGTATCCCGTCACTGAAGGTACACTCTAAACTGTGCTTGGTGAACCGCCAAGAAAATGGTGAAATCGTTAAGTACGCGCAAATTAGTACCGGTAACTTTAACGAAGATACCGCCAAAATTTATACCGATTTTGCCTATTTCACCAAGAAACAACAAATTGCAGAAGAAGTTAACAATGTGTTTAGATTCATCGAACACAGTTATAAGCAGTTTAACTTTGATCATTTACTGCTCTCGCCAATTAACCAAAGAGAACAACTCGAGCGCCTTATCCAAAATGAAATCATTAACGCCAAGGCAAGCATACCTGCTTCTATCACCCTAAAACTCAATAATTTAGTCGACCAACGCTTGATTGATAAACTGTATCTCGCAAGCGCGGCAGGGGTGACGGTGCGATTGCTAATTCGCGGCATGTGCTCGCTAATAGCCGATCACCCAAAGGCCGGTAACAATATCACCGTAATCAGCGTGGTTGACCGCTATTTAGAACATTCGCGGGTGATGATTTTTTATGCCAACGGCGCCAATAAAGTATTTTTAAGTTCCGCTGACTGGATGACCCGAAATATTGAAGATCGAGTTGAAGTGAGTGTGCCCATTTACGAAGATGACTTAAAGCAACAAATCATCGACATGGTGGAGTTTGGTTTTAACGACAATTGCAAGGCACGCATTATTAACGCCTCACAAACAAATGATTACGTAACACAAGATGGTGATAAAGCGCGTTCTTCTCAGCAGCAAACGTATCTGTATTTAAAGGCATTAGAGCAGACCAAGTTAGTATCTGAGGATAAAAAATCTGCTAAAGCCAAATAATCCATCAACTACACTATATAGATTAGGGTATACCAGTATAAGTGACGATGAGCGATAATGTTGAGACAACTATTGATAACCAAGATATAAACGCACATACCATTGCTGTGGCCGATCTCGGGTCGAATAGCTTTCACTTGGTGTTGGCGCGTATTGTCGCGAATGACGTGCAAATATTATTGCGAGAGAAAATCAAGGTGCGCCTTGCGCAAGGTCTTGACAGCGATCTCGTGCTGAGTGAAGAAGCCATTAACAGAGGCTTAGAAACACTGGCCATTTTTGCCGACACGCTCAAAGGGTTTCATCCCGATCACGTTAATATCATTGCCACCTATACCCTAAGAGCAGCGGTCAATCGCAATGATTTTATCAAACGCGCAAAGTCGATATTACCCTACCCTATTCAAATCATTAGTGGCAAAGACGAAGCCCGTCTAATTTATTCAGGTGTGGCGCACAGTATGCACTTTACCGGTAAACGCTTGGTGATTGATATTGGCGGTGGGTCAACAGAATTTGCTCTTGGTCAACAGTTTGACACCTTGGCATTATCCAGTCGCAATGTCGGATGCGTCAATTTAAGCAATGCCGTTTTCCCCGATGGTAAAATATCGAATAAGCGATTTAACAAAGCGCTAATGAAAGTTGAGCAGGAAATCCAACCTATCGTTGAACGATATCAACGCATTGGCTGGGATATATGCATAGGCACCTCAGGCACCGCATCGGCATTACTCGAAGCCGCGACGGCCAATGGGTATTGCGACAATACCCTCAGTCATTCAGCGTTGCTCAAACTCAAAAAGCGGTTATTAACGTTTAAGCATTTTGACGATATCGACCTTGACGGAATTAATGAAGATAGAAAAAGCGTTATTGTTGCCGGTTTAGCGGTCATGCTTGGTGCCTTCGAAATCCTGCAAATCAATGAGCTACAGTATAACGATAAGGCACTGCGCGAAGGAGCCTTATACGACATGGAAGACCAACTACAACAAGATGATATACGAGTGCGCAGTGTCGATAGCTTGATTGCACGTATGAATATCGATACTGCCCAAGCCGATAGGGTTTGCTCAACCTGCTTTGACATACTCGAACAAGTCAAGTTGGATTGGCCATTTGACAGCATAACCGACGCAGCCAATATACTTATGTGGGCCGCTAAACTGCATGAAATAGGCTTACATATTAATTCATCCGCGGTAAACAAACACTCGGCTTACATTGTCAGCAACGCCGATTTACTTGGTTTCTCACAAGAAGAGCAACAGTTACTCACCTTACTAATTCGCTTTTATCGAAAAAAAATAAAGCCAGATGAGTTGGATGAATTTACCCTATTTATCGATCGTGACGTGTGTCGCTTGTTGGCTATTTTTAGACTCGCGGTGCTGTTTAATCAAAAACGACAAAACCAGTTTCTCGCCGCCTACACAGTTAAAGCGAGTAAAAAGAAACTGACCATCACATTTACAGACAACTGGTTGCAAGAGCAACACTTGTTGAGCGCGGATTTACAGGATGAAAAAGCGGTGTTAGACGATATCGATATTATTTTGCAGGTGCGTTAGGGTAAAACAAAGAAGGCTGGCTTGTGTCATCAATATCTATACGATTTTAACTGCCTTTGTGCTGCTCATGCGGCAGTTTTACCGGTTTGCACAAATAGCCTTTGGTGTGTGATGCTCTGGCGCAATCTTTACATATAAAACGCGGCTTATCGACAATATGCCACAATTCGTGCAAATGTGCTTCGACTTCTTTTTTCTTCCACTTGCAAAGGGATTTTACCATGGGGGATTCGCCTATTTGTGACCTTACTTAAGTCTAATACCAAATAGTGAAAAACACCTATCAAGGATGACTAATTAATATCGGTCATCCTTTGCAACGCCAGCGGTAACAAAACCGTGTTATTCGCTAAACTCGTTACTCACCAAGCGTTGCGCTCGCCGCATCAAGGCATAAACAGGCAAACCGGCTATAAGCAATACACAGCCCCAAAATATGGCGTCAAAACCCGTATTTACAATAATCCAAGCGGAGAACACAATGGCAAAGAGTGATACGCTAGCCGATGCAAAACTAAGTTTATGGCTTGCTTGTCCGCCGTAAAGCATCAAGGCGTGAATAATCGCACACACTAAATACGGTAACAGACTGGTTAACGTGGACAGTAAAATAACAAACGTAAACTGTTCGACCAAGTTATCGCTGGCATTCATCAACACCAATGCCGAGACTAATAATGACGATAAGATAATGGCGTTAGCGGGCACGCCATTTTTTGAAGTTTTGGCAAACACTCTAGGTAGTAGTGAATCTTTTGCCGCCGCCATAGGCACTTGCCCCACTACCAAGGTCCAACCGTTTAATGTACCAAAACACGAAACCACAGCAATAAATGCCACCGCGTAATAAGCCCACTGACCAAATAACAATGCAGCCGCATCTGCAAACGGTGCATTAGATTGTGCAAGTTGTTCGGGCGCAATTAAGCCAAGTACAGCAAACGTGCTGGGAATGTAAATACAGGCGGCAATTAAGGTTCCCAATAATGCGGCACGAGGGACATTCTTTTCAGGGCTCTCTACATCATTAGCGGGAATATTTGCCGACTCAAGACCTAAAAACGCCCACATGGTCATGGCCGCCACCGATGATACTGCAGAAAAGATACTGTCACCCGAGCGATTAAACGGCTCAAAGTGCTGCTCTTGCATAAAGAACACGCCTACCACGGCGATTGCGATCAGTGGGATCACTTTAGCTAACGTGGTCAACAGCTGTACTTGACCCGCCTCTTTAAGACCGAGCAAATTAACCCCCACTAAAATCCAGACAAAAGCGAGTGTTGCCAGGGTGGCGATAAGGTTATCAGCCGCCAAGATAGGGATAAATACCGACAAGTAACTGACTAACGCAAGCGCGATTGCCGCATTGGCCGTGACCACGCAAAACCAGTAGCCCCAAGCGACAATGTAGCCCATTAGATCGCCGAAATGATGCTGAGCGTATTTGTAAGGCCCACCCGAGCCACGGATCTGACGCGCCAAACTGGCAAACACATAGGCTAGAGATAACGCCCCAAGCGCCGAGATAATCCAGCCAAATAAACTGATGCCGCCAAAGTTTGCTAATGCTGCTGGTAGTAAGAAGATGCCGCTACCGACCATGTTACCGGTAACTAATGAAGTGGTTGTCCAAAACCCTAATTTTTGCGTTGCCATACCTTTCCCTAATTTACTGCTAATCATTAACCTAACGCTATGCCCGTTTAAAATCAACAGCCAGGCAACAGTTAGTTAACAAATAAGAGAGGATTGGCGGTAGGTAATAGAGACCAAAAATCACTTGATGGCGAGCGCACATATATGGCTGAGGTTTGTACTGAGCAAAGGTTAAAACAGTCGAATTTTTATAATTTTTTTATTTAACCGTATCTTTTGTGTATTGTCTGGACAATACCTGCATTAGATTTAACGTCTGCTTCAAGCCGCCTAAATGTCGCGTGAAGCAGAGTCATAATCTATCACTATCACCTTTTATTCTGCCATTTTAAAGTCGAGCCGCACCGTTGTGTATGCTTGTATCGGCTTACCATCTTCAAATTTAGGTGCATAGCGCCATGTCTCGATTGCTGCCAAAGCTGACTTCTCAAACAAATGGCCACCATTAGACGCTAATATTTTTGGTTCCAAAACCATTCCGAATTCATTAACAGTAAAGCCTATATCCACCCACCCTGATTTCCCTTTGCGAGCATAATTAATTGGATATTTAGGACTGCGTCTAAACAACGGTGTTTGTTCTTGATCATCGAGCCAAGGTGTCATTGAACCAATGGCTATACAATGCTTCGTGGCTTGATCACTTTTTCCCGTATTTTCTAACGCGTCAATTAGAAATGCATGGGTACTAAGTTCTAGAGGGTGAGTTACACCGTCGAGAGATTCAAATACACGCAAATTAGCCTCAAAGAAATCAATCGCTTTGTTATACTTTTTTCGAGCCAAATAATATCTACCCGCCCAAAAATTAGCGCTAACCACTCGCTTATCGTTTTCAGGTAAATTTTCAGTAAGATACTTTTGTGCTGCTAAAATAACATCACTTTTGCGAGAACCTAGACGAAGTAATGCTGCTCCTGCATCCAATTGAATTTGCGCATTAACATAAGGAAGTTCTTCTTCATGGTCCTTGGCAATAGCTAAAGCGTCAAGGTAATAATTTATCTCTTTTTCTACTTTGAAGAGAGCTGATTGACCCAAAAGGATAAATATTTCTGCAAGCTCAATGGCATTTTCTCCATATTTACTTTTGAAAATATTTAATGTCGTTAAAAGTAGCTGCTCAGCTTGTTCCTCTTGATTGTTCTGGAGGTGTTCTCGCGCTAAAATTAAAGCTAAGTTTGCTGTATTGATATCTTTTTCGCCATAGAGTTGCTTGCCTAGCAGATAGGCCGCTTCAGCATGCTTAAATTGCGCATTTCTATCATTAGTTTCTAACGATTTTTGATATGAGTAATAGGCGGACTTAAACTGGGCGTTTAAGGTTTCGCCTGTGTTTGCATTAGTACTAAATGGTATAGTTGCTAGTATTACTAAAGATAAACAAGTCCGTTTTAAAATCATTTAAGTTCCTATTCCCCGAATATTCCAGGCTACAGTTGGTTAACTACCGTTGCGATAGATTCGCATTTTTAATGCTAATTGCGTCAATGTATTTTCTCCTCAAAAACGGCTACTAATAATCGACAGCGGTGTTAGAGGCTCACAACAGTCACTCGCTACTATTTATTAATCAATAAGTTACGCTATAATTTTGGCCGATGCAAATTTCCATATTCGACCGTTCACAAACAACTCTAACTCAATATATTTTGAGTATTTGGTTCCAATTTAATTTGTGCCAGTTCAGATCCTATGGCTTTGGTTTGTACTAAGATTTCGTTTTCATCTAACGTTGGCATTTCAGCCTTACCTAAAACAAGACAGTGTGTCTTAGTTTGATATTGTTCCATCTCCCATCCGCCCGCTAAATGAAAAGGTAAGGTACCTATAACCATCCCCGTTTGGGTTGAGGCTAAAATAATTTAATTGTGCAGTATATCAATCAGTTAAACCGGTCTATCGTTGAAACGAATTTTCATGTCAGGCTACTATTTACCCACTGTTTTTTAATGTTATGCTATGGATTGTTATTAACACCGCAAGGAGATGCTGATGCAGGGTGCCAACTTAAAATATCGTCGTGACATGGGCATGCTGGGTGTATTTTTCATTGTCGTCAATGGCTTAATTGGGGCCGGTATTTTTGGACTACCTGAAGCACTCTATGCTGCTGTCGGCACCTTTTCACCTTGGTTATTACTTATTGGTGGACTACTGGTCATGACCATCGTTATCTGTTTTGCCGAACTGACGAAACTGACCGATAAGTCAGGCGGACCACAGCGCTATGTTAGTGATGCCTTTGGTCCCTACCCGGGCTTTATTGTTGGCTGGAACTTCTTTGCCGCCCGGTTGATCAGTCAAGGCGCCAATGTATTGGTTCTCGTCGCCTATGCCGCAGCGCTATTTCCAATTCTTAATGACGGTATTGCCAAAGTCATAGTGATCATTGCCTTACTCAGTACAATAACGTTTATCAACGTTATCGGTATAAAGCGCGCAGTCACCGTACTTGGTACGTTAACAGTGTTAAAGCTGTTACCTTTATTAGTATTGATGTTGTTCGGTATTTATCACGCGTCTGTACACGGCTCTGTGGAACTTCCAAAATTTAGCGCCGTCGAGGGTGTTGCCCTTGCGGCGTTGTATGCCTTCGTCGGTTTTGAAAATGCAACGATTCCAGCGGGTGAGACCAAAAACCCTCAACGGTCAATGCCCCACGCCTTGGTGCTTGGTCTTGCCATCGTAACCTTGTTCTATTTTGGCTTACAATGGGCCTACAGCTACAGCTCGATTGCAGGCAGTGGCTCTGAAGCGCCCCTGACCTCTTTGGCGGGTGAGTACGGTGGTAACATTGGCTCCCTGCTTATTGCTGGGACGATCGTCATCAGCGTCCTTGCCAACCTCACTGCAGGACACACCTCAGCGAGTCGAATGCCTCCAGCACTCGCCGATGATGGGCTATTACCTACCTGGTTTGGCAAGGTATCTCGTTGGGGTACACCTGCCAATTCGATTATATTTTTCGGTGCAGGGGCAATTTTGATCTCTCTTTGGGATGACTTTTTAGCGCTAGCCGCGGTAAGCACCTTAGCTCGGTTAATCGCTTATATCGGCTCGATAATAGCCTTACCCTCTCTTAGACAACGAGCAGGCAAGAGTCGGTTCAACACAACCATTGTGCTAACCGCTCCAATAGCTTTAATCCTTAGTCTATGGGCAATGCTGCAAACCAATGTAACGCATTGGCAAACACTGGGCGGTGTTGCTTTGGTTGGCACCGCACTGTTTGTTATTGCTCGAATAAAACAACATCACCTTTGTTACGACGAAGGTTAGCTATGCCGTACGCCCTATTCCTCATGTGCGCTTTACTTTCATCTTGTGCCAACATTTCATCATATGGATATATGATTATGAAGGCGTGACGGAGCGGAGAACAAACGACAGATGCAAAAAAGCCGGCATAAAGCCGGCTTTTTCTCACTAAAGAAGTGGCATCCCGTAGGGGATTCGAACCCCTGTTACCGCCGTGAAAGGGCGGTGTCCTAGGCCTCTAGACGAACGGGACGCTGAGATTAAATGCGAACATTTAATATGTGTTGTCATTAGCAATAACAACTGAAACCTAAGATAAAATAAGTGGCATCCCGTAGGGGATTCGAACCCCTGTTACCGCCGTGAAAGGGCGGTGTCCTAGGCCTCTAGACGAACGGGACGCTGAGATTAAATGCGAGCATTTAATATGAGTTGTCATTAACAATAACAACTGAAACCTAAGATAAAATATGTGTGATAAATAAAGTGGCATCCCGTAGGGGATTCGAACCCCTGTTACCGCCGTGAAAGGGCGGTGTCCTAGGCCTCTAGACGAACGGGACACAAAAATTACTGATTAATCAGTATACTTTGGTGTCTGATGGCTTACCATCGGGCACTAAGAACTTTCAAACTTTACTCATCAGAAAATAAGTTGGCATCCCGTAGGGGATTCGAACCCCTGTTACCGCCGTGAAAGGGCGGTGTCCTAGGCCTCTAGACGAACGGGACACAAAAATTACTGATTAACAGTATACTTTGGTGTCTGGTGGCTTACCACCGGGCACTAAGAACTTTCAAACTTACTTTCAAAAAATAATGGCATCCCGTAGGGGATTCGAACCCCTGTTACCGCCGTGAAAGGGCGGTGTCCTAGGCCTCTAGACGAACGGGACGCAAAATTGATTATCAAAAACAATGACAAACAACTTCAACAACTCTAACGATGACAAGGTCACTAAGTAAAATGGTGGAGCCATGCGGGATCGAACCGCAGACCTCTTCGCTGCCAGCGAAGCGCTCTCCCAGCTGAGCTATGGCCCCTCTACTTGACCTTTCAACGTTGGCCTTGGACTGTCGTTGAAAACGAGGCGCATTGTATGGAGTACTTGAAAAACTGTCAACACATTTTTTGAAATTAATCTGAAAAAACGCTTGTTCGCTCATTTAATGATCGCTTTGTTTGTTTTTTGGCTTTTTTCTCTGACCTGATGGTGGTTTTTCATCAACTTGCAGGTTTGTTTCATTTGCTTTACCTCGATTGGCCAATACAATGAACACGCAGTTAATTTTACCCTGCTAACAAAACCTTTATATGAAGGTGTTGCCTCTGTCGCAAAATCGCTGTCAATTAGCTACACTTGATATCATTACAATAGTCATAAAAAACGACCCGAGTCAGTGTATCCACTTTGATAACCAGTAGCTCTTAGGTAAAATCACTCACGCACGGGCGTTGGCATCAAGCCAACTTAATAACAGGACATGATTGGATGCAATTAAAATCAATGAATGTGGTAGCGCTTGGCGGTGGCCATGGCTTAGGGCGCGTATTGTCAACACTCTCCTTTTTAGAAAACAAGCTCACTGGTGTCGTTACCACAACCGATAACGGTGGTTCAACCGGCAAACTCAGACGTCGATCAAGTACCATTGCGTGGGGCGATTTACGCAATTGTTTAACCCAGTTAGCAGCCAGTGATTCGGTTGGTAGTCAGTTGATGAACTTTCGTTTTGGCGGTCAAGACGAATTAACTGGTCACAACTTGGGGAATCTTATTTTATACGCGCTAAACGATATTCATACCCGCCCGCTCGATTCAATCACCTTGATCAGTAATATGTTGCGAGTCAAAACGAGTGTGCACCCAATGTCTGAAACGCCAACTGACCTGATGGCCTTTTACAGTGAAGGTCGCGTTAAAGTGGGCGAGCTATCGGTTGACGATATGGTGAGTATGCCAGACACAATGATGCTTGCGCCGTTGGTCAAAGCTCTGCCGGAAACCATTAATGCAATTAAACAAGCCGATGTGATTATCATTGGGCCCGGAAGCTTCTTAACGTCGGTCGTTCCTCCTCTGTTAGTTAAAGATATCAGTAAGGCGATTAAGAAAAGCCGTGCTCACTGTATTTACATCGATAATATTATCAAAGAGGAATCACCTGCCGGGCAGTTGACCATTGACCAAAAATTAGCATGGCTAAAGCACAACCTTGGCTTCCAACCAATTGATTTAGTGATCAGCGAAAATAGCAAAGAGACATCGCAGTTAGTAAAGCAACTCACCTGTCCGCTAGCGAGCGACCAAGAGCGCTACTTTCACGACAAAGACAAATTAATTGGTGCGATTGAACAAGCCATTGAGATACTAACGCCGGCGCCAACGCTAAAGACGAGTAATGACGTTGACGCGGCAACTCATTCGTCACCAAAGTCGATAAGTCACGTAACCGCTTAACTGGGGTAGCTGAACTGGGGTAAGAAGAACGTTGTAGGTGAACTCAGAGCACGAGCACTGCTATCGATATGACATTGGCGGTTAATACATCATAATGTCGACTGACGCCAATTCTGAAACGCCACTTGTAAGCGCCACTTGTGTAGTGGCGTTACATACAGTTAAAGACGACTTTAGATGGCAACTCTAAAGGAAAACGTTAACTACCTCTTCGCCGCTAAGCACTTTTGTCGTCTTCACTAATCCGACTTGCTACCGCACCTTGTTGATCTTTGTATTTGGCATCAACCCGTTTGTTGTATGGGCGAAGAGCCTCACCTGACATAGTTTCAAAGTTAAGTGCGGCAATAATCATTTTCGGACGTAAAGCCAAAGGTAATTTTCCTGAGTTATAAAACTCCAATACCACCTGCCCTGACCACCCCGGATCGATGCGATGCGCCGTAACGTGAACCATTAACCCCAAACGCGCTAACGACGAGCGACCGTCTAACCAACCAACGATGTCTGCAGGTAAGGTTACCGATTCATAGGTAACGCCTAAAGCTAACTCACCAGGGTGTAAGAAAAAGGCTTCACCATCATCAATATGGATTTCCTCACTCATCACTGTATTCATCGCGGTCTGCACGTCATTCTTAGGGCCGCTTAAATCAATATACGGTGCATTGTGATCTTGAAACACTCGAAACTTATTACCTAAACTGATATCAACACTTACTCCGGAGATCATTGTCTCATCTGGGCGAGGGTTAATTTTAATTTTTTCTTGGTTTAGTAATTCAATAATATCGCGGTCACATAATCTCATAATTTTTCTTCTGTTATTCTCGTCATCGAGCCGCTACTCTGCGATAGTCGTTATCGTTGGTGTTTGAGGACTTTTCGCATCAAGCTGATAAAACAAACCAGCGGCCATATTAATCGCTATTTTACGGTAGTTTTCACTGACTTCGCTAGCAGTATTTTCAGTAATTACGTTTTCGCCCTGGTCGCTGTGCTCGCGAATCGCTATGTGCAATGGCAACTGCCCTAACACCTCAATATCGTATTGTTCAGCTAAGCGCATAGCACCGCCTTCACCAAACAGCGGTGATGGATGTTGGCAATGCTCACAGACGTGATAACTCATATTCTCAATCACGCCTAAAACAGGCACCTGCACTTTATCAAACATGGCTATGCCTTTGACTGCATCTTTGAGGGCGATATCTTGCGGGGTGGTGACCACAACGGCTCCGGCAACCGGTACTTTTTGTGCCAAGGTAAGTTGAATGTCGCCAGTTCCTGGCGGCATATCAATGAGAAGATAGTCGATATCATCGCCCTGCTCAGTTTGCCATTGGGTTTCGTTAAGCATTTGTGCAAATGCCGAACTTGCCATTGGCCCTCGCCAAATGGTGGCGTCTTTATCAGATACCAAAAAGCCAATTGACATAGCGGTCAAGCCATTGACAAAAATAGGTTGCATTGATTTGCCGTCAAGCGAAACCGGTCGAGCACCTTCAATACCCAACATAGTGGGAATAGACGGCCCGTATATATCGGCATCGAGAATGGCCACATTAGCCCCCTGCTCAGCAAGGGCATACGCTAAATTAACCGTGGTCGTAGACTTACCTACCCCGCCCTTACCTGAGGCGATGGCAATAATGTTTTTCACTCCCTTAACACCGTGCTGACGCACCGGTTCAATGTGATAATCAAGCTCAACATCGACATCGATTTCAAATTTCTCAACAACTGCTGTTGCTAGCTGCTCGATGCCTTTTTGACAAGCAAAGTAGGCGGTGAAACACAAGCAAATACTGTCGCCGTCTCGCTTGACCTGCCATTCTTTCATCGCTGCGTCTAAACCAAACGAAAATGGGCTCTGCTGATATTGTTCGAGAAACTGAGTTACTTGATTTAGCAATTGCATGTCCTTTTTGGGTGATGAAAAAAACTTTTTAAACATAGTCGGCAGTTTTTCTTATAATTTATAAGATTTCTTAATGAAAATACGCCTTAAATTCTGTACTATCCGAGGCCATATTTCTATTAAATAATTTCATAATCAGGCAAATAGTCAAATGAGTGATAAAAATCGCAAAATTTTGGTGACCAGTGCCCTGCCATACGCCAATGGCCCAATCCACTTAGGTCACCTTCTTGAATATATTCAAACCGATATCTGGGTGCGTTTCCAGAAGATGCGTGGTCACGAAGCATATTACGTGTGTGCTGATGACGCCCATGGCACACCAATCATGTTAAAAGCTCAACAATTGGGTATTAGCCCTGAGCAAATGATTGAGCAAGTGCGCGAAGAGCACATGGCAGATTTTGCCGATTTTCACATTGAGTTTGACAACTATCACTCAACTCACAGCGATGAAAACCGCCAGTTTGCTGAATTAATTTACAACCGCCTAGACGAAAATGGTTATATTAAGCGTCGCACCATTTCACAACTGTTCGATCCAGAAAAACAAATGTTTTTACCGGATCGCTTCGTTAAGGGCACCTGTCCTAAATGTGGTAGCGAAGATCAAAACGGTGACAACTGCGATAGCTGCGGTGCAACGTACTCGCCAACCGAGTTAGTTAATCCTAAGTCGGTGGTTTCAGGCGCAACACCGGTAATGAAAGATTCTGAGCACTTTTTCTTTGACTTACCGGCTTTTGAACAAATGCTTAAAGACTGGACTACCTCGGGTTCTCTGCAAGAAGAAATGGCAAACAAACTCAACGAATGGTTTGAGTCTGGCCTTCAGCAGTGGGACATCAGCCGCGACGCGCCATACTTTGGTTTTGAAATTCCCAATGCACCTGGCAAGTTTTTCTATGTCTGGTTAGACGCGCCTATCGGTTATATGGGTAGCTTTAAAAACCTATGTGACAAAAAGGGCATCAACTTTGATGAATTTTGGCAACAAGACTCTGAGGCTGAGCTGTACCATTTTATCGGTAAAGACATTATTTACTTCCACTCGCTGTTTTGGCCGGCGATGTTAAAAGGATCCGGTTTTAGACAACCAACATCGGTTTACGCGCACGGTTTTGTAACCGTAAACGGTACCAAAATGAGTAAATCAAAGGGTACCTTTATCAAAGGTCGTACTTATTTAGACCACTTGAACCCTGAGTTCTTGCGTTATTACTTTGCCGCCAAATTAACTAGTCGCATTGATGATTTGGATTTAAACCTTGAAGATTTTGCGCAGCGCGTAAATTCGGATCTGGTTGGTAAAGTGGTAAATATCGCCTCGCGTTGTGCCGGTTTTATCAGTAAAAAGTTTGACGGCATGCTATCGACCGATATTGACGACCAAGCGCTTGCCAATGACGTAATGGCTGCCGGTGACTCTATCGCAAGCCATTATGAAAATCGCGAGTTTGGTCGAGCGATGCGTGAAATTATGGCTTTAGCAGACAAAGTAAATGAGTACATCGCTGTTAAAGAGCCTTGGGTTTTGGCAAAACAAGAAGGCAAAGAAAAAGAAGTACAAGACGTGTGCTCTATGGGCATTAACTTGTTTAGAATCTTAATGATTTACTTAAAACCGGTATTACCAGAGCTGGCGCAAAAATCGGCTGACTTCTTAAATGATGAACTTCAATGGGACGGTCACAAAACCTTGTTGACTAACCACAAAATCAATAAATTTAAAGCGCTTATGCAGCGCGTAGATATGGATAAAGTAAACGCTATGGTTGATGATTCAAAAGAAAACTTGGCAAGTGCACAAGCCACAGCCATCAGCGGTCCGCTTGCCGATGACCCGATCAGTGATGAAATCAGCTTTGACGATTTTGCCAAAGTTGATCTGCGCGTAGCAAAAATTGTTACCGCCGAGCACGTTGAGAAAGCCGACAAGTTGCTGCGCATAGAAGTGGATTTAGGCGGAGAAAAACGTCAAATATTCGCTGGTATTAAATCGGCTTACCAACCAGAAGACTTAATTGGTAAGTTAACGGTTGTCGTTGCCAACTTAGCACCGCGTAAAATGCGTTTTGGGATGTCAGAAGGCATGATCATTGCCGCCGGTCCTGGAGGCAAAGACATCTTTATTTTAAACCCTGACCAAGGCGCAGAGCCTGGCATGCGCGTCATGTAAGGTCACCGTAATGGTTTAGTAAAAAGGCAGCCTTGGCTGCCTTTTTAATTATAATTTTTTATTGCTGCTACGGCGTGTGCCGTGCTACCACTCAATATGAATGCGAGTGCCAGTTTCAACCAGCGCCATAAACTCATCCATTTGCTCATTGGTCAGCGCAATGCAGCCATCTGTCCAGTTAAAGCGTTGACGGCGCTTGGCATCTCGGCGATCCCCGTTGCGTTGACCGTGAACCATAATAAAGCCCCCGGGGTCAACACCAAGCATACGCGCTCTGGCTTTGTCTTTGGCATTGGGGTAACTGATGTGCATCGCACGATAAAACTGGGAGTCCTCTTTTTTATAGTCGAGTATGTATTCGCCTTCAGGGGTTTTGCTATCTCCCTCTTTTACCTTGTGGCCTTTGGGCGATGCCCCCAGTGCAATGTGGTATTGCTTTACCACGTCTTCTCCAGCCATTAAATACATCACCCGTGCGGATTTATCAACCTTCACTAAATCAACGCGATGATATGTGGTGTTGGCCTGAGCGGTGGCGATTAAACTCGACAAAATGAAAACGGCAATGTGAATAATGACTTTCATAAACGAACAACTTTTTAAGCGAGCGGCTATCAACCAAACTTCGCGGTAAACACTCTACCTCAGAGGTACAACAGAGGCGTTAGTTTAATACATGCCAAGTAAGATGCAATAGTGTTGGCGTTGAATAGCCATATCACCGGCGCTTATAAACGCAATATTGCAGACAGAGCTGATATGTACTGACAAAACGATAAGTGCAAAATCGCTGTTTTAAATATGCTTAGCAGGCCATTGACGTGGGCGTGACAAGTGGCTTTGTCACACACCTTTTTTAATCATAAGAACAAATAAAAAAAGGACCTATTCACATAGGTCCTTGATCTCTATTCAACCGTGCTAATGGCTAATCTGGTTGCACGCTTAACCCATTGCGTTAAGCGTTATGCCATGTGCATCAACATGTTGGTTGGCTCTTCGAGGAATGACTTCCACAAATTGCTGAAGCGGGCAATGGTACCACCATCGATAATGCGGTGGTCGCCAGACCAACTCACTTGCATAATCGAGCGGGCTTCAACCTCGCCTTGCTCGTTAAAGCGCGGTAGTGTTTGTAACTTGCCTAAGGCGACAATCGCCACTTCTGGTTTATTGATGATTGGCGTCGCAACTGTTCCGCCTAATGCACCAATATTTGAAATGCTGATCGTGCCACCTTTTAAATCACTACTCGCAACTCGACCTGAACGCGCATCATTGGTTAAGCGTGTTACTTCTTTGGCCACATCAACAATAGACAGCTCTTGAACGCGCTTGACGTTTGGTACTAACAGGCCAACTTTTGAATCAACCGCCATACCTATATTGTGGTCATCAAAATAGGTTAGTTCGGTACACTCGTCATTAGGCTGCGAATTCATCACCGGGAATTGCTTAAGCGCAAGCGACATCGCTTTCATAAAAAATGGCATCATCGTCAGCTTGATGTCTTGTTTGGCGTAAACCTCTTTCAACTCACTGCGCAGCGCAATCAGTTTGGTCATGTCGATCTCTTCACAATAGGTAAAGTGTGGGATCGTCGATACCGAGGCTACCATCGCTTTTGCCATCGCCGCTTTCACTCCGCGAATAGGCTCTACACGGGTGTTATTGGTTGATTCTACTGGCGCAGTTGTCGCTACTGGTTGAGCGCGTTCGCCATTGGCAAAGGCGCGCACATCATCTTTAAACACTCGGCCTTTAGGACCACTGCCTGGTACTTGATGGATATTAACACCTAGTTCACGGGCAACTCGGCGTACCGCAGGGCTTGCTAACGCTTTGCCTTGAGCAACGTTTGCCGATGATTGTTGATTGGTTGTTGCAGCGTCTGCCGTCGCCACTTTCGCTGGTACTTGCTCTGAGGCCTTAGCTGCTTGGTTGACTTGAGTCGCTGCTGGCTGCTCGCTCGCAGTTGCTACGGTGCCGGCAATTTCAATGGCAAATAAAGGCTGGTGAACTTTCGCTATTTCACCTTTTGCATAATGTAATGTAACCACTTTACCGGCGTATTTAGCAGGAATTTGCACTAATGCTTTATCAGTCATTACATCAACAACAGGCTGGTCTTCTTCTATGACATCGCCTTCTTGAACCAACCATTCAACAATTTCACACTCGACAATGCCCTCGCCGATATCCGGTAAAATAAAGTCTTCAACCACTCCGCCTGATGCGGCATTGGTCACCGCAGAGCTTGCTTGTTCGGGCTGTTCAGCGCTCTGTGCGGCAACGGCTGTTGGCGAAGCTGCCTGTGCGTTTTCAGGCGTCATGGCAAATAGCGGTTCATGCACCTTGGCAATATCGCCCTTGGCATAATACAGCTTGTCAACAACGCCAGAATGCATTGCAGGAATTTGCACCAAGGCTTTGTCAGTCATCACATCACATACCGGTTGGTCTTCCTCAATGTGCTCACCTTCTGCCACTAACCATTCAACGATTTCGCACTCTACAATGCCTTCGCCAATATCCGGTAAAATAAAATCGATACTCATTGCCAAGTTCCTTAGTAGTTGATTGAAGCCATAATTGCTTCAAAGGTTTTCAGCTCATCCGGCATGTATTCTTTTTCATGAGCAAGTGGGAATGGGGTATCTAAACCACACACTCGAGCAATTGGTGACTCTAAATTCAAAAAGCATTTATCTTGAATAGTCGCGGCAATTTCACCAGCAAAACCACCGGTTAATGGCGCTTCGTGGTTAATAAGTAAACGACCTGTTTTAGTGACTGAAGCTGCGACCGTATCGACATCCCACGGTAAAATGGTACGTAAATCGATAATTTCACATGATACGCCTTGCTTCTCTGCCATGACAGCGGCTTTTTCTAGCGTTTCCATTTGCGCGCCCCAACCTAACAAGGTGATATCTGTACCTTGTTTTACAATTTCCGCCTTACCAAGTGGAATTTGATAATCGTCTTCAGGTACTTCCCCAACCGATGCTCTATATAGCTTCTTCGGTTCAAAGAACACCACAGGGTTATCGTCGCGAATCGAGGCTAGTAACAAGCCTTTGGCTTGATATGGGTTGCGCGGAACAACAATTTTAAGTCCTGGCGTATGAGCAAAATAGGCTTCTGGCGATTGCGAGTGATACAAACCACCGGCGATACCACCGCCGTATGGGGTGCGAATAGTTAACTTACCAACGTTAAACTCGTTACCCGAGCGGTAGCGAAATTTGGCAGATTCATTGACGATTTGGTCAAATGCCGGAAAGATATAATCGGCAAATTGAATTTCGGCTACAGGACGAGAACCCTGAGCGGCCAAACCATTGGCAAAGCCAAGAATACCTTGTTCAACAAGCGGGGTGTTAAAACAACGGTGCTTACCGTATTTCTCTTGCAAGTTAGAAGTGGCGCGGAATACACCACCAAAATGACCAACGTCTTCACCAAAACACAGCGTCGAGTCATCTTCTTCCATAGCGATGTCTAATGCGTTATTAATCGCTTGTAACAAATTCATTTTTGCCATTACTTGATTCTCCCTGCCGTCACTGGGTACGCGTCTGGGTACTTTTTAATATGCTGTTTTAATTGCTCTAGTTGCTGCTCTAACGCCGGAGTTGGCTGGTCGTAAACATCAGTAATTAGCTCTTCAATGGCTGGCTTTTCAATGACTTCTGCGACTTTAACCGCGGCTAGAACTTGCTCGCGATACTCATCAAACAATGACTTGTCTTGCTCTTCTGTCCACCACTGTTGTGCTAGCATCCAGTTTTTCATACGCAAAATTGGGTCGTGTTGCGCGTACTTAGCTTCTTCTTCTTTGGTGCGGTAACCACTTGGATCATCCGAGGTTGAATGTGCTCCCAAGCGATATGACATCGCCTCAATAAGTACCGGTTTAGATTCCTCAACCGCATATTTGCGCGCTTCTTGCGTGGCTTTTAACACGGCTAAAATATCGTTGCCATCAACGCGAATGGTTTTGATGTCGTAGCCAACACCGCGAGACGCAATACCGTTACCCGCGTATTGTTCGGTTGATGGCGTTGAAATCGCATATCCGTTGTTGCGACAGAAAAAGATCACTGGTGCTTGGTGAACTGCAGCCATATTTAAGCCCGCGTGAAAATCACCTTCCGAGGCGGCCCCTTCACCTAAGTAACAAATGGTGATCTTGTTATTACCTTGCAGTTTTTGACCGTAGGCGTAGCCCGCAGCTTGCGGTACTTGCGTTGCCAGTGGTGACGATACGGTCATGTAATGCTTGTCTTGTGAGCCGTAATGGATTGGCATTTGACGGCCTTTACCCAAATCGCGCTCATTTGAAAACATTTGGTTCATGAAGTTTTCTAAACTAAAACCGCGATAGATTAAAGCGCCTTGCTCGCGGTATTGCGCCATGATCATATCTTCGTCATCAAGTGCGGCAGCACTGCCAACCGTCGCTGCTTCTTCGCCTAATGCAGCCATGTAAAAGCTCAAGCGACCTTGGCGCTGCGAGGCAATCATGCGCTCGTCAAGCACGCGATGAAACGCCAGTGTTTTGTAAATTTTTTCCGCATGTGCTTGGTCTATGCTTGGCATATCAGCACCGTCGTAAAGGCTGCCATCCTGTTTTAAAATTTTTAGAATGGGAATATCAACTGCAAGGCCATCGATATATTCTGGGCTATGGACAACCCTGCCCTGTGGATACTTTTCGGTATTCATAAGCTTCTCTAGTGTTTGCTATAGCAAAGTATGTATAAAGTATACGCACCTGCCGTAAACCTGAATGATCGGACGTTTAAAAAAAGTGTTTTGCCTGTAAAAATACAAGACAAAATACGACCGTTATTTTTATGCCTGAACTTTACAATTAGGCTCGCTTGGTTGCAATATTTTACACAAATTCGGTGTTTGCTCAGTAAGAGTAGTGGAAAGTAAAATTTACATCACTAAAAAGGGCTTAGCAGAACACCTGTAAACCCTTTTAAATACGCAGCCTGTTTATTCGTCTAACGAACAAGGAATAACCGTCAGAAGTGCTCTTTGCCCTATTGCTACGTCTGCATTGGGAAAAATAATCGCTTCACCCGGTTCGGTCACTCTATGTTCTTGGTCTCCGTCAGTGGCCAGCAGGTAACCTTGCTCGAAGTCACTAAAATTTGGCGCATCTTCAGCAAAGTGCAAGACAAAGTCTTGTTGCTCTCGGTTAATGATTTTAAATATTTTAAACAAATTAAAATCGGCCAGATCAAATGGTTTTAACTGCAGTTCTTGGCCACTGAGTAAGCGATATAACGCGGTTTGGCAATCGGCAAAATTTTCCATGTCATTTTCGCCAAATGGTCTTACTTTGCCCAACTCGACGGTAAATGCATGAGCGCCAAACTGCCTGGCAGAAAAATAGCTGAAGGTTGTTGTTGGGCTATTTGATAGCAACACCGTGTTGATGCCACATTTTAGTAAAAACTGAAGCTGCTCTTTATTGCGTGGTTCACCGTGTAAATATGGGTACACGGCAAATTTATCATTTTTTGACGCTCTGATCGCGGTATGTAAATCGTAATGCAAGCGTTTTCGCTGAGCACTAAGCTTGGCTCCTTGAGCAAAAAAGTCAGCAACAAATTGCTCTAGCGCTTTAGCGCGACGTCGCTCAGCATTGCACAACCCCTCGCCCTGACTATGGGCACCGCTAAACAAGCGGTTTAAGTTTTCTTCAACAAACCGTTGACCTAAGTTTATTGCCGGAGGGTTACCAAATAAAAACAGCACGCGCTGAGTCAGAGGTAACTGACCATTGATAATTTGCTCAATTAATTGTTGGCAAATTTCAATCGGTGCGGTTTCATTACCGTGTACCGCACAAGATAGCACGATATCACTATCGGTTGTTTGCGCTGCGGGTTCAAAGCAAACAACTCCTGTATCGAGCACATGCATGTTTACTTGGCGCTGGCTCTGGCCAAAACTCAAGGTGTGCGAAAATGGCGCGAGATAATCAGGGTTGGCACGGGTGAGAGCTAAGAAATCGGCAGAGGTTAATAATTGTTGTTTTAATTCAGACACGAGGATAACTACAAGTCAAAAAATGGTGGGCTAAGTGTAAAGGATATAAAGTGGGCAGTACAAGGGGGTTAACAAAAAAGCTCATTGCTCGATTGATATAAAAGTAATGTCCACGTCAATGCTACTGTTAACGAGCAATAGCCTCTAGAGCGTGACGGGGGGATATTAAAAGGACCTAGTATTTTAGGTCCTTGATTGTAAAGACTTATACGGGCTTTCTGCTAGCTAAACACGCGCATTTGCGCGTTTCACTTATAAACCCGCTTTTTTAAATGCCGCTGAGACCAGCGCCTTGGCATCGGTGAAAATACTTTCTAGGTGTTCGTCACCTAAAAAGCTCTCACCATAAATCTTATAAATATCTTCAGTTCCTGAAGGCCTTGCCGCAAACCATCCGTTGTCGGTGACCACTTTTACGCCACCGATGGCCGCATTATTGCCCGGAGCGTGACTGAGCACGGCCTTAATATCTTCGCCAGCTAACGTCGACTGAGTGACGTCGTCTTGGCTAAGCGATGAAAGTACCGCTTTTTGCTCAAAGCTTGCCACCGCTTCAACTCGACCATAACTGGATGTGCCAAGCTGCTCGGCTAGTTCAAGGTACCACTGGTAAGGGTCCTTTCCAGTAACCGCAATAATTTCGGCCGCTAACAAACACATAATGAAGCCGTCTTTGTCGGTGGTCCAGCAACTGCCATCCATTGCTAAAAACGACGCGCCGGCACTTTCTTCACCACCAAAACCGTAGCTAGAATCTTTTAACCCATCTACAAACCACTTAAAACCAACCGGTACTTCGCTAAGTGGCTTATTGAGTTGGTTTGCAAGGCGATCGATTAACGAGCTCGACACCAGTGTCTTGCCGATTTTAGCGCTACTCGGCCAGTTGCGATGAGTGAATAAGTAGTGAATAGCGACCGCCAAATAATGGTTAGGATTCATCAATCCACCACTTGGGGTAACAATACCGTGACGGTCAAAATCTGGGTCGTTACCGACGCTGATATCGAAGTCGTCTTTCATCGCGATTAACCCCGCCATCGCATACGGTGACGAGCAATCCATGCGTATTTTGCCGTCTTTATCTAGGGTCATAAAGCTAAAGCTGGCATCGACCGCTGGATTGACCACCTCGAGGTTTAGGTTGTATTTTTTGGCAATCACCGGCCAGTAGTGAATACCCGAGCCGCCGAGTGGATCAACGCCAACTTTAACACCGGCTTTACTGATCGCCTGCATGTCAATGACATTGGCCAGTTGTTCAGCATAAAACTCGACAAAGTCCTGTTTACTCAACAACGGCGATTGCATTGCATCATTAATATCGATGCACTTTACCTCGGCCAATTGCGCCATTAGCAGGTCATTGGCGCGTTGCTCAATAAGCTTGGTAATGTCACCTTCGGCAGGTCCACCGTGTGGTGGGTTGTATTTAATACCACCGTCGCTAGGAGGGTTGTGCGATGGGGTAATAATTAAACCATCAGCTTGTTCACTGTGCTTGGCATTGTGAACAATGATCAGACGAGAAATCACAGGAGTCGGGGTAAAGCCTTGATCAGCTTGAATAACCACAGGCACACCATTGGCGATTAACACGCTAATGGCGGTGATAAAAGCCGGCTCAGATAAGGCATGCGTGTCTTTGCCCAAAAACATCGGTCCGCTAAATCCTTGCTTCTGGCGGTATTCGGCAACCGCTTGGCAAATAGCTTTGATGTGTTGTTCGTTAAAGCTCGACTTATCAGCACTACCGCGATGCCCAGAGGTACCAAATGACACCCGTTGTTCGGCGATATTCATGTCAGGCTTAAGCTGATAATAATGACTCACCAACTTGGCGATATTAATTCGGTCTTGCTCTCTTGCCGGCTTACCAGCGTGTTCGTGTACACTCATCTATTGTCCCTTTCCTGTTTGCTGCGTCGGTTGATGCCTCGTCAATTTGTGGCTCAATTGGCTACAACAAATCGCGGATTCGCTCGGCATCATCGGCGCTGTAACCAAGCGCGATAGCCACATCCGTTAACATGCGCTTTTTCTTAGTGGTATTTGAATTGGTGATCACCCAGTAGCTCGAATTAGGGATCATTTTGGGTTTTGTTGAACTGCCGTATTCCAATAACTCGTCTTCACTTTTTGCAAAGTACAAACGGTCGCGACCGCGAATATCCAACACCTGCTCAAACTCTTGATTTTGAATGCGATACAAAGTTGACAGAATAAGCAAGAAACGTCCAACGGCGCCACGTTGCATTGCCAATTCTTCTTTGTTGATTAAATCAAATACGTTTTGTGTGGGCTCAGTCGGTTGCGTTACGACAACATTATTATCACTGCTTTCATCAGTTTGGTCACTGCTTGCAGGTTCATCGCTGTCTATTGCTAGCGCATCAAGGTGTGACGAGGTCGCAGACGCTTGCTCTGTGCTTGCGTCAACCGGCTTTGAACCTGTGTTATCGACACTTAGATCAACGTTGGCCGTTGCCGTTTCAGCTGTCGCGCGAGCTGAAACCTTGAGCAAACGACGCAGAATGTCAGAAGCACTTTCACCTATAAACTTAGTGTTGCTAGCTATATATTGATATAGCTCGTCATCAATTTCGATGGTTTTCATGAAAATTCCGAATATATTATTATTGTGGCTAGTTAAGCTATTTACGCTATTCAAATCACCGTCAACTGACAAAGCTACTGCGCCATTTGTCTGTGGCGAAATATGTGTAGACTTTGCCTAAAGCAAGCGCAAAGGCATAGTTTGTAACATTAGTGTATCGATTATAACCACGATGTCATTAACTTCCTACCCTGCTGTGCAGTGAATTTTGCAATTTTTTATAAAAACCCATTAACTCGATGGGATTTAGCTAACCAATTAGTCACAGGCAATTGGTATTGTTCAATAATTGCTTTAAAATACGCGCAAAATCTATCCTTCGTCGTAATCAGGGAGCGTCATGACCAGCAACTCAATATTGCATTATCAATCACTCAATGATGGTGTTAGTAAAGACACATCACCGATAGTACTAATTCACGGTTTATTCGGCAGTCTTGAAAACCTTAATATGATTGCCAAGCCGTTGAGTGAACAGCATCACGTGATCAGCGTTGATGTGCGCAATCACGGTCAATCATTTCACCGTGACCAGATGAATTACCAACTGATGGCTGATGATGTGATTGCCTTGTTAGCGTCACTAAATATTAACAAGGCCCATTTTTTAGGACATTCCATGGGTGGCAAAATCGCTATGCAGATAGCGCTAACAAAGCCGAGTTTGGTTGACAAACTGATCGTTGCCGACATCGCGCCGGTTACCTACCCACCTCATCACAACGCCATTATCAATGGCCTACGAGCCATCGATTTAACCGCGATAAAGTCGAGAAGAGATGCGGACACCCTATTGCAAACCGCGGTAGATGAGCCCGGAGTTCGTCAGTTTTTATTAAAGAATTTAGCGAAAAATGACAGCGGTTTTTACTGGCGAGTTAATATTGATGCAATTGACAAAAACTACGCGTCTATTGCCACCGGTTTTGACCACGGAAGTTTTGATGGCGAGGTGTTGTTTATCAAAGGTGCCAATTCAAACTACATAACAACCGAGCATCAACCGGTGATTTTGCAGCGCTTCCCCAAGGCGAAAGCGAAAATAATTCAAGGCGCGGGCCATTGGTTACACGCAGAAAAGCCGGTGGCTTTTAATAAGATTGTGCAAGACTTTATCGATCGTTAAAAATGCCCCAACACGTGGCGCGTTTTTACCAAGGCCGCACATGGCTTGAACATTGCGTTAAAAAATCAGTGAATGGCAGTACATTTACCCTAGCGACTGTGCTATAGTGCCGCCGTAATTTTAAAGGATGTAGTATGCTTTCCGAACATTTAGAATTAATCGAGACGATAGGCCTCAACTTATTTTTTGTCGCGATTTTCTTTTTTATTGGCATGTCGATATACGACGTGATGAAAAAGAATAACGTGCCAAAAAAAGGCCAATACATAGTTTACTTCGTATTATTCCTCGGCTGTGCGGGTTTTATCGCTAAAGGTATTATTCAAGTGATATGGGAAAGCAAGGGATTAGGCTAAAATTATGGCGAAAGAAGCTACAGATTTAACCACCATAGATCTGTTTGTTGACGAGAAACGTCCTGGTCGCCCTAGAACCAACCCATACCCTAGGGAAGTTCAGGTAAAAATTAACAAACGCAACCAGGTTAAACGCGATAAAAGCAAAGGCCTTAAACGCGTAGAATTTAAAGTACATCAGCAGTTGTTTGAGCAGCTTGATGGCATGGCAAAAGACAAAGGCGTAAGCCGCAGTGAATTAATTGAATCATTGCTTGTTGACGCATTAGTTTCACAAAAGTAACAAAGAAAAGGTTATAGATACATGGCAACCGTCGGTCTATTTTTTGGTAGTGACACAGGCAACACTGAAGCTGTTGCAAAAATGATCCAGAAGAAACTGGGTAAGAAAAACGTTGATGTTAAAGATATTGCCAAAAGCACCAAAGAAGATATCGCAGAATTCGATTTACTCATTCTCGGTATTCCAACTTGGTACTATGGTGAAAACCAATGCGATTGGGATGATTTCTTACCTGAGCTAGAGGAAATTGATTTCACCGACAAGCTCGTTGCTATTTTCGGTTTAGGTGATCAAGAAGATTACGCTGAATACTTTGTTGATGCGATGGCACCACTGCGTGATATTAGTGAATCTAAAGGCGCCATTATCGTTGGTAACTGGTCTACCGATGGTTATGAATTTGAAGCGTCAAAAGCGCTTGTAGACGATAACACCTTTATTGGTTTAGCACTAGATGAAGATCGTCAACCAGAGCTAACCGAGCAACGCGTTGATGCTTGGATTGAACAATTAATGGATGAAATGTGTTTAGCCGAATTACTCGATTAAACACCGTGTCGTCAATTGTGTTGACGTGCCACTTACATGCGTATTAGACGATAAAGCCCTTAATATTTTTAAGGGCTTTATTTTTATCTGTAGTACCCAAAGATAGTCTCTTCGGTCGTATTATTATACTGACTGTCTAGTTGCAAATAATTATCAATTAGGGGTTTAATCCGAGATTATTAACCCCTATAATCTTTTCTTACCGATTTATAAAGAAGTATTGACTATGCCAGATCAAAACGAAGAATTAAAAAAAGCTGGGCTGAAAGTTACCTTGCCACGAGTTAAAATTCTCGAAATTCTACAACAGCCAACTAATCAACATATTAGTGCTGAAGACGTTTACAAAATATTGCTTGAGCAACATGAAGAAATTGGTCTGGCAACCGTTTATCGCGTGTTAAACCAGTTTGATGACGCTGGCATTGTCACTCGTCACCATTTTGAAGGTGGCAAATCAGTATTCGAACTGTCTCATAAAGCCCATCACGACCATTTGGTGTGTTTAAAGTGTGGTAAAGTAGTCGAGTTTGAAGACGATGTAATTGAGCAACGTCAATTGGATATTGCTAAGCGAAACAAGATTAAGCTCACCAATCACAGTTTATACCTGTACGGCGAATGCGAAGATGAAGTCGCCTGTGAAGCATACCGAAAATCACAACTCTAAGCGTCATACCACAACACAAAAATTAACGAAAAGTGGACTTTCATGTCCACTTTTTCTTTAAAGCTAGAGCCCATTGATTGTCTGACTAATAATTCCCTCTACGCCTGATAAATACCTTCTGCACAGCATATCACTTTACAAAAAAAGCGTAATTTAGTGTCAATTATTGAGTTTCAAGGTGACTCTGTACGGTCGATTTGTACCATTCAGAGTCGCTCAGATAATTAGAAACAATTCAGTGTCATCCTATCATGCTTTTGGATGGGATCTCCTTCAATTTCGATGTGGCTTGACCGGCCGAAAAGTGCCAGACAGAGTCGCTCAAATAATTAAAACAATTCAGCGTCATCCCATCATGCTTTTGGATGGGATCTCCTTCAATTTCGATGTGCCTTGACCGGCAGCTTTGTGCCATTAGCCGACCAATTGCTTTATCGGCACTAACGGGGCAATCTGATAAACTTTTAGGTCAATAAGTTAAATTGCCAATCCATTCAATAGAGTTTAAATAAGAAATTGTTTCGTCTGAAAGAGGATTATCTTCTAACGATAAAGTTCTCAGATTTTGATTCGCATCTACATTAACAGTATTAATTTTATTGCTTGCTAGGACTAAGTATTCAAGCAATGGAGATAGGCTTGTATCAATAGTTTCAATATTGTTTGAATCAAGCTTTAAACGCTTCAACTTAGGAGCATCTATAGTCAACGTTTCTAGGTTACCGTGACTGACTGTAACTGTTTCTAATTCTGCGTGATTGTTCAAATTAATATTGTCTAAATTATGATACTCAGCTTCAAAAGTGGATAAATTCACATTTTGACTTAAATCTACTTTGGAAATAGAGGATTGATAAATTTTTAAGTTTTTCAAAGAGCTATTGTTATCAGTAATAAGTTCAACTAAGCCAGTTACGCCGTGTAATCTTAATTCCTTTAAAGATTCGTTACTCGATAAATTAAGGCTTTTTAAATCGTGGCTTAGAATGGATAAATATTCTACTTGAGGCATAAAGGAACCATCAAAATAGAACTCATAAGGTGAGTCAGATTCAGGACTTAAAGCCAATTCTTTTAAATTGGTAAGCATCGCAAAATCTTCTGTAGACAGTATGTTTCCAATGCAATAAAAAGAGGTGATGTCTTCAAAGTTCTCTACTTCACCTTCTTCATACAGAGAGGTAATACATTTTTTTGCAGCTTCATCTGCGTAATTATGAGCTAGTATCTCTGGCTTGCTATCGCCGTCACAACCAACCAAAGCAACAATTAAGCATAGGCTATATAATTTTTTCATGGAAATCCCTTTTTCTTTATTATTAATACTCAACAACAATCTAAACGTCCGTTGTTCGCTCACAGCAGCTGTAAATGATTACTTTTTATTCAATAACTTACGCTATTTAACCGTCAAGCGCAAATGTGCCAATAGCCAACCATCACGTATATATAACTTTTATTAGAGCCTTGAATTAATGTACACCTACGATGACGTTTGACACAACTCCATGGCTCTCTACCATACAAGTCCGCAACAGCAGTCTTCGACAATTGCGGTGTTAACAAGTGGTTGCTACACATCATATCAAACTTGTAATACGTTTCTGCGGCATTGTTCGCCAAGCAACATTTACTAAATTTTTGTGTTCTCAACAGCATGGTACATAATAACTTGATATTAGTGTGCGAATTTTGGTGACCTTGTATTGGTAATAAGGCGAAGTCAAGGCGAGTGACGTAACTAAGTTTGTCAGCATCTAATCAATTCACACATACCACTTACGTTGATAAAACGTTGCATTTTTCACCCATTCACAAACAGGAGTGACTTATGAAGCAACAACTGGCAGTAGCTATAACCGTAATTGCGCTGTTATTGACAGCCTGTGCTAGCCAAGACCCTTGGCACGGCTTTAGTAGTAAAGAGAAGCAAGAGTGGTCTGTGCTCGGGATCTCTCCGTCTGACGCCAAAGAGCTTCGTAAAAATGGCCTGACACCAACATTGACAAAGAATTGGATAAAATCGGGTATTAAAAAGCCCGCTACCATACTTAAATGGTATGGCGCAGGTTTTACTGCCAAGCAGTCGGCTAAATTTATTAAGCAAGGCGTTTCGGTGAAAAAAGCCTTGGCAATCGGCGGAGGGTAACCCTGCCAAGATTGAACTGATGCTTTATTGGGGATCTGAATCGTCAGCTCCCTTTTTTATTATGTAGCTTACCGATGCATGGTTGAACGTTAAACTAAATAGTTCAAGCTGCACTTAACGTTAACAGAGCAAAAAAAAAGAGATCTCATCGGATCTCTTTTTTATTCTTTCGACATCGCCGAGGGCAATTAGATTGCGCTACAAATATTTAGTCGCCAATCTTGGCCCACGTATCGCGCAAGCCAACGGTGCGATTAAAGACTAACTTGTCGGCAGAGCCATCTTTGTTGTCTAAACAAAAATAACCTTGGCGTTCAAATTGGAATGCCTGCTCTGGTTTGGCCTGAGCCAAGTATGGTTCAACACGAGCATTACTCAGTACCACAAGCGACTCAGGGTTAATCACTTTGGTAAAGTCTTCTTCGCCGCCAGGGTTAGGTACGGTGAATAAGCGGTCATATAATCGGATTTCTGCAGGTAAGCTTTGCTCTGCACTAACCCAGTGAATAACGCCTTTTGGCTTTGTACCGTCTTCTGGGTTTTTGCCTAAGGTATTTGGATCATACGTACAGTAAACAGTCGTTACGTTACCTTCGTCGTCTTTATCACAGCGAGTAGCAGTGATGACATAGGCACCGCGCAAACGCACGGCTTTATCTAATACCAAACGCTTGTATTTTTTATTGGCTTCTTCGCGAAAATCTTCCGCTTCAATATATAGCTCACGGCTAAATGGCACTTCACGAGAGCCTTGTGACTCATCATTTGGATGATTCTTAATGTTTAGGGTTTCAACCTGAGCTTCAGGGTAATTCTCAATAACCACTTTAATCGGATCGAGAACAGCCATAGCACGCGGCGCTGACTCGTTTAAGTCTTCGCGAACAGCAGACTCCAATACGCCCATTTCAATGGTGTTATCCATTTTGGTTACACCGATGCGCTTACAAAACTCGCGGATCGATGCTGGCGTGTAGCCACGGCGTCTAAAGCCCGCTATGGTCGGCATTCGCGGGTCATCCCAACCAGAAACCAAGTTTTGTTCAACTAGGGTATTGAGTTTTCGTTTGCTCATTACCGTGTATTCAAGATTAAGGCGAGAAAACTCGTATTGACGTGGCGTGCATTCAATCGAGATGTTTTCAATGATCCAGTCGTAAATTCGACGATTATCTTGAAACTCCAAGGTACACAACGAGTGAGTGATGCCTTCAATTGCATCCGAAATACAATGGGTAAAGTCGTACATTGGGTAAATGCACCATTTGTCACCGGTTTGATGGTGATGAGCAAATTTTACTCGATAAAGTACCGGATCACGCATACACATAAAGCTCGATGCCATGTCCACTTTTGCGCGTAAACAACACTCGCCTTCTTTGTACTCACCATTTTTCATTTTTTCAAAATGAGTTAAATTCTCATCTACCGATGTATCGCGGTATGGGCTATTTTTGCCGGGCTTTTGCAATGTTCCGCGATATTCGCGGATTTCATCAGGCGTTAAAAAGTCGACATACGCTAGGCCTTTTTCAATTAGCTCTACCGCATAGCCGTACAAACGGTCAAAATAGTCAGATGAATAGCGAACGTCACCATCCCACTGAAAACCGAGCCATTGCACGTCTTTTTGAATCGAGTTGACATAATCAATGTCTTCTTTTTCAGGGTTCGTGTCGTCAAAACGCAAGTTACACTTGCCCTGATAATCATTTGCGATACCAAAGTTTAAACAAATCGATTTTGCGTGACCAATATGCAAATAGCCATTTGGCTCTGGAGGAAAACGCGTTTGAATGCTGGTGTGTTTACCACTGTCTAAATCTGCATCGATAATATTGGTGATAAAGTTACTCGCACGGTTAGATGTTTCCGACATCAAGAAAGCCTCTGAAAAAACTGAAATAAAATGGGTGATATTTAGAATAACAACGCATTATATCAACTGCGCAGTAAATTAAAATATCCGGTTAATTGATTCGCCAATAAAAACTAGCAAAAACACCACCACTTGCGCGGAATTTTTGTATTTTTTGCTACAACTGATGGCTTTGTGATAACCAAACGAGCTACCTGTCGTAAGTAAATAGGTATGACCGAAACCCTTCATGTGATTCTTGTTATAGCACATGATAGGTGCCTCGCCATGCTTTACTGCTATTATTAACGTTAAAATTAACGAGCAATTGTTGTTTTAGCGCACCGCTTGTTCATGTAAAGCAATCCAATAATGGTGAACGGTCGTAAATATAACTATGAAAACACTTGTCGCGCTACTTTATTTGGTACTGTTTTTTATGGCTAACAGCTTTGCCCAGCAACAAAACGCCATTACCTCTCTGCCTTGGCGCGTTGTTAATGATGGCGTGATGGGTGGCTTGTCGCAAAGTAGCATTGCAGTAAACGGCGATCACATGCAATTCTCGGGACGTGTGTCGCTTGATAATAATGGCGGTTTTGCGTCGGTGAGAACCCCGTTACGGCCCACCTCTGCCAGTGATATCGTGCAACTTCGCATTCGAGGTGATGGCAACACTTATCAGTTTCGACTGCGCATGAGTGCCAGCTATGACGGCCCCGCCTACGTGGCGAAATTTATGACCCAAGCTAACTCCTGGCAAACCGTCACCTTGCGGGCTGAAGATTTTAACTTGCAGTTTAGAGGGCGCCCCATTAGCAATGGTCCGCAATTGAGTTTTGCGCGGGTGGAACAAGTCGGTTTTTTAATCGCCGACAAACAACAGGGCGACTTTTCCCTCGATATTGCCGCAATCGACTTTTTAACCTCGATTTAAATAGGCAACCGCAAAAAAAAAAAGACCGCGCTAATGCGCGGCCTTACTAGCGTTTACAACGCTTATTTACTTGGCTTGTCTAACGACTCTATCCCCATGTTGTACAAGGTAAAGCCGAAGATATCTGCATATTGCTCTATGCTTTTACTCACTGGCGTACCCGCCCCATGACCGGCATTGGTTTCAATGCGAATCAAAGTTGGTGCATCGCCCACTTGTTTTGCTTGCAGTTGGGCCGCAAATTTAAACGAATGTGCGGGTACCACGCGATCGTCATGATCCGCTGTGGTGATCATGGTTGCAGGATATTCAATGTCTGCCTTGACGTTGTGAACCGGCGAGTATCCCCACAAGTACTTAAACATTTCTTCACTTTGCTCGGATGTACCGTAATCGTATGCCCAACCCGCACCAGCGGTGAAGGTGTGATATCTCAACATATCCAATACCCCAACCGCAGGTAAGGCTACTTTCATCAGATCGGGACGTTGAGTCATCACCGCGCCGACCAACAAGCCACCATTTGAACCGCCACGAACGGCGAGATAATCACTTGAGGTATAGTTTTCATTGATCAGGTATTCACCGGCAGCAATGAAATCATCAAACACATTTTGCTTTTTCAACTGCGTTCCAGCTAAATGCCACTTCTTGCCGTATTCACCACCACCGCGTAAATTTGCGACAGCGTAAATACCGCCCTGCTCCATCCAAACCGCGTTGGCAACAGAAAAGCTCGGTGTCAAACTGACATTAAAGCCGCCGTAACCGTATAAAATAGTCGGGTTACTACCGTCGAGTTTTAAACCCTTCTTATGGCTGATGATCATCGGTACTTTGGTACCGTCTTTTGAGGTGTAAAATACCTGTTTAGACACAAACTCATCGCTGTTTATTTTCGCTTTTGATGCCATATAAACCGATGAATCACCAGTTTTTGTATCAAACGCATAGATTGTCGATGGCGTGGTGTAATTGTTAAATGAGTAGTACAGCGATTGCTGATCTTTTTTACCCGTCAAGCCACGTACCGTACCAACACCTGGAAGTGTTATCTCGCGTACTTGCTTACCATTCATATCGTATTGATACACTTTAGAAATGGCATCAACCATGTACTCTGCAAAGATGTAACCACCACCAACGGTCGGCGATAACACGTGTTCTGTTTCAGCGATGACGTCTTGCCAGTTATCACTGGTTGGGTTTTTAGCATCCACCTTAACGACCTTCATATTAGGTGCATCTAAGTTGGTCACCAAATAAAGTGTTTCGCCGTCGCTATCTAACAAATAAGTATCTGATTTGTTGTGATCTAAAATTGTCACCAATGGGCTATCTGGTTTGGTTAGGTCTTTTAAGTACAGGTCATTGCCCGAGGTCGATACAGCACCCGAAATCAGTAAATAACGACCGTCTTCTGTGACCTGGCCTGACACATAGCGACGTTTTTGCGCATCCGTACCACCAAATACCAAAACGTCTTTACTTTGCGGCTCACCTAGCTTGTGGAAGTACAGTTTGTGCTGATCGGTTTTTGCCGAAAGCTCACTTCCCTCTGGTTTGTCGTAACTAGAGTAGTAGAAGCCTTCGTTGTTGCGCCAAGAAATGCCTGAAAACTTAACGTCAACTAACGTGTCGCCAACTTGCTCACCTGTCGCGGTATCGATAACGATAATTTTTCGCCAATCACTACCGCCCTCAGAGATTGCGTAAGCAGCCAGAGAGCCGTCTTTTGAAAAGCTAATTGACGACATTGATGTGGTGCCATCTTCGCTAAAAGTATTTGGGTCGAGAAATACTTGTTCATTGCCTTCTGCATCTTGGCGATACAGGACGTATTGGTTTTGAAGACCGTCGTTCTTATAGTAGTACTGATAATCGCCTTCGATAAATGGGCTACTGACTTTTTCGTAGTTCCACAGCTCTTGTAAACGTTGTTTCAGTTGCTCGCGATATGGAATTTGTTCAAGGTAATCAAAGGTTACCTCGTTTTGCGCTTTTACCCAATTACCGGTTTCAACACTGCGATCATCTTCTAACCAACGGTACGGATCGGCCACTTCGGTGCCGTAGTACACATCAACCACTTCACCTTTGCGGGTTTCTGGATATTTAAGGGCAAAGGCTTTACCAACAGAGCTAGCACTTGCTTGCTGAGAATCTTGATTGTCTTGTTTTTGCTCTACGACTTGTTCGCTGGCCTGCGTTTGTACGTTGTTTTGTTGCTTGTTATTGTCACCGCAAGCAGCCAAAAGCGCGGCACTAACGGATAAAGCTATATATTTTTTCATCGGTATAATTTATATCGTTATGGATGGTGGTAACAGAATATAACTGATTGAAACAAATGTCTAACCAAGTGTATAACACCAACTAACATCTGAGTAACAAGCATTGTGTGTTCGCGGTGTCATTTTTATCTTCTTTATGCGCGACCTTTGTTGTTCGTTAGTATTTGTTTTTATTTTACTTTTAAATTACTACCGTTTTTTTCACACTAGGTTACTAAAAGTATACTGATTGATAAATCCGCAGACCTTCCTAGTATTTAACACAGCTTTGATGGCATAAATGTTCGACGATGGAGTAAGTTTTTTTCTATCGACAACCGATAAACGAGCTGACTCCCTATACACAGAAAAATGACTATAAACGCTTTTAGGCGATCGTTAATAAACACTTTTTATGGAGATATCATGACTGCAGATTTCACCAACAAATTGCATGCGGGATCTGACTTTCCCATTATTGAGGCGACACTGCTAAGTGGCGAAGTGAGAACGCTATCAACGCCGGAAAATGGCTTAGACTGGACTATGGTGGTTGTTTATCGAGGTCAACATTGTCCGCTGTGCACTCGATATTTAAACCAACTCGAAAGCTTAAGGGAAGATTTTGCCAATACTGGTGTTGATCTAATTGCCATATCAGGCGACAGCAAGGAACAGCTGGAAAGCCATATGGAAAAACTCAATATTAGCTTTGCTATTGCTTATGGCTTAACACTTGAGCAAATGAAGGCGCTTGGTTTGTACATTTCAGATCCGCGATCGCCACAAGAAACAGATCACCCGTTTGCAGAACCTGGGTTGTTTGTGGTTAATAACGAAGGCAAGGTTCACGTGGTTGATATATCCAACAACCCCTTTGTTAGACCCGAGTTGACGGCGTTAGCAAATGGCTTAGCTTGGATTCGCAACCCAGATAACAATTACCCCATTCGGGGTATGCACAAATAAAAATAAACAAACGCAATGCGTTTTATATCCACTGTGACCAGAATGAAAATAATCCCCTTACGACATGGTGGATATCCGTGTATTTAAACAGTTACAGTTGATTTACCTGTTTAGTCGCGCTGTTGTTAATGTTAAATCGAGCCATCCAATTGAACACTGCAACCCAAATAATTGGTAATATTAAAATTTCAAAAAACACACCAACCGCGCCCACATCGCCATTTATTAATGTTTGCTCAATGAATCTGAGCAGACCATATGGAGAGAGAGGCATTGCGTTAATATTGCCGTGAAACATCATAGAAAACATAACCGTCAACGCAAGGCACAGCCATTTTCTTGCTACTTCGTAGTGATAAATCAATAATGCAGGGATCAAGGCGGCGATACCAAGAGCAAAGAAGTTCTTGATAATATGGATTACATGGCTATTAACACCCATCTTAAGCCACGCTGTAGCATCAACCGTTGCGGTTATACCGATAGCCGTGATTGAAAATGCGTAATAACACATGCCGATACAAAGACTGAATAATATTAACTGGATAAACGGCAGTACTTTTAAATTGCTGTATCTATTCATTCATCTCTTCTTTGGATATTCACCGACATTTGCACCCTTACCGGTATGGCATCAACATTTTATGGCGCCGCTTAAAACGATATTTTAGGTGCCTTGTGGATTTTTTCGTTGGTGATAAAGCTTTCTGTCACCGAACTTATGACCACTAAATGTTGTTATATCAGTTTGTCTTGCAAATGTCTTGTCATGAAGTGACTATGCGGATCGTGTTTATAGTGTGCAAATGGTCCGCAATAAGTGAAACCGAATTTTTCGTACAGGTTTCGGGCCGGTCGAAAGAAGTCTTGAGTTCCCGTTTCCAAACTGACTTGCCGATATCCCCGTTCAATAGCCACATTTAGCGCGTGCGTTAAAAGCTTAGTAGCAACACCCGATTGACGAGCAGAGCTCGATGTTCTCATCGATTTCAATTCGATGTGATCCGGGGTTAGTTGTTTTATCGCAACACAACCTTGTAGTTCACTGCCAAACCAACCACTAAAAAAGGTAATGTTAGGTGACTTCAGGGCATCAATATCCAAAGCATGGACGCTTTCGGGTGGTGATGTTGCGTACATATCAGCTAAGTGTTCTTCGAGTAGCTTGATCACCTCGCCACCCGATAAATCATCAATCTTTATTTCCATATATTGAAACCTTGTTTTATTGTCAGACCTATTTATGGTTGTGACATAGCTGAGTAAATTTTACTCACCCTAAGCGAGCGTATGCCGCTTTCCTCTAGTCATCCTAATGCTATCTAAGGCAAAGTCAAATAGCGCTGCGCATAGAACAATAAGCGTCGTTTTAGCTAACTAGTTTCCCTACAATTAAAAAAGGACCTAACGTGTTAGGTCCTTTTACATTTACAACAGCTACAGCGCTGTGCTCTTGTGATTGGTGCTGGCCAGACGCCATAACGCCATGAGCCAAGGCTAGCGCGGCTGTTGCAGTGTCTGCTTGGCTTTTTCTAACGCTTGCTCATCTAATCCCAACTCTTTCACAGCGTCACTGATAAGGCTAGGGTTGGTCATTACTTGCATCATGACAGGTTGCAGTTTTTCTTGTTCGATGCCCAGCTCCGCAATGCTCGCCATTGCCATTAGTGGGTTTTGAGTCATCTGCTCGAATAACGCAGCGATTTTTTCGTCGCTGATATTTTCTTGTTTAAGTAAGGCAATAATAGGATTCATAACTATTCCTCAATTTAACAAAAACAAAAGGCCGCTAATGCGACCTTTTTAAAACAGTATGCTATAGGTTGCTAACCACCACAGTAATCATCAACCTATGCGCGGTAATCAAATTACCAACCTGTTTTCTCTTTTAGTGCAGAACCGATGTCAGCAAGAGAACGTACAGTTTTAACGCCTGCCGCTTCTAGGGCTGCGAATTTCTCATCAGCAGTACCTTTACCACCAGCGATGATAGCGCCAGCATGCCCCATGCGCTTACCTGGAGGAGCAGTAACACCAGCGATGTAAGAAACTACCGGCTTAGTTACATTTTCTTTAATGTATTCTGCTGCTTCTTCTTCAGCCGTACCACCAATTTCACCAATCATTACGATTGCTTCAGTTTGTGGATCGTTTTCAAACATCTCTAGTACGTCGATGAAGTTAGTACCTGGAATTGGGTCACCACCAATACCAACACACGTTGATTGACCAAAACCAGCATCGGTAGTTTGCTTAACCGCTTCATAAGTAAGCGTACCTGAGCGAGATACGATACCTACTTTACCTGGCTTGTGGATGTGACCTGGCATGATACCAATCTTACATTCGCCTGGCGTGATAACACCTGGACAGTTTGGACCAATCATGCGAACGCCAGTTTCTTCTAGCTTAACTTTAACGTCAAGCATGTCTAGCGTAGGGATACCTTCAGTGATGGTAACGATTAACTCGATACCCGCATCGATAGCTTCTAAGATCGCATCTTTACAGAAAGGTGCTGGAACGTAGATAACAGTCGCTGTAGCGCCAGTTGCTTCAACCGCTTCACGAACGGTGTTGAATACAGGAAGACCTAAGTGCTCTTGACCGCCTTTACCTGGTGATACACCACCAACCATTTGCGTACCGTAAGCAATCGCTTGCTCTGAGTGGAAAGTACCTTGACCACCAGTGAAACCTTGACAGATTACTTTGGTATCTTTGTTAATTAATACAGACATTATTTGCCCTCCGCAGCAGCAACAACTTTCTCAGCCGCGTCAGTTAGAGACTCAGCAGCGATTACGTTTACGTCAGAGTTAGCTAGAACTTCACGACCAGCTTCTGCGTTAGTACCTTCAAGACGCACAACAACAGGTACTTTAACACCAACTTCTTTAACAGCAGCGATGATACCTTCAGCGATCATGTCACAACGAACGATACCACCAAAGATGTTTACTAGTACTGCTTTTACGTTGTCATCAGAAAGGATGATTTTGAATGCTTCTGCTACACGCTCTTTCGTTGCACCACCACCAACATCAAGGAAGTTAGCTGGCTTACCGCCGTGTAGGTTTACGATATCCATGGTACCCATCGCAAGACCAGCGCCGTTAACCATACAACCAACGTTACCGTCTAGGGCTACGTAGTTTAATTCCCACTGAGCTGCGTGTGCTTCACGCTCGTCTTCTTGTGAAGGATCGTGCATTGCACGGATTTTTGGTTGACGGAATAAGGCGTTTGAGTCAACACCAATTTTGCCGTCTAAACAGTGTAAGTTACCTTGCTCAGTGATCACTAGCGGGTTGATTTCTAGTAATGCGAAATCGTGATCGATAAACATGTTACCTAAGCCCATGAAGATTTTTACAAATTGCTTCATTTGCGTTGGGTTAAGGCCTAGTTTGAAACCTAACTCACGCGCTTGATATGCTTGTGGACCAACTAATGGGTCGATAGCAGCTTTGTGAATTAAGTGAGGCGTTTCTTCTGCAACGGTTTCGATGTCTACACCACCTTCGGTTGAAGCCATAAATACAACACGACGAGTCGCGCGATCAACAACTGCACCTAGGTATAATTCATTAGCGATATCAGTACAGCTTTCAACTAAGATTTTTGCTACCGGCTGACCATTTGCATCTGTTTGGTAAGTAACTAAGTTTTTACCTAACCAGTGTTGTGCAAACTCTTTGATTTCTTCTTTCGAGCTAACTAGCTTAACACCGCCAGCTTTACCGCGACCACCTGCGTGAACTTGAGCTTTAACAACCCACATATTACCGCCGATTTTATCAGCAGCCTCTGCAGCTTCTTGAGGGGTATCGCATGCGAAACCTTCAGAAACTGGTAAACCATATTCAGCGAATAATTGTTTCGCTTGATACTCATGCAAATTCATGGTGTTTCCCAATTGCTTTTTTGAAATGAACTAAGTGCCTAACCTGAAGTTAAAATACAAGGCTCGCACTTAACGACTATAATTTTGGCGCTGATTATATAGAGAAACGACATTAGTTTAAACCCCCTTGTTACAGTTTCCTCAGCATCTGTTACAAAGCGGACAACACTAATACAAACGAAGGATTCATCGCATTTAGCTGGCCTTTATACTGGCGGGTTAATAAGCTACCCCCTGCGCGTTGAGTACAGCTAATTTGATAAATTTAACGTTAAAACAAAACCCAATACTTGCGCTAAGATGTGATTACCATTACCTTGGGCGATGCATAATTACCAATAAGAAAGGAAGCTAATCAATGAAACCCCTATTTTACTCACTTCTAACCTGTGCAGCGTTATCGTCTTTTACCGCGACCGCTGAGCCAACAACTCAACATCAGCCAATATATGACGCATCATGGGCAGTAGGGATTGGTAGCTATGGTTTGACCATAGAGCCCGATGACAATGACTATGCAGAAGATGAATTTTACGGCTATAACCTATCACTGACTTATGCGTCAGTTGATCACATCGCTGTTAGAGCGGCCCTTTACGATACTGAACACGATGATTTGTCTGATCTTGAGTTATCGGGTCTCGAACTGCAACTTCTCGCTGGTACTGGTTTGCGAAACAACGGTTTTAAAGCCTATGGTTTGCTTGGCTTTTATTCGGAGACAATGGAACTTGCGTCTTTTGAAGAGGATTTTAGCGGCTTTCAACTGGGCGGAGGAATTGGCTATCACTGGCCACAGGTGAGTCTCGATTTAAGTGTCGCGTTTCGCTCAACGTCTGATTATGAAGACTTCGCCGAGCTAAATGATGTAATGGCAACATCATCTTCTTTAAACATCGCCTATCGCTTTTAACTCTAGACAATTGAGCCTTCTATAACAGCATGACTAAATAAAACGGCACTAGGATTTAACTCAGTGCCGTTTTATTTAGTCATGCTGTATTATCCCTCGCAACATTATAAGCGGTAGTAATGTCTGCGATAACTTACCGTATTATTTACTCAACAAGTTTTTCAGTATACCGACGATAGCTAATAACACACCACCACCGACGCCACCACTCGCAACACTGCCAATGATACTGCCAAGATCCATACCGCCGGATCCTGTCGCCATACCAAGCATCGCTAAAATTTGCCCGCCTAAACCACCGCCAACAATACCGGCAAGTGAATTACCTAGCGTGCCGAGCGATATGTTTTTAAATAAGCCACCGGCAACGTTACCGCCAACGGCACCACTTATGAGCTGAATAATTAATGGTAATAATGTTTCCATCTTTGTTTCCTCTTAATCAAAAACGAATCGATGCAAACGCACAACATGCACCTTCAATATCACGGTTTCACTGTGTCCCGTAACCTTTGTGAAAGCTAACGCTGTAATCAGCACACATTTTACTAGGCTCTGTGCTAACTGGCTTTAATACTTAATAAAATTCCCTTAACCACCGTACTAAAAGGCTAGTCGCGATGGCAATAAAATCAACTTTTATTAAAAATTAAGCGATAAAAACAAGCATCTATGGGCAGGAAACCTGTGCTTTGTTGAGGAATAAACCACAATTTGGTTCTATAGACGGACCTTTAACGGCGCAGGGCGCAACAATCGGCCAATTAGATGTTAGAGACGATATAGCCAATTCAATCGATAGCAATTACCCTAAGCGCCTTGCTCGTCAGAATTTTGGCGCTCAGCATCTTGCTGTTGGGCGATTTTTTCGCGCTCAGCTTTTGAAATATATTTGGGTTTATTGCGTTTGTGTAATTTTGCGTTAGCTTTTTTCTGTTTCGCTAACAGCGTTGATTTAATCTTCTTTTTTCGATTCATTATCTGCTCTCACGCGTCTGCTACAGCGGTGATTATAACTTTGGTTTGTTGTTCTTTGGCTCGTCTACGGGCTTGCCTTTGATAAATTTTTCGCCGTTAATCATCGCTGAAACGATACCATTTTTTTCTTTAAATTCACTAATAACAACAGCAACGATATGCATTGTAATGGCGATTAACAACAAATAAAAACTGAACACATGGATGGAAATAATGGGCTTGCGCCACTCTCGCATTCGCGCGTACGCGGCTTGATCAACCCCTTGCTTTGAGCCGGGAACCAAGCCCTCAAGCGCTTGGTGGTCTTCGCCAGAATTTGTGACCTGCTCTGCTATTTCGTGACCAAATGGTGGTAAATACAAATCCGTACCAGCTAATATAAGACCGGTAGATGCCTGCGTGATCAGCAAGACAAACAGTACACTAACCATGATTTTTGCCAGTGGATTGTGACCTGCATAGCTAGGCGCTTTACCTTCGCTAAGCTCGTTGATATAGGATGTCGTTTCCCTTATCGCACCTTTATGCACCGGTATTATCGAAGACCACTTAGCGTAATGGCTGCCAATAAATCCCCAAATCAAACGCCAAATAAGGTTAACAACAAAGACATAGCCGATGTAGACATGTATGGTTTTCAGTAAAATTTTGCCGTCAGCACTCACGCCAAAGCTTTTGCTGTTTAATATCATTAGACCGATAAATATCAGCCCCAAAATACACAGTACATTTAGCCAATGAAAGATTCTGACGTGCCTATCCCACACTTTGTACGAAGTGAGTTTAGGTTGATTATCCGGTTGTTCGTTCATAGCTTCTAACCTTGTCAACGCCGTCAATAACATCGTCATACTCAATAGAAGTATAATGAGGACATGGCGATTACACAAAGCCGTGGGCATGCCAGCACTCTCTTGTAACGAGCACTGAACTAATGTGCTAGGGCGACACATGACGCCGTGCTGAATTCTCCTGAGGGTTAATTCAGGCATTTATCACTCTGCGTCCGGTGTGCTATAACAGCTTTAAGGCGTTAAGGTATTAGTGCTTTAATATTTCAACAATTTCTTTGCTGTGTTCCATCAAGCGAACCCATTTTCCATCGACTTCAATGGTGATAATGCCATCCCTACTGCGCTCAACGATAACGCCTTGTTCATAAATTTCAGGTTCTATAACCGTGCCAACTTGCAATTTCTTTTGCCAGCCCGGTGGCAACGCTTTGCCCTTAGCAACTTTTTTCTGTAGCCCAGGTGGCAGTTGCTTGTGTTCATCTTTTTTGGCGTAAACAACCTGACTTGCCAATAAGGATATAATCGGGATACATAACATAACTAGATGATTGCGCATACAGACTCTCTTTTTAATTTTAATGTTCAAAGTTAACTTACTGACTGTAGGCTAACGCGCGGTAATGATGACACAGTCGTGTTGCTATTTCTAGCTGACGCCATAACTCGAGTACCAGAATCGATTGATGCTAGCTACACTTAAAATCACATAAATCAATTAGAGGCCTGTCATGCTCAAGCTAGGTTTTGTTTTACTGTTCGTCATTGGTGCATGGGGCTGTACCGCGTCTCCCACAACTGATCACCAAATATATTGGGTCAACAGCTACAAAGCCAAATGTGTCGGCGTTGCCCCTCGGTTGTGCTTGCAAATACAACGCGGCGACACCTTAACTGACGATGGATGGCAGTTGTTTTACAACACCATACATGGCTTTGATTATGAACTCGGCTATCTCTACAAAATAGAGGTGAGCAAACAACCCGTTTCCCCTGATAAAATCCCCGCCGATGGCTCTTCGATACGCTATACACTGCGCCGCGTTTTAAGCAAGCAATTCGACAGCACCATAAGACTTAACGATATATGGCTATTAGAGCGCATCAATACCAGTGTAACTGAGCTCAACGGGGAGCCATCGCGGCCGACGATGGAAATTGACTTACAACTTATGCAAATATCCGGTAATGATGGTTGCCACAATTTCACTGCTGATATTATCGCTGTTAACGCAAAACGCATAACGTTCGGCCCAATAGCATCGGCTGACCAAGCCTGTATGAATAAGCACATTGCTCACCAGCTGATAACACACATTCGCGCTACCCAGAGCTATACCCTTAGCGATATGCAATTGTCATTTTTTGATCAGCAAGGTGTTGAGCTATTGCGCTTTAAAAAAATAGACTAACCACGGGTTGTCGTTACAGCAAGGTTGCCCCAAGAAGATTGAACCGGCTTTTAATTAGCGTCCAACGCCTGTGTTAATTGTTGCTGGTAGTGGCGCCAAAAACCGACAGATTTAGCCGTTATCCCATCTCGAACTTGCGCCGCACTTGCCGTCGCGACTGGTGCGCGATTATGTTGTAAATCAAGATAGAGCGGTTGCCAAGTTTCACCAATAAAATCAAACAATTTAGGCGCTTCAACAGCGGGATTATGGACAAAGCTTTCATAGTTGAGGCAATAAATATTGTTAGCAAACAGCTGTTGCCAATAGCCCATCAGTTCGGTGAATAAATGATAATAGCTTTGGCAATCATTGATATCATAGCTGTACTGATAAAACCAAAAGTCTGAGGCAAATAACTGCCGATAGTTACTGATTATCGTATCCTGCTCAGACCGCTGCAAACAAATAACTTTCGCCTTAGGTAAGGCCTGCAAAATAAAGCCAATGTACAGGAAGTTGGTTGGCATTTTATCGATAAAGCGCGGCGTATGCCCGGTGATCGACCGCGTTTTGGCAAGGTAATTACCACCCAGTTGTCGCCAGTCAATACTGTGCGCCGCGTTAATGGTCGCCTCATCAAGTAGCGCAGGCGACGTCACCTGAGTCTGTTGTTTTAGCGCTATAGCAAAGTGTTGCATTTCGCCAGCGGAAAAAATATTGTTCGATTGTGTCAGCAAGCGCTCGATCACCGTAGTCCCGGTGCGAGGCATTCCGACAATAAAAATCGGTTCGTCACTATCACAGCCAGAATCGAGGTTAATTGAGCTCTTATTGAAACTCGCCTTTAACGCTGAAAACAGCTGTTGATCACGGCTAATGTGATAACCGCACTGTGCTTTTTTGCGTTGCTTGGGTTTAGTTAGCAGCTGCCAAGCCTTGGCAAAATCACCCTGATGTTCATATTGCCGAGATAAGCTGTGGGCTAGGTACAAGGTATCATCAGCGTCTGTCGCATGCTGTAAGTACCCCGTTAGTCGTCCTATATCACCAGCAAGTTGGCTTTCGGGCATGCTCGCTAGCCCCCAATACGCCGAATAGAGCTTAGGGTCTTGCGCCAAGGCGCGTCGGTAACTGGCAATGGCTTGTTCAAATTGGCCGTTGAACTTATAAGCCGCCGCTAGATTAACGCAGAGCTGGGCGTGTTGTGGCGTTTGTGGAAGTTTGGCTAGCGCCTGCTCGGCTTGTTCGAAACAGCGAATCGCTTGGAAGTGATCGCCCATTTGACTGAACACAACCCCTAAATCATCCCACTCGGCATAGGTCAGAGCAGCGAGCGTTAGCGCCTGCTGCGCCACGTATTTTGCTTTTACGTGATCGTGCAAGCGCAAATACAATTTTGCCTGCAATACCAGCGGTGCGCCTTGCTTGCTCAGCTGACTGGCTTTTTCGGCAAGCTCTATCGCTTTGACTACATTGTGGTGATCACTGGCTATAATCGCCAGTAAATAATACGCTCTAGCAAACTGTCTATCTTGCTTAAGGATTGTCAACAGGCAGTGATGTGCCTGCTGATATTGCTTCTGCTCGACCAGTGTTAACGCTTTTTGGTACAGGGCGTTTAGTTCAGTCATGATCACTATTGCTTATAAATAATACCGTCTTTCATCACAAAGCTGACGTTTTCAAGGCTGGTAATATCCTCTAAAGGGTTGCGGTCAACGGCAATCAGATCCGCCAACATACCGGCTTTAACTTGACCTAGTTTGTCACTCCATTTTAATAGTGCCGCCGAGTTAATGGTTGCCGCTTGTATCGCTTGTAACTCTGTCATGCCAAATTGAGTCATGCGACTGAGTTGTTTGGCATTATCACCGTGCGGATAAATACCCGCATCGGTGCCCAATACAATTTTGGCTCCCGCTGTTACCGCATTGCGAAAGCTTTCGCGTTGGCGAGTGCCAACTTGCTTCTCTTTATCGATATTCTCTTGTGGCACGCCATTTTTAACACCTTCGCTCAACGTATACTCGGTATTGTAAATATCCATCGATAAGTAAGTGCCGTACTCCTTAGCTAAGGCGATGGTTTGCGGTGTTAAATAGCTGGCGTGCTCAATCGAGTCTACGCCAGCTTTAATGGCAAACTCGATACCTTCTGTACCGTGCGCATGAGCCGCTACCGTGCGACCGTGAGTGTGTGCTTCGTCAACAATCGCCTGCATTTCTTCTAAAGTGTATTGACGTTGACCCACTTTAGTGCCTTTTGAAAAAACACCACCAGTGGCGCAAAATTTAATGACATCAACTTGATACTTTACATTTTTTCGCACTTGCTGGCGCACTTGCCACGGTCCATCGGATACACCGTCGCCTCGCTCTTCAAAGCGATGATTTAGCGAGTTGCGGTCGCAGTGACCACCGGTGATACCAAGCGATGGGCCCGAAACCGCCATGCGAGGCCCCGGTATTTCATTGGCATTAATCGCATTGCGCAACGCCACATCCATATAGTCGGCGGCGCCGACATTGCGAATTGTGGTAAACCCCGCCATAAGGGTCTTTTCTGCGTTAACTACGCCACCGATAGTCGCCCGATGTGGCGACTGAAAATAGCGATCGTGGAATTGTTTCGACAAATGACGCACCACATGGGTGTGCATGTCCATAAGCCCGGGAAGGACGTATTTGTGCTGTAAATCTATTTGCTCTGCCGACGGCGCTGGATTGTTTTTGGAAATGGATAAAATTTTATTGTCGCGAATCAAAATATACTGGTCTTTTTTGATATCGCCATTGGTTACGTCCAATACAAAACCGGCTTTGATCACCTGTTCCGCGGCCCACGCCGACATACTTGAGGCGCTGGTCACTGCGGCTAAAATGGTTGCTTTAATTAGTGTTTTCATTAGCTACTCTGCTTGCCTTTATTGGTTATTTTACTGGGTACAAAAAAATAAGGTACCATACACTGTACGATACCTTATTTTTCATTGCCATTTAATTACAGATCAAATGCGTAATTAAAGCGTAAGCCAACAGTTCTAGGCTTGGTAATGTAATGTCCGTAAACCCGTCCTATTTCTGGTAAGTTCTTGTTTTCTGATTCAAATTGAGCCATACCAGCCCATGACTTATCACGGCGTGTTGCGGTATATGCATACTTGTTAAACAAATTGTCGACATAGAAAGTAACCGACCAAAGATCCCCTGATAGTTTGGCCGATAGGTTGCTTAGCGCATAGCCTGGTAACACTTCGCCATCGGCTTTTAGTCCGACTTTGGTGATCACGTCGCTTTGCGCGGTTAAGCCGTAATAAATATTAAGTAATTTGTCATCGAACACGTCGGTTTGATAATCAACCCCCATCGAAAACTGATGCTCTGGTGCACCTGGTAGGCGGTCGCCGTCTTCACCATCATAAAAGTCTTGAATAGCGCTGCCCTGCTCACCTTTAATACCAAATAAATATGGCGCGTCTGATGTCAACTCTGCTTTCGCATACGAGTAATTGGCATACGCGGTAATGTTATCGCTGAGCACCGAGCGCACCGCCAATTCAACCCCTGTCGAATTTGCTTCACCGGCATTGGCGGTAATAATTTCTTGGCCATTGACTGTGGTGGCTTGAATTTGTGCATCTTGCCAGTCAACGCTAAACAGCGCAGCATTGAGGTGCAGACGATTTTGCAACCACGAACTTTTAACACCTAACTCGTAGTTGGTGGTTAAGTCCGGTTTGTAATCCATCTCATTTGGCAAAGCACAGACTTGAATCGAACCATCATCAGAGCACGGCGTTATGCCATTTGAGCCACCAATGCGATAGCCCTCGCTGACAGTAACATACGTCATCACATCGTCATTAAATTGATAGCTCGCGTTTAACTTAAGCAAGTTGCCATCGTCTTTGGCGTTGCTTGACGACAAGCCGATTTCATTGCTCGAGCTGATTTCACCATTCCAAAACGGCGCCCAGTTCCCCGATTCTGAGTCGATGTCATATTGATAAACTCGGGCTCCGGCGGTGACTTGCAGTTTATCGGTAAGTTGATAAGAAAGCTCACCAAAAAGCGCTGATTCTTCAAGCTTTTGCTTGTTTAAGGCGATGTATTCTAAATCGTACTCAATGTTCGCATACGGCTCATCGCCAAACCAATATTCCGTTAAACCTGGGGTGTATTCGCGGTCATCCGACTGCGACTCGAGTTGGTTGTAGTAATAACCAACAATCCATGAAAACGCCGACTCGCTCTTTGACACAATACGCAATTCTTGGGTAAACGATTGCTCTTCACCTGTGTCTAAGGTGTAGGCGGTAAACGCTGGAAAATCTGCGTAACCAGCCCAAATATCGCCAAACAGCAGATCGGTTTGATCGCGTTGACCACTCTGTTCATACTCAGACCATCCTGACGCCGAAACCAAATCAGCAAAACCTAAATCGAGCTCCATTTCCAAACTCAACAGTTCGTCTGTCTTTTCATTTGGCTCAGCCACGCGGTAAGCCGAATCGTACTTACCGACCAACTCGCTTAATGGATTTTCTTGTGCAATAGACTTGTACTGAACAATCGAGTTACCACCATGAGTCTGGTTTTGATGGAAGTACGTTAAGGTGGCGTCAAACCAATCATTCGGGTTCCAACGCAACGCCACGCGCGAAGTAGTGATTTGCTCATCATTGACATCCTGAAGACCACAGATGTTTTGCTCAACAGCACTCGCATCACTCCAATCAGGATCGGGTAAAGACACTCCAGGCTCACATACCGCAACACTATAATCTACATAGCCCGGCGCACTGTAGTGATTTACGTTTACCCGCACCGCTAGCTCATCTTCAATCAATGGTGTATTGAATACAAAGCCCGCTTCGCCACCTAAGTCCTCACTCTCACTCAAGCTAAACACGTCACCGGTGATCGAGCCCTCGGTAATATCAAGCTCAGCATCGTTTAAGATATAGCGTATCGCACCACCGAGTGTACCGGCGCCGTACAGTGTGCCTTGAGGTCCGATCAACACTTCGACTCGTTCAACATCTTTTAAACGCAAGTCAACCAACATTGGGATTTCGCCGACATAGGTTGCCACTGTGCCACCATCGGCACTGCGCTCAGAAGAGTTGGTATTAAGACCGCGGACAATAATTGACGCCCCCTCTCGACCACCTTGATCAGCAATGGTGAGACCGGGTACCCAGCGAGCAACATCTTCCGCTGATGAAATATTTTGATTGAGCATCACATCGGCATCTAATGCAGAAATATTCATTGGCGCTTCTTGTACGGTCGACGAACGGCGTGAGCCCGTCACCTGAATACGCTCTATAGCAGCAACTGCTTGCGCCTGTGTGTCTTGAGCTAACGCCATTGTCGGTAGTGAAAAAGCACTACTTAATGCCAGATACAGTGCCGACTTAGCAAATACGTGTTTAGAATTCGATGCCATAATGATTACTTCTCCTACTACGATCATTTTTTATCTATTACTCGAATAATCTCTGCCGATGCGAGTGTTTGTCTATTACGCGGTTTATCCGTCACACCATCTTCGCCAACACAAGGCGAAGCACAGTAAAAGCGAACCGATAAGCGCATAATCATTCGAGTAGATAATGCGTGAACACCGCCGATGAGCTTACATACATGATGGGTACAACGCCGTCGCGTTGCGACATATCTCGTCAGCAGCTATCAGCCTAAATTACCTATAGGTAAGTAAATACAGGCATTTATCACTGGCGCTAACACAAAACATATCGCCTTATGTGGCTCGTACCAAAATCAAGGTGCGCATTTATATCACAGATAATTATTCACAAACAAGGATTTTTTATTCAAAAAGTAGATGTTTTTTATCGATGGGGTAAATAGAGCACAAAACAACAGCTCTCGTGCCCAAGAGAATCTAGCTACCTAACACACATAGTCGGGTGATCTGATAGGTACTCAGCTATCAAGCGAGATTGAGAATAGACCTGAAGACAACAAATAATGGACAAAAAAAAACGCGCTCAATGAGCGCGTTTTACAACATTCGTTATCGCTTAGATATCCAACAATAAGCGCGCTGGATCTTCTAATAGTTCTTTAATGGTTACTAAGAAGCCTACTGACTCTTTGCCATCGATTAAGCGGTGATCGTAAGACAATGCCAAGTACATCATCGGACGAATTTCGACTTTGCCATCAATCGCTACTGGACGGTCTTGGATCTTGTGCATACCAAGAATAGCCGTTTGCGGTAAGTTGATGATTGGCGTTGAAATCAGTGAACCAAATACACCACCGTTAGTGATTGTAAAGTTACCACCTTGCATGTCGTCCATGGTTAGCTTGCCATCGCGACCTTTGATCGCTAAGTCTTTAATGCCCTTCTCAATGCCAGCCATGCTTAACGTATCTGCATCACGTAGTACTGGTGTTACCAAGCCGCGAGGAGTCGATACCGCAATCGAGATATCGAAGAAGTTGTGGTAAACGATATCGTCGCCATCAATTGACGCGTTAACTGATGGAAAACGCTTCAATGCTTCAGTTACGGCCTTCACGTAGAACGACATAAAACCTAAGCGCGTATCGTGGGTCTTTTCAAACAAGTCTTTGTATTGCTTGCGAAGATCCATGATTGGCTTCATATCCACTTCATTAAACGTGGTAAGCATTGCCGTTGAATTTTTCGCTTCAAGTAAGCGGTTAGCAATGGTTTTACGCAAACGCGTCATTGGTACGCGTTTTTGGCTACGCTCGCCAGATGCAACAACAGGTGCTGTTGCAGGTGCAGCTGCTTTTGGTGCTGCCGCTGGTGCTTTAGCTGCTGCAAGGTGTGCTTCAACGTCTTCCTTGCTGATGCGACCGCCTTTACCAGTGCCTTTTACTTGGCTCGCTGACAAACCATTCTCAGTAAGCATACGACGTACCGATGGAGAAGCAACGTCATCACCTGATTGTTCGTCGCTTGCTGCGCTTTCATTACTCGGCGCCGAAACAGCACCCGCGTTTAACTGACCAATAACTTGCTCACCCAACACAGTTTCGCCTTCAGCGTGGGTGATTTTACCGATCACACCGTCGTCTTGGGCGACAACTTCAAGCACGACTTTATCGGTTTCAATATCAACTAAGTTTTGATCGCGAGTTACCGTTTCGCCTTCGGCCACATGCCAAGTTGAAATCGTTGCATCAGCAACAGATTCTGGTAATACCGGTACAACGATATCGATCACTTTCGCCGCTGCCGTTGGTGCTGATTCAGTTTGGCTTGCCTTGCTAGGCTCTGCACTTGGTGTGGCAGTATCTGCGTCATCAAGGATAGCAATAACTTGCTCGCCTAATACAGTTGCACCTTCTTCTTCACTGATCGCAGTGATAACACCAGCAGCAGGCGCTGGCACTTCAAGTACCACTTTGTCAGTTTCGATATCGACTAGCACTTGGTCGCGCTCTACCTTATCACCAACTTGAACATGCCAAGTAGCAACGGTTGCATCGGCTACTGACTCTGGTAATACAGGAACCTTAATTTCAGTTGTCATTTTTATTCCTCAAGAAAATCTTGTTAAAACGTTAGTGCATCATTCACTAATGCTTGTTGTTCTTTCACGTGCAAAGACATATAACCACATGCTGGTGCTGCAGCTGCCTTGCGGCCGGCATAACGCAATGTGCCCTGCTCGCCAATCGCTTCTCTAAAGTGATGCTGTGAACAGTACCACGCGCCTTGGTTTTGTGGCTCTTCCTGACACCAAACAAAGTCTTTGGCATTAGGGTATTGGGCAATCACATCCTTCAATTCGGCTTCAGGGAATGGGTATAGCTGTTCAATGCGAACAATGGCGACATTATCCTGCTCATTCTTACGACGCTGTTCCAATAGCTCATAGTAAACTTTACCAGAACACATAACAACGCGTTCAACCTTATCGGCTTTGATGTCGTCAATCTCGCCAATCACATTGTGATAAGTACCTTCTGCTAGTTCATCTAACGACGATACCGCTAACGGATGACGCAACAGAGATTTAGGTGACATTACAATCAATGGACGGCGCATTGGGCGAACCACTTGACGACGCAACATATTGAATACTTGCGCTGGCGTTGATGGTACACACACCTGCATGTTGTGATCGGCACACAGCTGCAAGAAACGCTCTAAACGAGCCGATGAGTGCTCAGGACCTTGACCTTCATAGCCGTGTGGCAATAACACGGTCAAACCACATAAGCGGCCCCACTTTTGCTCGCCTGATGACAAAAATTGGTCAAACACCACTTGCGCACCGTTGGCAAAATCACCAAATTGAGCTTCCCAAATGGTTAAACCACTGGGTTCGGCTGTTGCGTAGCCGTATTCAAATGCCAGTACCGCAACTTCTGATAGCACTGAGTCATAAACTTCAAATGGTCCTTGCTTATCGCTAATGTGTTGCAACGGCAAATACGTGCTTGCATCGTCTTGCCCATGCAATACCGCGTGGCGGTGGAAGAAGGTACCACGACCCGCGTCTTGACCGGTAATGCGCACGCGCTCACCGCGATCAACGATACACGCATAAGCGAGGTTTTCAGCGAAACCCCAGTCTAATAACTTTTCACCGCTGGCCATTTTCTTGCGATCATCGTAAATCTTCTTCACTCGTGAGTGAAGCTTGTGATCTTCTGGGTAGCTTGCAATCGCGTTCGCTAGCTCTTTAAGTCGCGCTGAGTCAATGCTGTGATCATAGGCATCATCCCAATCGTGACCCAAATACGGCGTCCAGTCTACTGAATGCTCGGTCATTGGGCGCCATTGCTCAACAGTACACTGGCCTTCGTCGAGTAATTTTCGGTAGTAGTTTACGAATTCTTTGTTTTCGCTTTCTGAAACCACGTTTTCACGTGCCAGTTTTTCAGCGTAAATGGCTCGTGGCACCGGATGTTTCTTAATTTTTTGATACATCAACGGCTGCGTCGCGTTTGGTTCGTCGGCTTCGTTGTGACCATGACGACGGTAACAAACCAAGTCGATAACCACATCGCGTTTAAACTTATTGCGAAAATCTACTGCGATTTGTGAAGCTAACACAACCGCTTCTGGGTCGTCTGCGTTGACGTGTAAAATTGGTGCCTGGACCATTTTAGCAATGTCAGTACAGTATTCGGTCGAGCGAGTATCTTCTTGTTTTGACGTGGTAAAACCAACTTGGTTATTGACCACGATACGAATCGTTCCACCAACTTTGTACGCTCGCGCTTGCGACATGTTAAAGGTTTCTTGTACCACACCTTGACCAGCAATTGCCGAATCACCGTGAATGGTTATTGGCATAACCAAATCGCCTTTATCACAATCGCGACGGTCTAGACGCGCGCGCACTGAACCGATAACCACTGGGTTAACGATCTCTAAGTGCGACGGGTTAAACGCCAACGCTAAGTGTACGTTGCCACCAGGGGTAACAAAGTCTGACGAGTAGCCTTGGTGGTATTTCACGTCACCAGAACCAATTTGTTCAACGTTACCGGCAAATTCATCAAATAACTTGCTTGGGTTTTTACCCATCACGTTAACAAGCACGTTCAAACGACCGCGGTGCGCCATACCCAGCACCACTTCTTTACTGCCGTGCTCACCGGCGCGAGTGATGATTTGCTTAAGCATTGGGATTAAGCTGTCGCCGCCTTCAAGTGAGAAGCGCTTGGCACCAGGGAATTTTGCCCCTAAATACTTTTCTAAGCCATCAGCCGCAATCAAGTCTTTAAGGATTTCTTTTTTCAGGTCGTTTGAAAAGTTCGCCTTAGAACGCACACTTTCAAGACGTTGTTGCAACCAACGCTTTTCAGTGGTCGAGGTGATGTGCATGTACTCAGCACCAATCGCACCACAGTAGGTATCTTTAAGCGTTTGGTAGATATCACCTAACTTCATGCACTCTTGACCTACGGCCAAAGAGCCCACGTTAAATTCTTTATCAAATTCAGATTTTGATAGATCGTGGTGAGATAACTCCAAGTCACGCACGCGCTCACGCTGCCATAATCCCAGTGGATCTAAATTGGCATTTTGATGTCCGCGGAATCGATACGAGTTGATCAACTGCAAAACGCGTACTTGCTTGGCATCTGCTTCACTGCTCACCGCAACGTGCTTAAAGCCTTCTTTTGCTAATTGACGAAATTCATCTCGAATCACCGAGTGATTGGTTTCAACTTCTACACCATCTACTTTAGGAAGCTCATCAAATATCTTACGCCACTCATCAGACACCGAGTGAGCGTTTTCAAGATACATTTCGTAAAGCTCTTCAATATAAGCGGCGTTGTTACCGCTTAAATGGGAAGACTCTAACCAAGTCTTCATTACACCTTCTGGCATTGCCTAATCCTATGTATTGGTAGACTAAATCGCATCAACATAACGTGATGCCATGTTCATAAGAGTTCGCGTGTTTACATTCTGTTAATTGACATATAAAAAAATGTTATTCGCTAACTCAGAAAAACGAAAATGCCAGGTCCACTTGCGCGGACCCGGCGATATACCTTAACCACAAGCAACGCTTGTAGCACGAGTGGTCGGGTTATACCGCTCTTTGCAATAGCATCGATTTGATCGAACCGATTGCTTTGGTTGGGTTCAATCCCTTAGGACAAACGTCAACACAGTTCATGATGCCGTGACAACGGAATACGCTGTACGCATCTTGTAAATCGTCTAAACGCTCATCAGTCGCCGTATCACGGCTATCAATTAAGAAGCGATAGGCGTGTAACAAACCCGCTGGACCGATAAACTTGTCAGGGTTCCACCAAAATGATGGACACGATGTTGAACAACACGCACACAAGATACACTCGTATAACCCGTCTAACTTGTCGCGTTCTTCAATTGACTGAAGGTGTTCACGCGCTGGCTGTGCTTTACCATCGTTGATTAAGTACGGCTTGATCTTCTCGTATTGCGTGTAGAACTGGGTCATATCAATAATCAAGTCACGTACAACCGGTAAACCTGGCAATGGACGTAAAACGATTTTGCCGCCCTTTAACTCAGATAACGGGGTGATACACGCGAGACCGTTTTTGCCGTTCATGTTCAGACCGTCTGAACCACACACACCTTCGCGGCATGAGCGACGGAATGACAATGTTGGATCTTGTTCTTTTAACAAGATAAGCGCATCAAGCACCATCATGTCTGAGCCTTCAGAGATCTCTAGCTCGTAGTCCTTCATGTAAGGTGCATTGTCTACATCAGGGTTGTAGCGATAAATCGAAAACGTTTGTTTCATCGTTAATGCTCCTTAGTAAGTACGTGCTTTCGGTGGGAAAGCTTCACGGTGAACTGGTTTCATGTTCACATCGCGTTTTGACATTTCTTCGTTACCCGGTGTGTAAATCGTGTGACACAACCAGTTCTCATCATCACGATCAAGGAAGTCTTCACGTGAGTGAGCACCACGAGATTCGGTACGGAAGTTCGCAGCTTTTGCCGTACAGTAAGCTGTTTCCATTAAGTTATCTAACTCTAAACACTCAATGCGTTGGGTGTTGAACTCTGATGACTTATCGGCAAGGTGGGCATTTTGCAGACGCTCACGAATTTCCGTTAACTCTTTCATACCTTGAGCCATGGCTTCACCTTCGCGGAATACCGAGAAGTTAAGCTGCATACATTGCTGTAGGTCTTTGCGAATTTGTACTGGGTCTTCACCACCAGTTGAGTTTTCCCAACGGTTGTAACGAGCTAGTGCCGCTTCAAGGTTAGCGTCGTTTGCATCGCGAGATGTATCGGTTTCTGCAAGGTACTTACCAAGGAAGTTACCCGCCGCGCGACCAAATACCACTAAGTCAAGCAATGAGTTACCACCTAAGCGGTTAGCGCCGTGCACTGATACGTTGGCAATTTCACCAACAGCAAACAAACCTTCAATGATTTTGTCTTCACCCGTTTCTGGGTTGAACTCAATTGCTTGGCCATTGACGTTACAAGGAACACCACCCATTTGATAGTGACAGGTAGGAATAACTGGAATTGGCTCTTTTGCCGGATCAACGTGTGCGAATGTTTTTGACAAGTCACAAACGCCTGGTAAGCGCAGATTTAGTGTTTCTGCACCTAAGTGGTCAAGCTTCAACTTGATGTGCTTACCAAATTGCGGGTGATCACAACCGCGACCTTCGCGAATTTCGGTCATCATTGAACGCGCAACAACGTCGCGGCCCGCCAAGTCTTTGGCGTTTGGCGCGTAGCGTTCCATGAAGCGCTCGCCGTCTTTATTCAGCAGGTAACCACCTTCACCGCGACAACCTTCAGTAACAAGTACACCCGCACCGGCGATACCGGTTGGGTGGAACTGCCACATTTCCATATCTTGCATTTGTACGCCAGCACGCAGTGACATACCAACACCATCACCCGTGTTGATATGGGCGTTTGTTGTTGATGCGTAAATACGACCAGCACCACCTGTCGCTAATACCGTTGCACGTGCCTTAAAGTACACAACTTCACCGGTTTCGATACAAATTGCCGTACAACCAACAACATGGCCGTCGTCATTTTTTACTAAGTCTAATGCATACCACTCAGAGTATACATTGGTTTGATTTTTAACGTTTTGTTGGTACAGACAGTGTAGCAACGCATGACCGGTACGGTCAGCCGCTGCCGCTGTACGAGCCGCTTGCTCACCACCGAAGTTTTTCGACTGGCCACCAAACGGACGTTGATAAACTTTGCCGTTTTCAAAACGAGAGAACGGCAGACCCATGTTTTCTAATTCGATAATCGCTTCAGGGCCTGTTTTACACATGTACTCGATCGCATCTTGATCACCGATAAAGTCAGAACCTTTAACGGTATCGTACATGTGATATTCCCAGTTATCTTCATGGGCATTACCCAACGCAACGGTAATACCACCTTGAGCAGATACCGTGTGCGAACGGGTTGGAAATACTTTAGAAATCAAAGCACAGCTTTGACCTGATTCAGAGATAGCTAAAGCGGCGCGCATACCTGCGCCACCAGCGCCAATTACAATGGCATCAAATTCACGAACAGGAACGCTCACTTATACACCCCACACTGACAACAATACCGCTGCAACATAAACAAACAGGGTAATAGTAAATAAAAATTGTAAAACACCACGCAAAAATGTTGCTTTAACGTAATCTGTCAACACTTGCCAAATACCAATCCACGCGTGAAACAGTACGGCGACTACCGCTAATACGGTAAAGATTTTCATGCCCAGGTTAGAGAACAAACCGGTCCACGCTTGATACGTCACCTCGGGTGTCATCACAAACCAAGCCATCATAAATACGCTGTATAAAGCTAAAACAATGGCACTTGCGCGAAGAAGAATAAAGTCGTGAACGCCACTTCTACCTAGCGTTGCTGCGTTGTTTACCATACCCAAGCTCCTGCTAATACTGCTAATACAACCCAAAGAGCAATAGCGATACGAGCGCTAGTTTGACCAGAGCCTTTCTCTTCAAGGTGACCTAAATCCATAATCAGGTGGCGAATACCACCAACGAAATGATATGCAAGGGCGGTAATAATACCCCACGCAACAAATTTACCCAGTGCACCAGTAAAGCATTCTTTAACCGATGCAAAACCTTCTGGAGAAGATAGCGACACAGAAAGTGCCCAAATTAGGATACCCACGCCGAAGAACATCACCACACCACTTACGCGATGCAAAATTGATGCTTTTGCGGCAGCCGGTAACTTGATTGTTGTTAAATCAAGATTTACAGGTCTTTGTTTTTTCACAGTTATCTTGCCTAATACGTTATTTTTCTAACAACATCTACCAAGTTTCACGTCGCAGTAACATACGTTAATGAAGAGCACACAGTTCAATGTGATTACGTCAATGCGCTCGCCACAAAGCCGACACCTGCTGATTGAGCTTGGTAATAAAATGTTTCTTACCCACTTTCGGATCGTCGGGAATTATATCCATGTGGATCAAAAATTACAATTTTATCGACGGTTTATTTAAACTTGGTTAGAGTATTTGCACAAAATATCAACAAATGTATGTTTTTCTATCATTTGCTAAACATTTAAATTGACTTTGCACCCCGCTTTTGGAGTAGAATGTTGTCACTTTTTCGTCGCTGGTTATCGACAAAACATGCATGACCCATGCATAACTTTGTGTTTACAGCCCATTACAAAGCGCTGTTGTATACAAATAAAACATGCTTTTTTGCATAGTTATTTAAGCGCCGTTACACCCCGTAATAAGCGTTATCAAATGTGATAGTCGGCATTTAAGACATACAGAAATTGAAAGAATATAGAGGAAGAACTATGGCTGAGAATAAAGCCACTCTGAGCATTAATGGCAAAGAGGTTGCTGAACTACCCATCCTATCAGGTACTGCAGGAAACGATGTTATCGACATTCGTACACTAGGTAGCGCTGGCTATTTTACCTACGACCCTGGCTTCCTAGCAACAGCGTCTTGTGAATCAGAGATCACCTTCATCGACGGCGCCAAAGGTGTATTACAACACCGCGGTTACGCTATTGATGATTTGGCAAAAAACGCTGACTACTTAGAAACGTGTTACATTTTGTTGAACGGTCAGGCGCCGACGCAAGAGCAATACGACGAGTTTGTTAACGTTATCACCAACCACACCATGGTACACGAAAAGTTAGTTAACTTTTTCCGTGGATTCCTACACAACGCGCACCCAATGGCGATGGTATGTGGTGTCGTTGGCGCATTATCGTCATTTTATCACTCAGACCTAGATATCAATGACCCAGCTCAACGCAAGCGTTGTGCACATCGTTTAATCGCGAAAATGCCGACCATTGCCGCTATGGCGTACAAATACAGCTTAGGTCAACCGTTCGTATACCCGCGCAACGACCTTTCGTACTCTGAAAACTTCTTACACATGATGTTTTCTGTACCTGCTGAAGAATACAAAGTGAACCCTATCCTTGCTAAGGCAATGGATCGCATCTTTATTCTTCACGCTGACCACGAGCAAAATGCATCAACGTCAACCGTTCGTTTAGCGGGTTCATCTGGTGCTAACCCATACGCGTGTATCGCTGCTGGTGTTGCGTCGTTATGGGGGCCTGCACACGGTGGTGCCAACGAAGCGTGTTTAAACATGTTAGAAGAGATTGGCGACGTAAGCCGCGTTGACGAATTCGTTGCTCGCGCTAAAGACAAAAACGACCCGTTCCGTCTAATGGGCTTTGGCCACCGCGTTTACAAGAACTTCGACCCGCGCGCAACGGTTATGCGTGAAACCTGTCATGAAGTTCTCAACGAGCTAGGCATCAAAGATCCACTACTAGATGTGGCTATGGCACTTGAAAAAGTGGCGCTTGAAGACCCGTACTTCATCGAGAAGAAACTTTACCCTAACGTAGACTTCTACTCAGGTATTATTCTTAAAGCCATCGGTATTCCGACCAATATGTTTACCGTTATCTTTGCCCTATCTCGCACCGTTGGTTGGTGTGCACACTGGGATGAGATGTTAAGTCAGCCAGGACAAAAAATCGGTCGTCCTCGTCAAAACTACACCGGTGAGTTGAACAAAGAGTTCACGCCGTTAAAGCATCACGACAAAGATTAATACCGAAGCGTATTCGTCTTCACTCGTTAAAAGCCAGCGTATGCTGGCTTTTTTATTGCAGGTCACTTTATTGGCGTAAGTAACGATTGGTTGCTCTATTTGTCCAGTTAATACTCACTCAAATACCCCTGCCATAGCCAAGCAAGCGATTGCGTTTTGCTTTAGCTGTTAGCAAAAATGCGTGGCAGCAGTGATTTGTTCAAACGCGTTGCTGCACTTGCATTATCGCAATTTTACCTTAAATTTAAGAGAGTTATTTTGCCGATATAGACAAGGTTTTTAAACGCGTGACTGATGCAGATAAACCGACCATACTCGTTGTCGATGACGAGCCGGCTAATATCGACTTAGCCGCTGCTCTACTAAAAGATAAGTATCACGTCAAAGCGGCTACACACGGTAAAGTGGCGATAAAAATTGCCCAGTCAAACCCGCACATCAGTCTCATTTTACTTGATATTATGATGCCAGATATGGACGGCTACCAAGTGTGTGAACAGCTCAAAGCCGATGCTCAAACCCAAGCTATACCAATTATCTTCCTCACTGCTCGCGCTGACATTGCAGACATCACCCGAGGTTTTCATTTAGGTGCTGTTGATTACATTACCAAACCATTACAACCCGACGTATTGCAAGCGCGGGTAAAAACCCATATCACCTTGCGACAAAGCCAACTGGCACTTGAAAATCAAGTTGAGACACTGAACGAAAATATACGTCTTCGAGAGGATATTGAAAACCTAACCAAGCACGACTTAAAAGGGCCGCTTGGCGTGGTGTTATTCGAAACGGCAAAGCTCGAAGACCGGGCCATAGCAGAGTCCATTGAAGAGTCGGTGAACAACGTGATTAACATGCTCAATAACACCCTCGATGTATTTAAAATTGAGCAAGGTCGTTACCCGTTTTCCCCCGATATGGTGGATTTGACAAGATTAGTGGACAAGGCGATTAAATCGGTGTCGCGCTTGGCGAATAAAAAGGCGATTTCATTCGACGTAAACACCGACCGCAAGCCCACATATATCGATGCAGAAGAGTTGCTGTGTTTATCCATTTTTAATAATTTGATCAAAAATGCGGTCGAGGCTTCGCCTGATCACCATTCAATCCAGATCGACATCATAGAGCAAGATGAGTGGGTTGAGTTTCGGATAAAAAACACAGGCGTTATCCCCACTCAATTGCGCCCCACCCTATTTGATAAGTACGCCTCATCGAATCATCAACGAGGATCCGGGCTCGGTGCGTATTCGGCTAAACTGATGACCGAGGCGCAAAATGGGCGTATTGAATTTCGTATCATCGATGAAACCTTCACCGAGTTTAGGGTACAGTTACCCGCCTACAAATAAGCGACATTTACAAAGCAGACGTCGTGTTACGCCTTAATCAGCCAACGCTTTACATTAATTTGTTACAGCTGATTTGGCGAGGTCTATCGTATGATCTAAGATATCAGCCTGACCAACCGTGCCGTGCCCCGGAACCACCATGTTAATGTCGTAATTTTTCGCTTTAATGTTTTCAATTGAATCAGCCCAAGAAATAATTGAGGCATCACCCACGTAACCCAAGCTTTCCCATTCATGGCTTCTCACTATGCAGCCACCAAAAAGTATTTTGCTTTTAGGTAGCCATGCGATGATGTTGTCCTCGGTATGGCCCGCGCCCGGATAGTAAAGTTCAACAAGACCATTTCCTAATGAAAACTCACTACCGTTAAAAGTATGAGTTGGAATGGGTTTTCCGCCCTGAACAAGAAGCTCCTTAGTTAATTCAGATGTGTAAGTTTGAATCAACCGTGAATTCAGTAGCTTGATCCCAGCAGTGCGGTCCGCGTGTGAGTGAGTAGAAATGCTGGCCTTAGCCTGATAACCATTATCCGCAATCCAAGTCAGCAGAGTTTCTGTGTCATCTTCTGACCAAGGCGTATCAATAATATAAGCTTGATTGGCATCTACAACGATTAACCCATTCGAATCAACTAGCCCATAGCCTTCGATGTTTTTGAAGGAAGTATGAAGATATACCCCCTCAGCTATCTCACTAATTTTCAACGACGTATCTTTTTGCGCCATAGCTGGTAATGCCATAATGGTGACGATAAATGTTAATATAAATTTCATTGGCTGCCCTGACTTCTAACACCTCATTAAGAGGTAATTTTTAGTTAGCCATAATGTTCAACGCAGTAGAAAACAGCCAACTGTAAATTTACTTGCTTTAATGACTTGTTGTGTTTACATGATCACCACTGGTATATTCCAGTTTGTTTGATCGCTACCTCCAATCCCTTGATATTTTGCATCGTCATCAACACCTTTAACTATGCTTGATGTATCAATATTTGGATGTTTTTTAGAAAATATATCGAGATCAATTTCAGACTGGTCACTATAGTTGACCTGTACCCCTGTAACAGTAAGCCCCAAACTATCAGTTTCAATAAAGTCAAAGTTACCTAAATATGTTGCTTTGCCTGACTCTATTTGAAACTCAATTGAGATAGGATTTACAGGCTTTATATGTGCATAACCACTATGGACTCCCCACCGCCATACTTTGTAATTCCCGGCTGGTAATTCAACTGCAAAAACCTCTCCTTTACGGTTTAAATGAGAGAAGTCACCTTTAGGAGGAATTGGGAGTAAAGCAACCCCTTCACCAAATTGAATTTGCCCGCGAACATCATTATTTAATCCATGATAAAAAAATGAATAGCCAGCATAGCTTCCTTTATAACTAACCGAAGAAATTAATACACCATTACCAGACTTTTGGTTAAGCGCATAATCACTCTTAATAGTTTTAGTTGAAGCACACCCGGTTAAAACTAGAGACATTAAAATTAGGCTAAATAATTTCTTCATATAAACTCTACTTGATTGTAAACATAACGCCTTGCTCAAGAACGCATAACTGCTTGGCTAAAATTAGCCAAAAAATGAGAGCCAGCCAAGCTGTAAGGCGTCCATTATTAAACAGCTTGTTAAGCGCATTTAGCACGGAACTAGCGCCCCAGCATGCCCAACTGCTGATAATAACCCATTAATTATTTTTGTAGTGACTCTAGCTTTATTAAAAACGATATCGCAGAGTATTGCGAAAACAACCATTAAATAAACAACGAAGCCTAAACCTGTGTAATTACTATACAGGACTGTATAGAACCAATTCTGCTCAAATAAGTAAAAATAGGAGCAGATTACGGTAGAAATGAATAGCAATGTACTTGGCAAAAATAAGTGGTTTACTGCTCTTGGCTTAAAGAACGAAGCCATGAAAAAGACAATAAAAACCAGAGAATTTGTACCAAGGAAAATTCTTACATCAAGTGTAAGCTTGTGCACAATTTCCATATATTTTGTTTGAGTAAATTGAGCTAGCTTACTCTTTGCCTCCTCGACAGATTCAATTCGTGAAAGTAGAGACTTAGTAAGTCTTTCTTTCCATTTCTGCCTGCACTCACAATCTAAGTTGCGCACTTCAGCTATACGCTTAGCGATAATAGCAGGTGCATCGTTTTTCAATTGTTGTTTGTAAAATTCTAGCTCTTTCTTTGCTTCCGAATGAAGCGCTGTGGCTCCTTCTCCGAGTACTTTTTCCAGAGAAGTATTTTTAGGAATATTAACGGAATCTATCTTTTCAAAGACTTCTTGCTTCACTCGCCATTCGATAAATGATTTTCCTGATTTCTCGACTAACTGCGGATCAGCGAACGTAAATAGGAATAATGGCAAAAATAGTAGAATGCCAAAAAGTCCAAATCCTCTTAATGTACGAGTTTTCACTTCACTTCCTTATGTGCTTAATGCGCTTGTTATATATACACTGTAAAATAATTTAAGCTACTTTTTAATAACGCAATTATTTTTAATTTTCCCTTCTGAATCAATACATATATTTTTGTCTTTCTTTACGCAATCATACTCAGGATCCTGTGTAACTGCATTTAGACCACCCAAAATAACGGCTGTTAAAGCATCAGAACTTCCTTCCGCTCCTTCTACAACATTACAACTGTGTTGCTCAAAGTTGTTGGAGCTACATGCAGATAAAAATAAACTGATGAAAAATAGATATCGAGTGTGCACTACTATGCCTTCTATGTATAGACATAATGACTCCCCACGAGGTGCTAGCCTCCAATCGTGGGTTAGCTTAAAGCCAGAGCCATAATTAGTTTGTTAAATAACTAAAGCGGAGGCTAGCATGAATAAACATAACATACTTTTCATAGGGTTAGATACTCATAAAGAATTTTCTCAAGTCGCACTACTTGAAGATGGGCGTGGTGTGAAAGCTGTTAATTACGGCAAAATAAAAAGCACCAAACAATCCTTTATTAAACTCGCTAGAACACTTCAATCAAAATACCCAAGCGCAACACTTCATTTTGTTTATGAAGCAGGTCCCTGTGGCTATTGGGTTTATCGGTTATTAACAAGCCTTGGACACTGTTGTTATGTGGTAGCCCCTTCTCTCATTCCCAAAAAACCTGGCGAGCGAATTAAAACCGATAAACGCGATGCACTGAAATTAGCTAAATTACTCAAAGATGAAGAGCTAACCGCTATCTATGTGCCTGAACCAGATGATGAAGCTATCCGCGACTTATCTCGCGCAAGAGACCGCGCTATGAACGATTTAAAAGATGCCAAATATCAACTTAAGGCGTTGTTTCTGCGCAATCATATTCAATGCAAGGTTAATGATAATTGGAGCAATCAACACTTACGTTGGTTAACCGAATTGGTTCTGCCTCACCCGAGTCAGCAAATCGTCCTAACAGAATACATTGGCACCATTACTGAACGCTTAAAGCGACTACAGAGGCTAGATAACGAATTGCACAATCAAATCAAAAACTGGCGCTTCTATCCTGTAGTAAAAGCCATTCAAGCTATGCGAGGTATTCGCATTGTTGCCGCCACTGGGATCATTGTTGAGCTTGGCGACTTACGCCGCTTTGATCATCCACGAAAATTAATGGCCTACTTAGGTCTTGTTCCATCAGAGCATACCAGCAGCGACAAGCGAAAACTTGGTAGCATTACCAAAGCTGGAAACATCCGCGCAAGGCGCTTATTGGTGGAATGCGCGCATTCCTATAAACACAAACCAAACGTATCGACAGAGCTTAAAAAACGGCAAGAATCCATCAGTAAAGAAGTTAATGATATCGCTTGGCAAGCTCAATTACGTTTATGCCGTCGATACCAACGATTGATGGCAAGAGGCAAACACCGAAGTGTGGTGGTAACGGCTATCGCCAGAGAGCTGATTGCTTATATTTGGGCAATATCTAGGGAAGTCGCCGTAGCGCCAGTAAAACCTGAACTGCGTATTTCTAGGGTTCCGGCATGATAGAAAGATTTGAGATAGCACATTGGATCAAGCATCGGCTGTGGCACAACTCCCGAGGGCGTTAGGCTGGCAGGGTTAAGTCATTAACCTTGAACCGCGAACATAGACTGAAGCACGGTGCCACGACGAAACAAGTAAGGTAGGCTCTGTTAATCAACAGATTAATAATCCACGAATACCAGCAAGATAACCGACGAAATTACTGGCTTCATTCAATGTGTTAACTCATTTATTTGAAAGTAAATAAGCAATGGCGTGAAAATAAATGCTAGGGATCAGTGTGATTTTTCTTGACGTGGGGAGTCATACCAACGCCGCGCTCTGCGGCAAATTTGGAGCGCAGCGGAAAATTTGTCCGACAGCAGCGCCTTGTTAGCCATAACTACTACCATCTGGAAATTCACGTCGGAAAACCTCAGCAAAGGAAGACTTGTGCCAAATTAACTTTCTAGCCAATAGCGGATTCCCATTCATTCTTTCAGGACTTAGAGTTCCTGATTTGTAGAGTCGCTTGTGCATTCTATATGCATATACCTCATCAATTTTGGGGTGAGATTGAGATGTAATATGCTGATAGAAAATAAAATACGCTGGATTATCCAGCGAAATTTTACGAATCTCATTTAAAAAATCGCTATCCTCGTAGGATCCGTTTATTTTCTTCCCAAGGTAGCTATCTGAATACCTTTTTGTTCCATGCCAGCCACGTTTAAACCTAACTTCAATTCCTTCCTTTCTCGTCACCTCGCCAATTTTAATGAAAGGAGAACTATCATTTTTAAAACGATAAAAGTAAGTCCCAATGGCAGATGAAAGCCCTTCGTTAGTGAGAGCAGATAACACAGGATTGTTTTCGCCATTTAAAATGTCGTCGGGGGACGTAAGCAAGCAAGATATGACCTTCTCTTGACCTGAGCCTCTACCCGAGTCTGCATCATATTTTTTACATAAATAGCTGCTCATACTTTTCCTGGTTGGCTAACGCCCTGTTAAGGGGCTGATCAATGTTTGGCTAAAATGTGAAGCGAAGCGAAACTGAGCCAAACTTTAGCAGTTCCGCACTTAAACAGCTTGTTAGGTATACTTTTGACCTATTTCTTTTGTGAACGATATAACCATAAACCACCAAGCCATGACAAAAAAATTGGCAAAGGAAGCATAATTAAAAAGTACCCTACGTTAATTTGAACTAGAAAATGACTAAGCCCAATAAGAACCCCCAAAAGAACCAAGTTTTTATTAGGCAAATTTACCTTGTTTGATGATATTCTTGTTAATGCAAAGCCAATGTAGCCCAAAATATTCCAAACTAAAACATAGGTACAAAATAGAGTGAACAGGCTAAAACAACCTAAATGAACATCGCAGTTATCAAATCCGTAGATACTAATTAAATAAATACAAAATGCAGGTATGGATGAACATATAATAAATATGAAAAACCGTTTCAACTTACTCTCCATAGCCAGCGTGTATACCTAACAATTTAATAGTGCGCAAATCGCGCATATTTCTGATTTGCAATCGCGCACTTTTCTCAATGGATTAGTTTTAACAAAGTTGATAACTAGTTACCAGCGTTATTAAAAATATCTGTTGCTAATTTTTTGAGAAAGATAAAAGTGCGCAATTTGCGCATTTTCTTGAATATGGGGGAAACCACATTATAACTGTATACATATACAGCCCCAATACAGAGGCGTTTATGAAAACACGCTCACCGTTTTTGAACTCTATTGCTGATTACATGTTAAGTCGGCATTATTCGCTTAGAACCGTTGAAACCTATTTAAAATGGATAAGTTCTTATATTCATTTTCATGATAAACGTCATCCTGCGTCAATGGGGAATAATGAAGTGACGACTTACCTGGATCATATAGTACTCAAAGGTAATGTCTCACCTCGGACTCAAGCAACGGCATTGAATGCATTAGTCTTTCTATACAAACACATCATCAAAATGAACTTTCGTTAAATTTGGATTTTGTCCGATCTAAAAAGCAGCTCAAATTACCGGTTGTTATGACACCAGATGAAGTAAAGCAACTTATGAGTCATTTATCCAAACGATACTACCTAATTGCAGGGTTAATGTACGGTAGTGGCTTGCGGGTCATGGAAGCTGTGCAACTTAGGGCAAAGGACATTGATTTTGACTATAAATGTATTCAAGTCTGGAATGGAAAAGGCAATAGCATCGAATTGTTACACTAGCTAGTGAATTGATCCCATTACTTAGGAATCAAATTATGCAGGTGGAAGAGTATCTAAAGTTGGATTTACACAATGAGCAATATGCCGGTGTTTGGATGCCCAATGCATTAGCTCGCAAATACCCATCGGCCAACAAATCATTGGCTTGGCAATATTTATTCCCGTCTTATAAATTAAGTGGTGACCCAAAGACAGGCGAGATACGGCGTCATCACTTTCATCATACTTGTGTTAGAAAAGCGGTAAAAAAGGCGCTTAAGCAGACTAATATTACTAAGCTTATAACGCCTCATACCTTTCGCCATTCTTTTGCTACACACCTGTTACAAAGTGGGGCGGATATAAGAACTGTGCAAGCTCAGTTAGGTCATTCAGATGTTAAAACCACTCAGATTTACACTCATGTTTTACAGCAAGGCGCGAACGGTGTATTGAGCCCTTTGAGCAAAATTTTCTAGCTTGTTTGTGCAGCGCAAAAGTGAGTTAGCCAATTTCGAGACGTTTTTCCATGACATACTGAGTCAGCACTTGACCGCGAATGTTTACTGTTTGTTGCTTAACTTGGGTGAAGCCAAAGTGCTCAAAAAACGGTTTTGCGGTAATGCTTACATGAGAATATACACGCCGGATACCGTTGTGTTGCGCCGTTTTGAATATTTCGTTGATCAGCGCTTTGCCAATACCTTTGCCCTGATAATTGCAATGACAAAAAAAATGATCAATATATCCATTGTCTTGAATATCGGCATAGCCGACGAGTTGATCGTTTAACACGGCCACAAATGGATTAATCTCACTCATGCGTTTGTTCCATTGATGCGGGTCGTACTTTGCGGGAGCCCAAGCTTGAACCTGTGCTTCTGAGTAGTCTTTAATGTTCACATGTCGAATGGTATTGAAAAATATGGCTCTTAACGCCAACTCATCACCTTGTTGAAATCTTCTAATGCGCATTACCGTCTCCCTTTTTAAGTTAAGTCGTTATGTGTGCGACACGCTAACCGGTGCAAGTTAGCATCTAGCGAAACACTGGTTTGCCGTATTTTCTCCACAAGTAGACTGTAAAGGTTTCGACAAGAGCCAAGCAATCATCCAATAAAAAATCCCATAGGTCCTGCGTTGAGTATGCAGAACGTATGGGATCTTTACGTTGATGTGTGCCATTAACCTTAGTGATCGGTGAATGGTTTGCGCCATCGAGCGTTTTGCTTTTTGTTTTAGCCTGCGTTTATGCGCTGTGCGCCGCAGTCACTTATTTAGCGAAACGACAATCCCGGCTCGAGTGATTCAAAGTTTTCTTTTAACACTTGTTCACCCACGTTGTTGTTGTCTTTGTCGGTGATCAGCAAGTCGGTTTTACCGTCTCGCTCAACAAGCTTAAAGCGATAATCGCCATCAGCTAATGTTAACACTGGTTTGTCATCACCCCACATTGTCTGCCACACGCTGTTGTCAGCTTGGGTGTATTGCACGTCGTAGATAAAATTTGATTCGTCTAAATCAGTTACCGTAAAGTTATACTGCTCAAAGAAACCCGGTAAATACGTCCACAGTTGATCGCGTTTAAAATCAATCGATAATGCAGGCTCGCCGTTTGCCGTATCGGCAAGTGTGACAATTTGCATGTTGGCTCGGGCGATTGCATCGTCGCGACGGTTTAATCGATACAAATAACCTAGCTCAGAGGTAACGCTATTTAACATTTCCATTTCAACGCGATTTTTCTCCAGCGCCGATAGCGTAGTGCTGGTACCTTGTTGATCTTGCTTAAAGTACTCGACGAGTTCAACATTTAAGCCGATACTGCGACCATGAGGTTTGGTGACCAACGAGTATGCAAAGCGCCATTTCTCGATCGATTCAACGTCTTTGAACGGTCCAATACCACTTTCTTGTTCGGTTGTGAACCAGCCCGACTCAAAGCGATTACCGTCATCAGATTGTTCAACAAATTCAACGTTCTCGTCCTTGGCAACATTTTTAATTGCGCTAACCACCACGGTTTTTAAATCGCGGTTATCATCTACCTTGTCATACCAAATTGCCGCACTTTTATCGAATTCATCAACGCGACTACCACTGGCTAGCGGTAACACTTGCGATGGCGCACGAATATCAAGGGCAGCGCCTATCACACCATCAGTTTGTTGTAGTTGCGGTATTTGATAGCGATTTGACTGAGCCGGTGGTGTCATACTTTCAGGTACGTTCAACTCAGCACTTGGTTTGATGTTGACGTAATCGAAGTCCCCTTTGGCTTGCTTGCGTGTTTCAACACTTGAACACGCACTCAGCGCTAAGCCTAGTAGAGAAATATAAAAAATTCGGCGTTCCATGAATACTCCTGAGGGAAATGCCAATTTGTCATTCGAGGTCGCTGTCAGCCACCTGGGTAAACAAATAGGTTTTGTTGCTATTCGACTGAGCAACTGCTTGTTAGTTGCCTGTAACTCACTATTTATCATTGTTGTATCGGAGTTATGGCGATATTTATTGGTCATTAATGTTACTTGCCCTGTCTGTTAAACACAAGCACTCAAGTTTAAATGTGATGAAAATTTTAGTTCAATAAATAGGGACGATTAGATTCGTCTCTTGCCACCTACAAATTTGTGTAAAAAAGCAGTAAAATAAATCGATTAACCGCATTTACAGCAAGTAATTTTGAGTAGCTTCTATGTCCGAATATCTGGTCTTTACCGCAATTGGCAGTGATCGAACTGGCATTGTCAGTGAAATCACCCAACTCGTCAGTACCTTTGGTTGTAATATAGATGACTCTCGAATGGCGATATGGGGTGAGGAATTTTCGTTAATCATGCTGGTTAGTGGTTCAAAAAGCGCTATTAATCAGCTCGAAGTGCGCTTGCCACTGCTGGCTCAATCTCTACAACTATTAACGGTTTGCAAACGCACTCAAGCCAACGATAAATATCGTATTCACCAGTGTTTGCAAGCCACCTTTCGCGCCCCTAACGCGCCGGGGCTACTGCATAAAGTAACCCAGTTTTTTGCCGAAAAAGGCATTGACCTGTCGTCGTTAAAAACCTTGCCCGATGAAGAGTCCAACGAGGTTGCTATTCACATGTTGATCAACCTGCCAAAGCACATCGACAAAGAGGTGCTGATTGATCAATTTCAACAATTGTGCCGTTTACTCAATGTTTATGGGCAAATAAGCCCACCGCAAAAACACATTTTTTAAGGAGCATCATGAATACATTACAAGTCGGTGACAAAGCACCGCTATTTTCACTGCAAGATCAACACGGTAATAGCGTTAATCTACAAGATTACCTAGGTAAGAAACGGGTGTTAGTTTATTTTTATCCCAAAGCGATGACGCCCGGCTGTACCGTTCAAGCGCAAGGGTTGCGCGACAGCAAGGACCAACTCGAAGCACTGAATACCGCAGTATTTGGTATTAGTCCAGATCCAGTGAAAAGACTCGATAAGTTTTGCGTGCGCGACGAATTAAACTTCACCTTGTTATCCGATGAGGACCATCAGGTTGCCGAGCAATTCGGCGTTTGGGGTTTGAAAAAGTTCATGGGTCGCGAATACGACGGCATTCATCGCTTGAGCTTTCTCATTGGCTTAGATGGCAACATTGAGCACGTATTTAATAAGTTTAAAACCAAAGATCACCACCAAGTTGTTTTAGATGTTATCAACCAATTAGGGTAACACTCGCAAGTATTATCAGTACTGCGCTAGGGTCTGTTAGTACTCAGACCCTAGCAGCCATAACGGCTATTACGAGTCAGGTTGAGCCTCTTGAGCGTCAGATGAGCTTGGCCACGCATTAATTACCGCCTTGACTAGGGTCGCTAATGGAATGGCGAAAAACACTCCCCAAAAACCCCACAATCCACCAAACACAATCACAGCGATAATTATCGCCACAGGGTGTAAATTGACCGCTTCAGAAAATAACAACGGCACCAGAATGTTACCATCAACAATCTGAATCACCGCATACGCCAACATCAGATACCAAAACTCAGGCGAAATGCCCCACTGAAACAATGCCACTAACATAACCGGCACGGTAACCACAGTTGCGCCGACATAAGGAACCAATACCGATAAACCGACTAAAGCCCCCAACAACACAGCGTAGCGCAAGTCTAGGATCCAAAACGTCAGCATCGACATAACACCGATGATCACAATTTCAACCACCTTACCGCGAATGTAGTTGTGAATTTGCTGATGCATTTCCTTGCCCACTTGCGATGTTAATCGACTTTCTTTTGGCAAAAAGCGAATCGCACCGTCAACTAACATGACTTTATCTTTAAGAAAGAAAAAAACCATAATAGGTACTAATATCAGGTAGATAATTAGTGCTACAACATTTGAAATCGAGTTTAGCGAGGCTTGTAAAATAGCTTGACCCATAGAGATCAACTCACCGCGAATTGAAGCGATCATGGCATCGATTTGCTCGGCCTTGATAATATCGGGGTATTTTTCAGGTAGCGTCAGTAAAAACGCATTGCCCTTAACCAACATATCCGGTACTTCGGCAACCAAGTTACTGGTTTGTTGCCACAGTAATGGCAATAACCCAAACAGCAAAGCAAGGCTTAGTCCGGTAAACATCAGCATCACTAATATCACCGACTTGTTGCGATTTAAGCCAGTTCGCCCCAAATTGCGTACCGAGGGTTCAAGTAAAAAAGCTAACACCAAGGAAATAATGATCGGCATTAACAAATTGCCAAAGAAGGTGAGGATTAAAAAGCTCAGCGTCATTAGCAAGGTTAAACTCACCACATGAGGGTCAGAAAACTTGTTTTGATACCAGCTTTTTAAATAATTAATCATCGGCATTACTCTTTTGTTATCGTTAGTGTGACGCTGTTGTCTTGGCGCGTAATTTGTTCAACACGCACGCATTGCGTTGCTAGCCACGCAGGAATGTCCCTAAGCGAGCCAGCATCTTTTAAGTGCACCACAAGCTGTCCGTCACAAGTGAGTTGTTTTAACAACACCTTGGTTTTCACCAGTGGTAGCGGGCATTTATCTGCACGCCCGTCGTAAACATCAATTTTTGGCATGGCGTTTAACGCGCAATAACACAATGAAAAAATGATACCAAGAGCACTGGGTAATGGGAATAAAAATATCGTTCAAGGGCATAAGCTTTCGCCGTTATCGTTACCGCACGGTACTTTACCTTGCTAATGACCTTGCTAATGGACGCTATTTAATTCAATATAACTTGAGCAAAGACAACAACTCGTAACGAGTTTGACACGAGTTAGAATGTCGAGTTTATGCAACTTACCGAACAAATGACCATCTAATGGTTTTATTATCAAATGTGATGTCCCCTAAAGTTGGAGTTAGATGAACACAGTTGTAAGGGTAAAACCCATCTTGGCGGCGTTGATGTCGACTAGCCTGCTATTTAGCGCCACGGCTTCGACCAATAGCGACAATCGCAATGCCTTGCCTGAAATTGGAAAATCGGCGATAAGCACGCTCGCCCTTGACAAAGAGCTGCAATACGGTAGTGCGATGATGAAATCTATTCGGGCATCGCAACCGATCATTCACGATCCGGTGTTGGTTGAATACATTAACGATCTGGGAAATCGGTTAGTAAAAAATGCCGAGGATGTGCACTACAAGTTTAACTTTTTCCTGATCAATCAAAGTGAAATCAACGCCTTCGCGTTTTTTGGTGGCAATGTCGGTATTCATGCTGGTTTATTAACCGCCGCCGACAACGAAAGCGAACTCGCCTCCGTTTTGGCCCATGAAATTGCCCACGTAACTCAACGCCACCTCGCTCGACGTTTAGAAGCGCAAACCCGCAATGTGCCGCTGACCACTGCCGCGATTATTTCGGGTATCTTAGTCAGCTTGGTCAATCCTCAAGCCGGTATGGCCGTGTTGCAGACGTCTATGGCGGCAAGTCAGCAAGCGGGTATTAATTACACCCGTAATAATGAAAATGAAGCCGATAGAGTTGGCATGGACATTCTCGTTAACAGTGGCTTTGACGCCAATGGCGCGCCTAACTTTTTTAGAAAGCTCGCCAGTAAATACCGTTACACCTCAAAACCACCGGCAATGCTGATGACGCACCCGTTGCCAGAGTCGCGGATTACCGATTCTCGCCTGCGAGCCAGTCGTTACCCAAACAAGTTACTCGCGCCGTCGCTGCCGTTTGAGTTGGCAAAATCTCGACTCAGATCGCGATACAAAGGTGACCCAGAGCAAAATATTGCGATATTTGAAGATGAAATTCGCTTGTCAAAGTACAACATTAAAGAGGCGGCACAATACGGTTTAGCCCTGAGCTACTTTGCCGCAAAAAAATACGACAAGGCATTGGATTTGTTACTCGAGTTACGCAAATCAGATGCTAAAAACCTCTTTTACGTTGACGCCTTAGCCGATGTGTACATTGAACAACAGGCGTTTGACAGCGCGGAGTCGATGTTGCAACAACTCGCGCTTATTATGCCTTACAACCCAGTGGTCACACTTAATTACGCCAACGTGTTGTATCACGCTAAGAAATTCAAGCAGGCTGAAACCCTATTGCAAGACTTTTTGCTGATTGATAGCCAGCACTTTATCGCCAACGACTTACTCGCCGACGTTTATCTAGCACAAGAAAAACTGGCTCCGCATCACATACAACGCGCTGATGTACTGGCCCTAATGGGACAATACAGTAAAGCCATCGACCAATTGCACACCGCGTATAACAACACGGAAAAAAATTCCTTGATGCAAAAGAAAATAAAAGCGAAAATTTTACAATTCCAAGAACAAGACAACCAATTAAAGCGTTTGTAAATGATGGCGCTTGAAGTAAAAAATAGAGAGTAACTATGTCTGCATTAACCATTTATCACAACCCGCGCTGTTCAAAGAGCCGTCAAACATTACAATTAATTAACGACGCGGGTAAAGACGTCACAATTGTTGAATACCTCAAAACGCCGCTGAACAAAGCGCAACTAGCCCAGCTTCAACAACTGCTTGGCGTTGAGCTACGCCAAATGATGCGGGTGAAAGAAGCTGAATACAAAGAACAAGGCTTGCAAAATGCCTCTGACGAGGAATTGTTACAAGCGATGGTCGATACGCCCAAACTGATGGAACGTCCGATTGTTGTGAACGGCGAGTCTACGCAAGCGATTATCGGTCGCCCACCTGAAAATGTGCAAACCTTATTTTAATCGACAAGCAAATTAAAAACATGTCAAAACAAAGATTTAGTACATCAACATTGCGTAAAATGGCAACCTTTGGCTATCTCGGCTTACTTGTCTACATGCCGCTGTGGTTGTTACTCCTCTCACCGAGCGAAGCACTATCACCAACCTTGGCATTTGTCATGTTTGTGGTACCGTTGCTATTGCCGATAAAGGGCATTTTACAAGGCAATCCGTACACGTTCGCATGGGCAAATTTCATCGTCTTGATTTATTTTCTGCACTCGCTAACAACACTTTGGGTTGCTCCTGAAGAAACGTGGTTTGCGTTAATTGAGCTGGCCTTGGCGAGCTTGATGTTTTTTGCCGGTGCGTATTATTCAAAGTATCGAGGACAAGAGCTCGGTCTAAAGATACGCAAACTCAAAGAAGACTTAAAAGACGAGCGAGACGCATTTGAGAAAAACGAAAATAGCGACAAATAAAGCGACTCATTAAACGAAGAAGCGACGCGAGATCAAATGTAAGCTGAAAAAACGCGTCGCTTTTTTTCAGCTTGTTTCAGCGAAACCTTGTCGATAAAAAGAGTCAGGTTGCCCGATCGGGGATGACGTTCACTGGCTGCAGGAAACGCTCAGCGTTTACTTATCGCAATTTGCGCACCCGAAAGTTTCGACCTTTCATTTTCCCTTCACTGATAGTTTTCAATGCCAGATTGGCAATGGCGGTATCAACGGCGACAAAGGCCATGGTCGCTTGTACCTTTATTTTGCCTATCTGCTCACCGCGAATTTTGGCGTTGGCGGTAAGCGCACCTAAAATGTCACCGGGGCGCAATTTACTTTTTTTACCACCGTCAATTTGCAAGGTGACCATCGTTGCTGGCACGGGCTTGTTGGGCAAGGTCGACTCGCTGGGCAGTTCGACAGTATCTATTGCTTGACCTTGGTAGTCTTCCAATCGAATGACCTTATGCGCTTCTTTGTGACTGATCAACGAGCAAGCTACGCCTTGCTTACCTGCTCGACCGGTTCTGCCAATGCGATGCAAGTGCACCTGTGGGTCGTGAGCAAGGTGAAAATTAATCACTAAATCGACATCGTCAACATCAATGCCTCTGGCGGCCACGTCGGTGGCAACCAGAACCGTTAAACTTTTATTGGCAAACTGGATCAGTGTTTTGTCGCGATCTTTTTGCTCTAAGTCGCCGTGCAACGCCGCGCTATCAAAGCCGCTGTCACGCAACCTATCTGCCAGTGTTTGACACTGAGCCTTAGTATTACAAAATATCACTGCCGAGTGCGGTTGAAAGTGCATTAACAAGCGTTTGCTGGCATCGATGCGTTGCTGCTCGTTATCAACTTGATAGAAATATTGGTCGATTTTGTCGTGATCTCGATTGGCATCAACCGTTACCCTTTGTGCGCCAGTCATGATATGTGCGGCAAAGCGCTCTATTTTTTCCGGAAAGGTAGCGCTAAACAACAAGTTTTGGCGCACCTTAGCGCAGTAGTCAACAATGGTATTTAACGATTGCTCAAAGCCTATTTCCAGCATTCTATCCGCTTCGTCAAGAACTAAGGTGTTGACATTATCGAGTGATAAACGACCTTTTTTAAGGTGCACCTCTACTCTACCAGGAGTTCCGACCACGATGTGCGCGCCGTGCTCTAGCGAGCCAATTTGGGGGCCCATTGGTTGCCCGCCACACAAGGTGAGTACTTTGATGTTGTGAATATTACGCGCCAGCTTGCGTATTTCTATGGCCACTTGATCGGCGAGTTCTCGAGTCGGACACAGCACTAAACTTTGTACTCGAAAACGACGCACATTCAAGTTGTGTAACAGGGCTAATGCAAAAGCACAGGTTTTACCAGACCCAGTTTGCGCCTGTCCGATGACATCTTTGCCCTCTAGCATTAGCGGTAAAGATTGCGCTTGAATGCGAGTCATTGTGTGGTAACCCAATGACGCCAAATTTTCCACTAGGGCTGATTCGAGATTAAGCGAGCTAAAATCAGCTTGCCCTGATTTTTCTGCTGTAGCGATTGTTTGATTTTCAGCGCCTGCGCGCGAAGAGGTATGAGACACAGTAGTCAACTTTTTAAGGTAAAGGGTAAGTATAACAGATCGGGGTTTGCGAGTTTAGTCAAAGTCTCCCCCGCTGCCGTCGATGCTTTGAACATGCGTATATTAAGTAACTACACGGTACACTGTAACTACACGGTAAACTGCTGTAGCGCCGCTTAACTCCGCTAATCTAGTACTTCTAGTGCTTCTAGTGCTTCAATCTAGTATTCCAATCTCGCTCGCCAAGCGCTGTACTCTAACGGCGACGAGTAGCCGATGTATTGTTTGTGATCAGAGTTTGTGGCGGTCAATGACGCCGGCGATAATCTGTTTTTACTTTCGCCTCGTAACTAAATAGTATACTTTGTATGATGACTACCATATCTAGGTTGTCATACTAAAAACGATATATGTCAATGAATTACTTAAAGGTGCGAGAACTCAGTATGAAAAAACGTGTAGCCCTGTTAACTTTGTCGTCAGCGTTCACCTTGTTTGCTTGTGGTGGCTCAGGTGACAACAATGACGGTAGTCAAACTAACCCAGACTTAATTAACGACAATGGTATTGCAGGGTTCACATCATACAATCAGGGGCAGAATGCCGATTTGCTGTTGTATCTACCTAACGACTCCGTCAGTGATATTCAATGGCAGCAAACTGGTGGCCCCAGCGTTACCTTACTCAGTGACAACACCAAGGCCATATCATTTCACGCGACCCAGACAGGCAGTTACAGTTTTGATGTAAGCTATCAAGTTGATGGCCAATTGCTATCAGAGCAAGCCCAGTTTGAGGTCATCGCTAGCGATGCAAAAATACGATTATCCAGGGGACATGCGGTTGTGGAAACCGGCAATGTCTCATTGCGTGCGTTTGTCGATGACAATATCGACCCACAGACACTAGTTTGGCAACAGCTATCAGGTCCGCGCGTTGTGTTTGACAGTAACAACACCGACACTCGGTTAGCCCTGTTTAGTGCACCATCGGTGAGCGAAGACAACATCGTTGAAATTCAAGTGAATGGGCAAACCTTTGACGGCGAAACTCACTCGGATAGCGTTCGTATCTTAATCGAAGATCGTCCTCGCATTCCAAGCGACGCCTATTTTGATGACAAACAACTTGCCAACGTGTACGTATACAACCAAAACTCGCCTTATAAAGACGTATTGGTCAATTGCGCCTACTCAAACCAACTTACCGATTCATGTCGACTCGGCGATCTGCCGCTACTGGCTCAAGATGCCAATGGCAATACGCCAACGATAGAACAAATAATGGATCGCGTTATCGTTTCTCACGACTGGATGGCAGAAAATTTCCGCCAGTTTTTACAAGCTCACGACGAGTATGATGATTTTAAAAATTTGTTGCGCGCAACCACCGCTATCGTCTTATCATCGGACATCAGACCTTCGTTTTACTGGGCAGCGACGGGTGCCATCTACTTAGATCCCGACAATCTCTGGTTAACCGCAGCCGAGCGGGAAACCATCAATGAGGCCGCAGACTTTCGCAGTGACTTTGGCGACGATTTACAATTTGTCATCCCATGGCGCTATGTGCGCAACAACGACTACGTATCCTTTTTATTTCCGATTGAAGATCAGTTAAACCGCAGTTTAAATGATTTAAAATACGAATTGTCGCAATTGCTCTACCACGAACTAGCACACGCCAACGACTTCTTACCAAGTGACGAGTGGACAGCGTATTCCGCTGACACCTCATTGTTAGAGGCGGCTGTCGCCAAAAGCCAAATATCAACGAACTTAACCCGTCTCTATCCACTACAAAGTGACGAAATGCGAGGTCTGGCCGAAGTGCGCTTTGTCACCGGCGAGCCAAACGCCTTGCAACGCAGTTATCTGCCTGATGACGTTGTCGAGTTTTATCGCCCAGATAAGGCCAACGGTTTTTACAATTACACCACAGAGCGCGAAGATTTAGCCATTTTATTTGAAGAAGCCATGATGTCGTTGCGCTTTAACGTGCAACGCGATACCGCAGTCACCAGTGTTGCGGTGTTTGATAGCGATGACCAGCTGATCGAGCAAGACAGCTATATTGTTGCATGGGGACAGCGCGGTCGAGTCAGTGAAGAGCAAATCATTGATCGCGCGAAATATGTAACATCAAGGATTTTAGCGGAAGTAAATAGCGATCAACTCGATAGCTTGCCAAGTGCGGTGCCGATGATCCCTGGCAAAAACTGGTGGGATAATTTACAACTTGATCCTGGTATCGTATCTCAGTCACAACAAATTGCACCGGCCATGAACGGCCACATAAAGAAACTAAAACCCAAGCAAGGCAATAATCGACACGGTCACTTAAAACCCTTGCCAAATAGGTAACTGCTCTGTTTTTAGCTGATCGGTGCCTCAATGCGCGATTGTGGGTTTGGCCACTCGTGTATTGAGGTACAAGGCGCAACAGTAGATATTACCGTCGCTAATCACACCTTGCTAATCGTATAATCACTCGGACTTAACGAACCATGAAAATCAAACTCATCGTCCCTCTTCTTCTATTGCTCGGTTTAATGTGGTCTTTGACCGCGACAAATAGTCCGCAGTTACCAAAACTCTCATCCAATGCAAAAATTTTAGCGTTTGGCGACAGTTTAACCGCGGGCTATGGCGTTTCTAAACAGCACAGTTACCCCAACGTGCTATCTCAGCTGACAGGGTTGGACGTCATCAACGCCGGTGTATCGGGCGAAGTAACCGAGCAAGGATTGAGTCGACTGCCGCAAATATTATCGCAACACCAGGTGGAACTTATGATTTTGCTGCAAGGCGGTAATGACATTTTACGCAGTCATAACTTGGCCCAGACCAAACATCACCTCGCCGAGATGATCGACATCGCCAAGCAACGTCAGGTAGAAGTTATTTTGATTGGCGTCCCAGAAAAAAAGCTGTTTTCAAACTCAGCCCCACTATATCAAGAATTAGCCGAGCAATACGATTTGGTTTTTGACGGGGACATTATACGTCAACTACTCACCGATCAGTCGATGAAATCAGATTCAGTCCACTTTAATCAACTGGGCTACCGACGCTTAGCTATGCGGATACAACGACTATTGCAAGAGCATGGCGCAATCTAGCAGGTTACACCATAAATCCATAGCTGTATTTAATTTACACAGGATTGGCTGTTCTCCTGTGCGCGGGATGTTTTTGTTGGCGGCGGGCAACTGACGTTAATTGAGCTGTTACACGGTCAACTAACGCCGTTGCGATCAGTCACGGCTTGCGATAGGTCGCCGCTGAGTTAAAACAAGACTTCTTTGATAAAGGGTATGGTTATTTTGCGTTGAGCGCGAATAGACGCCTTATCTAACAGATCAAGACTCTCGAGCAATGATTTCATATCACGAGATAAGCGATTCAACAAAAACTTGACCGTCTCATCCTGCATGTCTATCCCTCGACTGCGCGCTCGCTGCTGAATTGCTTGGATTTTTTGCTCATCGGGCAAAGGCTTTACTTGCTCGGTGTAACCCCAACCAATGCGAGACACTAAATCAGGAAGCGTTATTGACAAGCTATTAGCGGCATTATTACCCGCTAAAATGATCTTCTTGTTATTTTCGATAACGCGGTTGTACAGGTCAAAAATGCCTTGCTGCCAAGCCTCATTAGCCGCTATTAGATGTAAGTCGTCTAAGCAAATCACGTCGACCTGTTCAAGACCGGTTAAGACTTCTACCGATAAATGGCTGATTTCGCTGAGCGATATACACAAACTCGACTTGCCTAGCCTGGACGCGTACGAAGAGCTGGCGTGCAACAAATGCGACTTACCCACACTTTGCTGGCCAAATAAATAGAAGCCGTGATTGCTTATATCATCAGTTTCGATAAAAGCCTTGAGTTGACTGACAATGGCACCGTTATCCGGTGAGTAAAAACTGTCAAAGGTTTCATCGTCAGGTAAGTGAACCGCCAATGGCAGTTGTTCTGTTTTGGTCATTAACCTTTCCAGTAAAAGCTGACGGGTTGATTGCCCTGTTTGTCAAAATAGAGAGTGTCGTTGTTAACCATGAGGTTTTGCTCGAGACGCAATGCTTGCATGATTGCATCAACATTGGCGTAGGTACTAATCCGAAATACGCGTTTATTACCTAGAGCATGAGTTAGTGTTACGTCGTTAACTAAGCTTAATTGACTAAAAAAGTTACTCACCGAAACAAAATCTTTCATCGATGTCACGTTGACAATTTCTATATCGACATAGGTTAAGCTATTGTCATTTAATACCACAGAGTAGTGATCGTGTAACGCTTGAGCAACGTCAAACACAAGGCTCTCTAGTAAGCTGACCTTATCGCTCTGTTGATCGCCATCACGCAAATTGAGATCGCCGTTCCACAACTGCCAGTCTCCCGCAAACGCAGTGTTGTTACAGTCATCAAGTGGGGCACAATATTGCGTGTTTTGAATTTCTGCATTAACCAGGGTCGAATCCGATACCCTTAACACTAGCACAGCATCGGCCGAATAACGTTGTGACGCTTTAACTATGGTGTCTTTAAACCGCCCCCAAATATCGCTGTTTGAGGTGATCATAGCATCGGTTAAGTCCATTAATGGAAACCGTACTGCCAAGCCTCGTTGATTAAACCAATGCTGCAGCTGCTGTTTAACTTGTTGATTTGAATCGTCAATGACTGTGCGACTTGAGCCCTGCTCATCAATCATCCACACCGCGATTAGCGGGCGGTGTTTTCCCCACACCGGGGCATTGACCTGGCGCAATAAACCGTCAATTTTATCGACCTCGAATTCGGCCTGCAAAACAGGTTGTTCACCGATGCTATTGAAGCGGTACTCACTCAAAAATTTTGAGGGTTTACTGAGAGCCTGCTTGAGCTCGTCATTGTTGCGCACAAAATCGCGCCCAGCTAGCTTCACCAGTACCTGTTCCAATGCTTGTCGATAGGCTTTATCACGTCCGCCCTGCTCTTGTGAATAATTCACTTTAGCCTGATAAAGATCGTCAATTTCAATCGCTTGGCTTGCAAACGATGACATAAACGAGGCAAAGGTGATACCCCAAGTTAACGGTTTAAGTATATTTGTTAATTTCATAACGCGAATATTATCATAAAGATTAGCCATTTAGGCTAGAAAAAAAATATTTTCTGAGAAACATTTTATATCGCTCTAAGCACTGGTAGAATACGCGCCGTGAAAAGTTCGACAAAAATTTAGGTTACACATTCTGTAAACCTAGACAGCAAAACATTTTAAGGGTTCATCGTGAGCGAGCAAAAACAATCATTAAGCTACAAAGATGCCGGTGTTGATATTGATGCGGGCAATGCATTAGTTGAAAACATCAAAGGCGCAGTTAAAAAAACCACTCGTCCAGAGGTTATGGGCGGTTTAGGTGGCTTTGGTGCCGTGTGCCAAATTCCTGCAGGCTACAAAGAGCCGGTATTAATTTCAGGCACCGATGGTGTTGGCACAAAATTGCGCTTGGCAATTGATCTGAAGAAACACGACACTGTCGGTATCGATTTAGTAGCGATGTGCGTTAACGACTTACTCGTACTTGGTGCTGAGCCACTGTACTTCCTAGACTACTACGCAACTGGCAAGCTTGATGTAGACGTTGCTTCTGATGTCGTTAAAGGTATCGCTGAAGGTTGTATTCAGTCTGGTTGTGCCTTAGTTGGCGGTGAAACCGCAGAAATGCCTGGCATGTACCATCAAGGCGACTACGATATCGCTGGTTTCTGTACCGGTGTTGCTGAAAAGTCAGCGTTAATAACTGGTGATGATGTGCAAGCTGGCGATCAACTAATCGCGCTTGCGTCGTCAGGTCCTCACTCGAATGGTTTTTCTTTAATCCGCAAAGTTCTAGAAGTGAACAACACCGATACTAGCGAGATGTTAGGTGACAAGAGTATCGCCGAGCATTTATTAGAACCAACTCGCATTTACGTGAAACCTGTGTTAGCTATGCTTAAAGAGGTTAAAGCTAATGCATTGTCGCATATCACTGGTGGTGGCTTCTGGGAAAATATTCCACGCGTATTACCGCAGGGAACAAAAGCGGTGATTGATGGCAATAGCTGGCAATGGCCTGCCATTTTCAATTGGCTACAAGAGCAAGGTAATATTACTACCCATGAAATGTATCGCACCTTTAACTGTGGTGTCGGTATGATCATTGCTGTGCCAGCTGAGCAAAAAGACAAGGCCTTAGAAATCTTAGCCGCACATGGTGAGCAAGCTTGGCATATTGGTCAAATTAACACTGCTAACGATGGCGATGAGCAGGTGGAAATTAACTAATGAGCTCGGAAAACAAAAATATTGTTGTTCTGATTTCTGGCAGTGGAAGTAACTTACAAGCCATTATTGACGCCTGTGCTGACGGCAAAATAGCGGGTTCTATCACTGGTGTAGTGTCGAACAAAGCCGATGTTTTTGGATTAGAGCGCGCAGCAAAAGCCGGCATAGCTAATCTGGTGTTATCACATAAAGAATTTGAGAGTCGCGAACAGTACGACCATGCATTGATCAATAAAATCGATGCTTGGCAACCTGATTTGGTTGTTCTTGCTGGCTTTATGCGCATCTTGACTCCAGAGTTTGTTCAGCATTACAAAGGTCGGTTGTTAAATATCCACCCGTCTTTATTACCCAAATATCAAGGCTTAAACACCCATCAACGAGCACTTGACGCTGGCGACAAAGAACATGGTGTCAGCGTTCACTTTGTCACCGAAGAACTTGACGGTGGCCCCGTTATTTTACAAGCTAAGGTGCCTATTTTTGCCGGTGATAGCGTCGCTGATCTGCAAGCGCGAGTACACGAACAAGAACACCGAATTTACCCACTTGTGGTCGATTGGTTTTGCTCTGGTCGATTATCTGTAGGCGATGCTGGTGTGACTCTTGACGGTAATGTGTTACCTGAAAACGGTTATGCTAACGACTAGGTCCGCCACCGAGCGACAATAAAACCATTGACATGGAACTAAGTTCTGCCTGTATACTCCAAAGGACTATTATCAATAGTTTAGTTAAAGGGTGTATATGGGCAGTAAACTTCTATCTCTCATACTGATTGCGTTGAGCAGTGTTGTACCATCAGCAACTGCTGAGCCTGCAGTTAACACTGATAAAGTCTCGCAACTGCCAAATTTTACCGCCCAGTACCACATTTATCACGACGATAACACGGTCGGTAAAGCCACTCGTACACTAAAAAACCTCGCCGATAACACGGTTGAATTCAGTTACCAAACCGACATCGAATGGCTGATCTTCTCAGATCATCGCCGTGAGGTAACCACCAATAAAATTATCGATGGCCAAGTTATTCCAATCACCTATCACTCGACTCGCAAAGGCACAGGCAAAGACAAGCGATATTCGTGGTCGTTTAATCGACAAAAGTCACAAGTGACTGACTTAAAAAAACAAAAAACCATCGATATCGACTGGCCACAAGGCTTGCAAAGTAAGCTCAGTTACCACCTTCAATCGCGCTTAAATTTACTAAACGGGATTAAACACTTCGATTTCGCCACCTTGACCACATCGGGCAATGTTAAAAACTACACCTATGAATACATGGGTGAGGAACAAATTAGCGTGCCTTATGGCGAGGTTAAGGCGATAAAATTAAAGCGCGAAAAAAGCAACAAACAAACCACGTATGTTTGGTTCGCGCCAGAGCTCGGCAACCTAATGGTTAAGTTGCACCAAATAGACGGCAGTTTGAAAGAATTTGAAGTGAAACTGGTCAGTGTTAAAACCGAGAATGCGACAACAGAAAAAACACCTCTCGGTGAGTAAACACTCACATTTGACAACAAGACCTTATGCGTATGCCACTTCGCTGCCCTGCACAGCTTACTCTAGTTACCACTAACTTAGCGTCTTGACCGTCAAATGTGTTGGCCGTCAGTTGACTTTATCAGCCTCAGCAGGCAAGGTTGATGGCTTGAGGTCAGATTGTATATGCGACTTCACCTTAGGGGCTTGTAGCTGTCCACTTGCTATCAGTTGCCCGCCAATAAAGGCGCACCATTGACCGCTCTGCATTTTTGTCCAGCGCTCGTCAATAGTTAGTGGTGCTGTCGCTATTACAGTGACAATATCACGCTCGGTCGTTTCTTGGGTAAAATCAATGGTGACATCGGCGTCTTTCAAACGAGCGGGGCCAAACGGTGCGCGACGGGTCAAGTAGTGTAAATTGTTGTAACAATAAGCAAACACAAACTCGCCATCGGATAAAATCATATTGAACACCCCAAATTGGTTAATCGCGACACACAGTTGTGCAAGGTAAGCAAAAAGCGTCTCATTGTCGGGTTTGCGGTGACCAAATTTTTCTCGCAACTGCTCTATCAGCCAAACAAAGGCCTGTTCGCTATCGGTGCTACCAATAGCTGTTAACGATGTTGTTTGCAGTGCTATGTGATAGCCATCAAGTTGACCATTGTGAGCATAAGTCAAATTTCGCCCCCACAGTTCTCGCGTAAATGGGTGAGTGTTTTCTAAATTGACGCCACCGCTGTTAGCCTGGCGAATGTGCGATATAACTGCCTCACTTTTGATCGCATAACGACTGACCAATTGGGCTATTTCAGAGCGATAACAGGGCTGAGGATCTTTAAAGGTACGACAACCTTTACCCTCGTAAAAGGTGATGCCCCAACCATCTTTATGGGGACCGGTTTTTCCGCCGCGTTGGATCAACCCCGCAAAACTAAAGCAGATATCTGTTGGCACATTCGCGCTCATCGCCAACAATTCACACATGGTATTTTCTCCTCTATTGATCTGGTGTTACCAACACTGATTTTCTCGTATCAAATCATCGCTAACTCAGCGTGCGCTTACATTCGGCTAGGGTTTTGCCCGCCAATGAGTGGATGAGGTTGAGGTTAAATAAAAAGCTCACCGTTATTGCTCGTTAAGCTGAGCGCTATAGGCAAATTTAAACTACCCGTTTTTGGCGAAATTGGCACCATAAATTCGTAATAAATTGAGACTAAATTATACTTTATACGTATATATAAATAACTTTTGCGGCTTAAAAATGTGCTTTATTGGCAACGTCAGCTGTAACGCGGTTGCCCAGACTCGCTGTCTACTCTCGCCATTTCTTGCCAACACTTTCTTGTATAAGGAAAAATTGTTATCCAAGTTTGCAAATAAAACATTTGAAAATGTTTTCAATTGTATTTATGCTTAGCTTAAGTGGTAAGACCTCTTACCATAATAAAGAATACAACAGGAGTTAACGTGGAATTTTTAATTGGCTTACTCGTTTTTATCGCGGTCACGAGTTACCTAGCGTATGCTCGGGCCTCTTTAGGGTTATTTACCGCTGCCTATACTGTGTTAATGATTGTTGGCACCGCATTCTCGAAGGTTGGCTTTTTCAGTTGGCTAGTATTCATTGCCATTGCCGCTGTATTAAACGTCACCAGTTTGCGCCGTCAATTAATCAGTAACAAACTACTCGAAATGTTCAAAAAGGTGATGCCAGAAATGTCATCTACCGAAAAAGAAGCACTCAATGCGGGTACGACGTGGTACGAAGCCGAGTTGTTTAAAGGCGAGCCTAACTGGGACAAATTACACACCTTCCCACAACCGCGCTTATCGCAAGAAGAGCAAGCGTTTTTAGACGGCCCAGTAGAAGAAGTTTGCCGTATGGTCGACGACTGGGAAGTGACTCATGAGCTAGCCGATTTACCGCCGCATATTTGGCAGTATCTAAAAGATCACAAGTTTTTTGCGATGATCATTAAGAAGCAATACGGTGGACTCGAGTTCAGTGCTTACGCTCAATCGCGCGTACTGCAAAAGTTAAGCGGCGTTTCAATTGTATTGGCAAGTACCGTAGGTGTGCCTAACTCATTAGGCCCGGGCGAGTTATTGCAGCACTACGGAACGAAAGAGCAGCAAGATTATTACCTACCGCGTTTGGCGACTGGTGAGGAGATCCCCTGTTTTGCCTTAACCAGTCCGGAAGCGGGTTCAGACGCTGGTGCCATTCCTGATTACGGCATCGTTTGTAAAGGTACATTCAATGGTGAAGAAGTGCTCGGTATGCGTTTGACTTGGAATAAGCGCTACATTACTTTGGCACCTGTTGCGACAATTTTAGGCTTGGCCTTTAAGTTGCGTGATCCTGACAACTTATTGGGTGATGAAGAAGACCTTGGCATTACCTGTGCCTTGATCCCAACCGACATAGATGGCGTGATCACTGGTCGTCGTCACTTCCCGTTGAACATTCCATTCCAAAATGGTCCAACCCAAGGCAATGACGTGTTCGTGCCGCTCGATTTCATTATTGGCGGTGCAAAAATGGCCGGCCAAGGCTGGCGCATGCTGGTTGAATGTTTGTCGGTTGGTCGAGCAATCACATTACCGTCTAACGCTGCTGGTGGGGTTAAGCAAGCCGCAATGGCCTCAGGTGCATACAGCCACATTCGCCGTCAGTTCAAACTGCCGATTGGCAAGATGGAAGGTATCGAAGAGGCGTTGGCGCGCATCGGCGGCAATGCCTATCTTATGGACGCAGTCACCACAATGTCGACAGGCGCTGTCGATTTAGGTGAGAAACCGTCGGTTATTTCGGCCATTTGTAAATATCACCTAACCGAAAAAATGCGTGACTGTATTAGTGATGCAATGGACATTCACGGCGGTAAAGGCGTGTGTATGGGACCTAGCAACTACTTAGCCCGTGGGTATCAAGGTGCGCCAATTGCCATTACCGTAGAAGGTGCCAACATCCTAACTCGCAATATGATCATTTACGGTCAAGGTGCGATTCGCTGTCATCCTTACGTATTGGCAGAAATGGAAGCGGCAAACAACAGAGATATGGTACAAGGTCAGCAAGACTTTGACCAAGCGCTATTTGGTCACATCGGCTTTACTTTATCTAACTTAGTGCGCTCTAAATTGTTCGGCTTTTTTGGCACGCGCTTCGTCAAAGCACCATTTAAAGATGAAACGCGTCATTACTATCGTCAAATGACCAAGTTCAGCGCTAATTTAGCTCTTCTGTCGGACCTATCAATGGCCCTGTTAGGCGGTGACTTAAAACGTCGCGAACGCATCTCAGCCAGATTAGGCGATGTGCTAAGCTACCTTTATCTCGCCTCGGCAACGTTGAAGCGCTTCCACGATGAAGGTCGTCAAGTTGAAGACAAGCCATTGATGATGTGGGCTGTTGAAGATAGCCTGTACAAGTGCGAACAAGCGTTGAAGGATATCTGTGAGAACTTCCCAGTACCATTTGTCGGTAAAGCGTTCAAACTGATGGTGATGCCTTTTGGCCCGTCATTGACCAAACCATCAGACAAGCTTGACCACAAGGTAGCGCGTATTTTACAGGTGCCAAGTGAGACCCGTAACCGCATTGGCCAAGGACAATACCTCGACAAGACCGATGGTAATGTATTTGGTCAACTTGAAGTGACGCTTGAAAATATTATTCAGGTCGAAGCTATTGTTGATAAAATCAACGCGGCAACATCGCAACGCCATCGCATTATCAACCTTGACCAGCTAGCCCAAATGGCTCTAGAGAAAGGCATTATTAGCGAGCAAGAAAGCGAGCTAATGATCTTAACTGAAGCACAGCGCAAAGCGGTTATTAATGTTGATGACTTTGATCCGTTTGAGTTGGTTGCTAATAAAGAAAAGCATTTAGCAAATAATAGTGCTGATAAAGACGAGCAAGCAGCTTAAAAAACACATTATCCCGTATTTTGCCTAGGTAAAATACAGTATAATTACCAAGGCCGAATCAATTGATTCGGCCTTTTTGTCAGCTAATGCGCAACAGCTTGCGTGCTAGTCGCTCCCTCGCCAGATAACTTACCTACACATGACAGCGGCTTTTAGCTAAAACCTTTATTGATGTTGTAGAGTGGAGATATTTAATCGCGAGCAAGTCGCAATCAAAGCGGACAACGCAAGGCGCGTTAACTAATAGGCGTTTTCGACAAAATCTTTGAATAACTGCTGGTGTTTAATGGACTGCTGCTTAAACATATTTGGCATAAGAAGAGACAACACTCGAACAAAGCCAGTGCACTTAAACTCGTTGGTACACACCCATCGAGTCCGTCCCTGTCCAAGATCGATAAATGAGTTTTCAACTAAATTCCACACATTAGCGGTTTCGTACACGGCGTTAAACGTTTGTGGCAGCGATTTTTTAGTGATCACTTCAGTCATCACGATCTCTCGCTTTCCCATTTGATAAACCAAACGCGCTTCACTGCCCACTTTGCCAGGCGCACCACTGATTGTATCTACACTGATCAAATCTGGTTGCCAATGACGCATATTCTCACTGTTATCGAATAAATCGATAACCCGTTCAATATTGGCATCAATGTCAATTGTCACCGTGTATTTCATGTGGGCTCCGTAAATTGAATGCCTTCACTATAAGATAGAACCCGGTAAATACAAGTTTTACAAATTGATCGTTTGCCGGTAATTTGACCACATTTACCCGCAAAGTTGCGATATTTATCAGCCTACTTTCTCACGTAAACTGGCAATAAGTACATGTTTTCATAAACTTATCATATCCATTTAATAATCTCCCCCAGTCATTAACGCCAGTTATGACCCTTAAGGATAACAAAAATGAATACGCTAGAAACCGTTGGCGATAACCTGACCGCTTTTTTTAACGTCGTTGCACAAAATTCATTACTACATACAGCCCTGGCACTGCTGCTGGCATGGATCGTCGCTTGGATTTTAGACCGAATTGTTATTGCTTGGTTGCGTATCGTCATTGCCAAAACCAACCTTGGCTTAGACGAATCACTCATAAATTTACTGCGTAAACCCCTGTTTTATACCATTTTTGTACTCGCCTTTATTTTTGCTAATACCTTAGTACCCATATCAAGGTTTATATCGACCATAGTGATCCCGATTTTTATTAGCCTGTTACTGATACTTTGGACGGCATTCTTACTTAAAGTAACCAAAATTTTATTGCAGAGAATGGCCAATAACGAGAATCATTTTCCAATGTTAACTCCACAAACACTACCGGTGTTTCACAATTTGGCAATGATTGTCATATGGGTATTGTCGATCTATTACATTTTATCGAGCTGGGACATCGACATGTCGGCACTACTAGCGTCAGCTGGTATTGTCGGTATTGCCGTAGGCTTTGCCGCTCGCGATACCCTAGCCAATTTATTTTCAGGGGTATTTATCATGGCGGATGCGCCCTACAAAATAGGTGATTGCGTCGTTTTAGAATCTGGGGAACGAGGAGAAGTGACCAACATAGGCCTGCGTAGCACACGCATACTTACCCGAGATAATATCGAAATTACGGTACCAAACTCGGTTATTGGCAATACAAAAGTGATCAATGAATCGGGTGGCCCGAATACGACTTATCGTATCCGCTGCAAGGTTGGGGTTGCCTATGGCAGTGATATTGACCAAGTACGACAGACCTTACAATCGATAGCCGATGAAGACAACGATATATGTGATTTTCCAAAGCCAGTGGTAAGATTTCGAAACTTTGGTGACTCAGGTCTTGAGTTTGAATTAATGGGCTGGATACGAGAGCCACAATTTCGCGGACGTATCACCGACCAAGTATTGACTACCATTTATAAACGCTTTGCTGATTGCCGTATCGAAATCCCCTACTCTAAACACGACATTTATATTAAACAGCACTCAATGAGTCGTGATGATGATCTACCATCAACAGCTATGTTGCATTTAAACCAGCAACCAAGAGAGTGAAGTTAAATTGGCGAATGAAGGGGTTTATCAGGCGACAGATACAAAAAAATCGCCTTGAGGCGATTTATGACGATACAGCTGAAGATACGTGGCGGAGTGGACGGGACTCGAACCCGCGACCCCCGGCGTGACAGGCCGGTATTCTAACCAACTGAACTACCACTCCGCATAGGAATCTTGCAAACTTATATCGTGGCGGAGTGGACGGGACTCGAACCCGCGACCCCCGGCGTGACAGGCCGGTATTCTAACCAACTGAACTACCACTCCGCATAGGATATAATGCAAACTTTTGAAAATCGTTGGCGGAGTGGACGGGACTCGAACCCGCGACCCCCGGCGTGACAGGCCGGTATTCTAACCAACTGAACTACCACTCCGCATAGGATTTTCATGTTTATATCGTTGGCGGAGTGGACGGGACTCGAACCCGCGACCCCCGGCGTGACAGGCCGGTATTCTAACCAACTGAACTACCACTCCACTTAGGATATAAACGACAACAACACATCAAACAAGATTGGCGGAGTGGACGGGACTCGAACCCGCGACCCCCGGCGTGACAGGCCGGTATTCTAACCAACTGAACTACCACTCCGCTAAGGCTTAATTCAACACGTTGTCGTTGAATGCGGGGCGAATAATAAGGGTACTGTTGTCATGAGTCAACAACTTTTTTAAGAAAAATGTTCAAGCGAACATTTGTTAATCAATCCGTTGCTTTTGCCAACACAAACCCGTTGCATTGCACATTTATTATTCACCTGAAAAATGATTTAGGCGTCAAGTGTCGCCTCTTGTCTCCAGATAGTTTTTCCTGCTTTGCTCTCAATTGCGCTCAACCGCTGATCATGTGCCTCTAATTCTTGTTCAGACGCACTGACAACGCGAAGTGGCGGTCGATTAGCGCTCAAACGACGGATACCATCTGCCTGCGTACCTTCTTGTTCTTGATGAAGTGACAACGTATTTTGATAGCGCGTCATTTCAATGTAAACGTAGGCTAGCAACTGAGCATCGATTAAAGCGCCGTGATAGGTACGGTCGACAAGCTTTTCAACACCGTAGTGTTTGGCGAGAAAATCGAGCGTCTTTGGTGAGCCAAATTCGTCACGTGACGTTTTTAATGTATCGGTTACCGTGCAAATATCGCTGGTCATCGGCAAACCGCGACGCGTCATAGCAAATTCATGATCCATAAAACCAACGTCAAATCGAGCGTTGTGAATGACCAGTTCGCCACCTTTAATAAAATCAATAAACTCGTCAACCACTTGATTAAACAGCGGCTTGTCCGCTAAAAACTCGTTGGTTAGACCGTGAACATTAATAACCTCTTGTTCCATGTGCATTTGCGGATTAATGTAGGCGTGGTACGTTCGACCGGTGAACTTGCGGTTTACCAACTCGACACAACCAATTTCTACGATGCGATGCCCTTGCTTTGGATCGATACCGGTGGTTTCGGTATCGAGGACAATGAGTCGTTCTTCTTGCTGCTGCATAATACCTGCTAACTCAATAAATATTTAACCGTGCTATATCCTTGTCATATTACCTGATAAACTGCCTTTAAAAAACATTCAGTGATAAACAAAATGACAAAACACGTGCAAATATACACCGATGGTTCTTGCTTAGGTAATCCAGGTCCGGGTGGCTATGGGGCGATACTGATATACAAAGACATTCGCAAAGAATTGAGTCAAGGCTATCGCTTAACCACCAATAATAGAATGGAAATGTTGGCCTGTGTCGCCGCCTTAAAAGCGCTCACGCAGCCGTGTCGCGTCACCCTAACCACCGACAGCCAATACGTGCGCCAAGGTATTACCAGCTGGATTCACAACTGGGTAAAAAACAATTGGCGCACGGCCAGTAAACAGCCGGTCAAAAACGTTGACCTGTGGCAGCAACTATACGAACAAACCAACAAACACGACGTGCAATGGCACTGGGTGAAAGGCCACAGTGGTCACCCTGAAAACGAACGTTGTGACGAGTTAGCTCGTAACGCCGCCGAACAAAGTAACTTGTTAGAAGATAGCGGATACAAGCCAAGCTAGTAGCGGTTTATCAGTAAATAGTACGCGGCACTAATCAGGTGTGCGGTACTCGTTTTTACGGGTCACATCAAGTTTGTCAAATAACACCTTTGACTTCTATGCCAGAGTTTTTTTTTAAGCTTAATGGGCAGGGCTTGTCTAGACAGATGTTTGTCAGGTAAATGACTGCAGATTGATACTGATATCAGCAGCGACTCAGTCTCGCTTGATGCTTAATGGTTTAAAAGTTTTTCAAGATAGTAAAAGAGGGTCTTAATAGACTAATGCCGATCAGTTAAGAAAATGATCGGTTGACCGATCTAAACGATCATGCAAAATCCGTAATCAGTTTTCTGATTACGGATTTTTTTATGCAACTTTCTACCGCTCTCGACTCAATTAACCACTTTAGGCCTAGCCAAGTCGAAACATTAGCTGATTTATTACCACTTGAGTTGATTGAAGAAGCATATGAACTGACAGAAACGGTCACCTTAAGAAAACGTAAGCTCACTCTAGAGTCTATGGCGTGGTTATTGATTGGAATGGCTATATACAACGATAAATCGATGGCTGACGTTGTAAACATGCTAGATATAGTAGATAGAGATGGAAAACCTTTTGTTGCTCCTAGCGCTTTGACTCAGCGTCGCAAGAATCTTGGCGAAGCAGCTATGAAAGCTTTATTTGACTGTACACAAAAACGTTGGAACAAAGAAGCTAAGCACCCTCATTGGAATGGATTAACCTTGCTTGGAGTCGATGGTGTTGTATGGCGGACAGACGACTCAAAAGAAAACAACAGCGCATATACGAAACCGACTAACACACAATACCCTCAAGTGAGAATGGTGTGCCAAATGGAATTAAGTAGCCACTTAATTACAGGAAGCGCGTTTGATGATTATACCGTGAATGAGATGGTATTAGCCGAGAAGCTAATAGAATCGACACCCGATAACAGTCTGACATTATTTGATAGAGGGTTTTATTCTCTTGGGCTATTGCATAAATGGCAATCTACAGGAAATGAAAGACACTGGCTAATACCACTGAAGAAGAACCTTCAATATGACGTTATCAGAAGCCTTGGTCGTAATGACAAACTGGTTCGACTGACCTCAAATCCCAGAGCGAGGAAGCTGTGGCCAGAGCTTCCGAACGATATTGAAGTAAGGTTGATTACGCGAAAAATAAACGGCAAAAGTCAAAGTGTACTCACGTCAATGATTGACCCTATGCGATATCCTTCAGCCGATATCGGCGATTTATATAGCCATAGATGGGAGATTGAACTTGGATATCGAGAGCAAAAACAATATATGCTTGGCAATAGGTTAACGCTGAGAAGCAGGTTGCCAGAGCTTGTAAAGCAAGAACTCTGGGGAATACTTCTGACTTACAACCTAATTCGATATCAGATGGTAAAAATGTGTCAAACGCTCAAAGGGAATTACCTTCCATACCAGTTGAGCTTCAACGGAAGTTTGGCGCATGTAATGCGGCTACTCGTCGGATTACCGTACTCTTCACCAGGAGCGATTCCACGCCAGCTTAAGCACTTCTACTCCATGGCTGATAGCCTAATACTGGAGCCACGGCGGGGGAGAACATTTCCAAGAACCGTGAAACCAAGACCAACACGGTACCCTAAAAATAAAGATGCCGCTCACCTTAAGTGAACGGCATTAGTCTCAATAGACCCTCTTTTATTTAAAGGACAATCAAATCAATCCCCTTCAACAAAATATGTGTTGCTGAAAAGGCGATATTATTTTGCTTGTCGGCGCAGTAACGCACTAGCGACGATCAGTAGTAACCAGTACATAGTACCACCTGACTCTGTCTCTTTATTTTTTAGCTTATCTTTGTCCTTATCCTTTTCGTACTCACAGCTACCGTCATCTTCGTTAGCATTGCTATCGTAGTTTGATGCCTCGCTATCCGTACAGCCTTTTTCAATGCCATCGGAGATCACCGTCAACATAAATGTTGTCGAAGCAAAGTCACTGGCATGCTCTATATCGCGAACCGTAACCGTAACCATGGTTTCACCATGCGTATCAGCATCAGGGATAAGGTTGAACGTATCACCATCGATTTCTGCACTGATATTCTCACCGGTTACTTCGATAGTGTTTGGCACTTTGTTACCGTCGACATAGAAGACTTCGATACCATCAATGCGACCATTCTCGTCAACCGTCATGTCCGCGAATTCAGCAATTTTCAGGTTGCTGGAAACCGATACATTATGACTTAAAGCCACGCTGTCCTGACCTTCAAGGTCGTAGTCAAAGTTAATCGTTAAGTCTTTGCCTGTCGCTTCTGGCTGAACCGCAACTTTGAATGACACTTCGATTTCACTTTGCTCCGGACCTACGTAGTCGAAACATACCACCAAGTCATCTTGTAAAACTTGGTCGAGGTTATCAAAACCAAGCACTTTCCACAGATAATCATTTTTAGGACCCACATTAACGGAGAATGGAGAATCGAAACCTTCAATCATGACCACACCTTTGGCCAGATCGGCACCGAGATTATCGTATGCGTAGATGATCTCATGCATGCCTGGATGATCGTCAATACCGCTGCGCAGAATCATTTCAAAGTCGAATTCATCACCGGTATTGCTGTCGGTCACGTTATCAAACTCAAGGAATAATAAATCTCCCAGATCTGGACGTTCCACAGCGTATTGCGATGCAATGGTTAAACCGCGAGGGTTGTCCGGATTGCGCAGGTAATCCATGGTAAAGCTACCGCGCCAGAAAGGTGCAAGTGACTCATACAGGAAGCCTGGACCACGATGCAGGCGCATCATCCAATACGCTTGGTTAAACTGCATGGCTCCTACCGCGTGCATACGCATAAAACCACCATTTTCCTGATTGTAAAGTTTGAAGCTCGCGTCGTGATTCCAGAACAGCCAGTCAATCGGTGCATCGACGTAATTTCTGTGATCGCCCACCATCCACTCGGCGTTTGGTTGCATGCGGTATTCACCATGCAGGTCGATATAACCACCGTCTGAATACTCATCAATCAGAGGTGTATGACACATCTCATCGGTGAGGTTAGTGGTCATGACATAGTCACGCATGACATCTCGAGTAGATAACTGCGTACCCGCTAACGTCAAGCCATTTTCATCAGCCTGAATAGCTGCTTTGATTTGCGGATTATTCGCTTTGACGGTTTCCGGTGCTAAGCGCATGCCTTCTGGTAGCGTAATGGCGAAGTTATAATTGCGATCATCTGATTCCAGGTTTGGCTTAACCTTCATGGTAACGTCGATAACGTCCATGGATTTTGCTCTATCCTGACTGACTTCCCAGCTCACTGCGTCACCAGTGTGAGTGAAATTCAATGCAGTAAAGCCGATAGTGCCTTCAGCACCTGCGGTATTGCCTAGGTCAAAACCACCATAGTACTTATCACCTTTCTTCGCACCCGGAATATCCCAACCGATAGTCAGCGGGTAATCACCATTTCCGTCATGCGATACTGGCGCCGTTATACTCAGCTGACCGTTGTCTGAATTGTTACCGATTAAGGCAACACCGGTATCGATGGTTGTGGACTCACCGGTTGAACCATTAATGGCCATGGTTGCTATCCAGTACGTACCTGGCGTTGGGTCAATCAGATTACAGTAATTGTTTTCTGCTTGTGAGCTCGATAAACAAACCACCTCGTCGCGGTACTCATCACGCATGTGAATACCTTCAGCAGCCTGTTCTTCGGTCGGAATAAAACTGCCATTAGCATTTTTGTCTATCCCTACGGCAATAAATGGATTAAAGCTCGCGTATCTTGGATTATCCTCCATAAATTGATTGCTATAATCGTGAGATTGCACTTCCACCATTAAGCGTTTGGTGCCTGCCGGCACTTCAATCGCTCTAATGTCCCAGCCTTTCTCAATATTGTTATTCGACAAGAATGGACTTACCGTGGTCAACTCTGCGCTATGAATTTCTGGCTTCACCAGACCATAGTATCTTGGCGTTAACTGGGAGTAATCATCGGTGTTAACGATAATGGTGTCCAAACCTTGCTCACGAGTGATATCGATATTGTGAGATACCGGTAACTGCGCCGCCACGTTGGCTGCAACAATAGGCATATGAACATCCGGCGCATTGCCATTATTTTCGCTTAACACAACTTTACCGTTAAAGAATGCGAAGTTGTTTAGCTCCACTTCCCAAGGCGCTCCTGGCTCACTCGGGTCGACTTTTTGCTCAATAATGCTAGGCAGTGATGCCTTAATGATAATGCTCTGGGTTTCGCCAGCTTTCAGTGTAAAGTTGGCAGGAGAAACGCTAATCTCTACGCCCTCTTCCTGACCGATACCGGTAACCGTCCAACTGCCATCTTTGGTGGCTTTTACGGTGCGCATCCAGGTACAAGTACCTTCACACTCCATTTCTACCATAGATGGAATGTTTAACCAGTTATCAAAGCCACCGTTACGTGGGTTAGCATTGATGTAGTTTTCAATCGTTTCATCCATGACAAGGCCTGTGTTGTTGGCGCGTTCTACATTAATAGAACCGGCACCGGCCATGAAGTTGTAATAAGGCTCGAGTAGTTGATAACCATTGTTTAACCACACATCACCAGCGGTCAGCATTAATGCCGATTGGATTTCCGCCGGTGTCCAGTCTGGGTGTAACTGGCTCAATAACGTCATTGCACCTGTTACATGTGGTGTTGCCATTGAGGTACCACTCATAAATGTCCAGTCGGACGCACGAGGATACATGGTAAATGGCTGGTCATCAGCGTTTGCCGCATAAATATCAACACCCGGTGCGACTAAGTCCGGAACAAGCGTGTTGTTGGTACGGCTTGGTCCCATGGAACTGAAAGTAGCCAGGTTATTGGCCTGGTTTTCATCCATGTAGTAATCGTTGGTTGCTACATTGATGGTTGCCCGAGCGGTACCCGACGTTGAGTTCTTGATCCAATTCTCAAGTTTATATTTATGGTTAGAAGCAACATTAATACCTGGAATTACAAAGTTGTCGGCAACAGTCGCCTGACCGTATTGAGTATTAATTAATACAATACCTCCAGCGCCCCCCGCGGCAACGTTTTTCGCTTTATCAACACGAGGGATATCGCCGCGTTCACAAACAACAATTTGATCTGACGTAAATGTGTCTGCCGGGAATGGCACGTTACACGAGTATGGCGAGTACGCATCGTTTTCGTCTGGGTCTGGGAAACTGGACGCTAATACAAATTCACCGGTAATTTCTTCGGTAAAGCCTTTACCTGTAATCGGCGAGCTTGGAATGCGCCATGCTGGTGCATCACCTTCAAAGCCTGAAATAGACGTTTTACCGGCATCGATAACCCGATCATGCTTAGTGGCGCCAACGGTCGTTACCCAAGGAGATGAGTGATCTGCAGACCAATAGTATGGGCCTGAATTACCTGCCGCAGCCGCTACGCTAATGCCCGCTTCACGAGCTGATAAAAATGCCAACTCCATTGGATCTTCCCAAGGAAAGTTTTCTGCACCACCGATTGAAAAGTTGATCGCATCGACACCATCGGCGATGGCATCTTCAAACGCTGATAGGATCGCAGATTCTGGACAACCAGCGTATGGATCGCCCGCGCCTCCTGGCCAACATACCTGATAGGAAATAATATGTGCGCGAGGCGCTACACCGGAAGTTTTTGGAAAGTTAAATGGTAAATCGACACCATCACTGGTTTCGGTACCGTCAACGGTTTGCAGCGGTACATTTTCTACCATATTACCGGCAGTGGTACTGGCGGTATGAGAGCCGTGACCATTGTAGTCTTCGCCGTTAGCTGGGCGAATCATCTTTGACTGCCACGAATACTGTTGGAATTCTGGTGCAGAATACACGTCGGTGATTTCCGAATAGGAGCGAACACCAATCAGTTTGTCATTACAAAGCGTTGGATCTTCAACACAGTCACCAACAAAAACGCCAGGGCCGAAGGGGTTTGAGTTGGTATACTCTTCATCACTGGCAAAAGCGACGTGGTCGGTATTGATACCGGTATCTATGATACCTACCACCATGCCCTCACCTTTGGCCCCCACACCATTAGGTGCTGATGTGTCAGTCCAAGCCGCATCGGCGCCAATAAACTCAGGACCGCGGTCGGTACGAAGCTCAAATATACGGTTTGGGGTGATGCGTTTTACGCCCGGCTGCTGAGCCATTAATAGCGCGTCCTGCTGGGTCATTTCCACCAGCATTGCGTTATTGGCAAGCGTGAAACGCTTTTCTACTTTTACAGTTGCGCCTTTACTTCGTACCTGGTTTACAAATTGCTTTTGTTGAGAGACCAGATAGTTTTGGTAATCAATCGCAGCCGCAGACTTAACATTCACGTGTCCACGAGCCATCAGAGATCTGTTTTTTGGGGCGGCAGTCGCCGCCAGTCCCGAAATGGAACCGTCGTAGGTGGCAAGAGGTTCATCGTCCAGTTGCACAATGTACTGACGCTTGCCTGTTACACCTTCCTCGGCTTGGAAAATTTGCTCTGGGCTGCGAGGGTTAATGATTTTGTTAGCAACACCCGGTTGACCAATAAATACATCACCACTTAAGAAATGCTGACGTTCTTTTTGTACCTGAGCGATATCTTCAGCGGTAAAAGTGGGTTCATAGAAACTCGTACCAGGGACTTTTTTGACCCCTGGCTCAGCCACTACCACGCCGGAGGAACCGACATACATAGCAGTGACAGTGGCTATTAAACTTTTTTTAAATAGCTGTTTATTATTTATCATAACTTCTTTTCTTAATTATTATTTTAAGTAAAAGGAAATTTCCTTCCATGTATTCGAACTTTCATTCGAATGAAACAAACTACCGCAACGATGAAAAATCAATCAATGACATTTGTGTAGCAATTTGTATAACAACTTATTAACAAAACTGACGAAGCTTCATGCGTAAAAGGTGAGGCAAGGTATCATCGACACGCAGCAGGTATTTCAGGCGATTTCAATAGCTGACTGCAGTTGGGTTTAGTCGCAATGACGCAGTAAATGCTGCAATTATTGGAGAACTTATACGGGTAAGTGGCAAGGTTTGGTACTGGGGTGTTGAACCCTGATGTTGGTAACGCCTAAATAATCTGCGATAACCGTCTAAGTTAGCCGACAAATCAAGTCATTAAAGGAGGTGGGATCTATCCTTGTCGCATTAAACACGTAGCACACAACGATCACAACGTATTTGTCCAATGTGAAATAATAAAAAGGTGGGATTTATTTGAGACCCGTTAATTGCATCGGATAGTTCAAGATGAGACTTGCACAACTTAACAACTGCCAAAATCTCTCGGTCCCCTTAAATAAAACCTCTGTATACATCATTTACGCTGGCTGTTAGCCCCCTTATGCATTTTTGCTATAAATTAGTCTTAAAACGCATTTTAGCCTTGATCAGCTAAAAGCAATCAGGCAGTATGCATGCCGATAGTCTCACTAATAAATAATATTCTAAGAGCAGATTATGGCATTACAGATCCAACACTTTTTCCACCAAGCGTCGTTTACCATTAGTTACGCTGTTTATGATGATGTCAGTAACGAATGCGTGGTCATCGATCCCGCACTCGATTACGATCCTGTGTCAAGTCGCATTGATACTCAACACAGCAGTAAACTTATTGAGTTTATACAAGCGAAACACCTCAAGCTGACGTATATTCTTGAAACGCACGCTCATGCCGATCACATTTCCAGCGCATTTTACCTGCAGAAAAAACTCGGTGGGCAAATCGCCATAGGCGCCAATATTAGAGCTATTCAAAAAACCTTTAAAACGGTATTTAATTTAGCAAAAGACTTTAATACCGAAGGCGTACAGTTTGATTTATTGCTCAAGCAAGGAGACCAACTGTCACTTGGCGAACACACCATTAAGGTACTAGAAACCCCAGGTCATACCAATGACTCATTGACCTATGTGATAAACGACCATGCGTTTGTTGGTGATACCTTGTTTATGCCGGACTCGGGCTCTGCGCGTTGTGATTTTCCAGGTGGTGATGCGGCCACTCTTTACCAGTCTATCCAAAAAATTTATGCGCTTGGCGATGAGACGAAACTGTACATGTGTCACGATTATCAGCCCAATGGACGAGCATTGCAGTTTATTACCACGGTAGCCGAGCAAAAAGCCAATAACATTCAAATTAATCAGCACGTAAGTGAGCAAGAGTACGTTGCGCTGCGCAATGCACGCGATGCAACCCTGGCCAACCCCAAGCTGATTTTTCCTTCGCTACAGTGCAATATTCAAGCAGGCCAATTACCAGACGCGGAATGCGATCAACAGCACTATTTTAAAACCCCGATTCGCGGTATTGAATGCCTGTCTTGACACGACATATGTAAACCTCGATTGAATAAGTTGCGATGCCCCGACGCCCCAGGACGCTATCAACTGGGACCTCGGGGCTTGTTGTTAGTATTGAGGAAACTCGTGAGGTGTGCGGTGACAATACGACTTAGTTAGTTGCTGACATTGGCGCAACACGACAGGCTCGATATAACGATAATGAAGCCATTACCGTATTAGGTCTTTTGCTTTTTTCCGTTACTCGGCTCAGTTTCTATTGGTTCAGGAAACTCAGATAAATTAATTTTCGCTCTGTGATCAAATGCTAAAATACCTAACAGGGCTAAGCTCAGCGCACTTTGCGCTAACGCGCTAACGACCTGTGATTTATAATCAGGCTCCACCAACAACCACACGAATACAGTTTCAACAATAACTGCCACAACCAATAGATGATAAAACTTGCGCCACAGGCGCTTGATCACGGTTGCGGCACCGGGTCGCCGCGCCAATATAACGACAAGCAAAAGGATACCGGGAATGCCGGTTAATAGGCTGGTGTAAAAACTGTCAGGATTCGGATATACATAGCGGATAAATGCTAATTTATCTCGCATGTTACTCAAACTCAATAAAGCGACCACGTAACCTTTGATCAAAAACGCAATCGTTAACCAATACCAAATCGATATTTTCAAACAATTGTATTTATCAAAATCGTTTACCGAAAAACGTGCTAACTGCTTATTCATCATTTACTACTTATCTAAAACACGGCTTTTACCAAAGGATCAAAACGCCCTGTACATTTGGCGCTAACGCTGGTTTTATCAAAGTTTTTAAGCGCTGTCGAGTTTGGCTCATTGTTGGTCGTGCTGATTTAAGTTTTCGATGCCCGCACCGATAGCTCTTAATGTTTTAGAGCGAAACTCTCGATAATAGAGTACGTACACGACCCATATACTGGCACCAACAAACAGCAACGGATGAATAAACCAACCAATCGCAGCCAGGGCAAAATAATACGAACGCAGGCCGTAGTTATAGGCGTGGCCGGCTTGATCTTGGACGATGCCCATTTGTGTCGCGTAATCGAGTAAATGCGGTTGTTGAGTTTTATAAGCTACTGGCGATGCACCGATCATAATGTTAAGAAAACCGTATTGACGCATTGACCAAGTAAATTGAAAAAATGCAAATACGAAAATCAGCACCAGCAAAGCTAATTTTAATTGAATAGTGTGCGTTGTTTGATCCGGCGTGATGGTGATCGCTTGGAGCACCTCGGTGACTTTATCGACTTGCGTAAATAAAGTGAGTAAACCTGCCAATATAAGCAATGTTGTCGAGGCAAAAAATGCCACATGGCGCTCTAAATTAGCCAGTAAACTGGCATGCGATACACGTGCATCATTATCAAAAATTTGTCGCATCCAATAAATGCGATGCTGATGCAACACGCGCGCGATACAAACGGTATCTTTGGCTTTTCTGCGCGAAAATTGAGTGTAGCCAACCCAGCAAGCAAAAAATATCAATACCGCAGCAATATCAATCACACTTAATACCACGTTATTCCCCTGTAGCGATATCATGTCAATCCATAATGCACATGATAACACGCTGTTAAGTTTAAATATAACATACAGTTAGTCTGTATAAACCGAAGTATTACCGCCTGTCATTATACATATTTTTTTTACAATATTATTACACAAGAAAGCGATTTATGGCATAGTGGGTAGGTACTTTCCACGGCGTAGAAACGACTGTTTTTGGCCATTTCCGCGTCGTGTAGAATTCTTATAATAAAAAGAGCAAACATAGGTTGTTGTCATGATTTTGCCCGTTAATATTGCATTTAGTCACGCTTGGCTTGCCCTTGCTAAGTTGAGTAAGTTGGTATTCGCCATGTGCTTATTCAACATCCCAGCCGTTTATGCTACGGCAAAGACCTATGACATTCCCCAACTTGATTATCAAATTAATTTCGATGGTGAACTCGACGAACCTGTTTGGCAAGACGCGAAAAAAATCGAGTTAAACATCGTCAACTATCCCTATGACAACACTAAAAGTCCAATAGATACCACAGCCTATTTATACGAAGATGGGGAAAACTTATACATAGGTTTCATTGCCAACGACCCCAACCCTCAGCAGATTCGCGGTTTTTATCGAGACCGAGATAAAGCCTTTGCCGATGATGTCGTCGGGATAAAGTTAGATACCTTTAACAACAATCGCTTGGCATACAAGTTTTTCGTTAATCCTCTGGGCGTGCAAAACGACGGCATAACTAATGAAATGACGGGTGATGATAACAATCTGTGGGATGCGATATGGCCTGCTTTTGGTAAAATCACCGACCAAGGCTATCAAGTCGAGATGGCCATTCCTTACCGCGAGCTTAACTTTGATGAAAATATTGACATCAAACGCTGGGGCTTTGAGTTAATTCGCATTTATCCGCGCGACACTATTTTGCGCATATCAAATATGCCAATCGATAAAGACAACCACTGCTGGGTTTGTCAAATGGACGACTTACAGGGCTTTACTGATGCCGAGTTAGGCGACAACCTATTAGTAACGCCATCCTTGGTATATCGCATTGAAGAAAACAGAAATGTATACAGCGATAACCGGGAACTCGGTGCATGGCAAGATACTGATGAGATTGACCTTGGGGCTAACATTCGCTGGGGGATAAGTTCAGACATTTTATTTAATGCCACCATAAACCCTGACTTTTCAACGGTTGAAGCTGACAGCGGTCAATTGTCAGTAAATAAAACGAGCGCGCTTTTTTACGATGAAAAACGCCCTTTTTTTCTCGATAATGCCGAGTATTTTTCTACCCCATTTAACCTAGTTTATACCCGTAATGTCGTCGACCCTAAGTGGGGTTCAAAACTGACTGCTCGCAGTAATAAGCACTCTTTCGCCGGCTTCTTAAGTGAAGACAATAGCACCAGTTTTATTGTACCCGGTAATCTTTTTTCAACCGTTTCAGTGATTGACGAGCAGAATATATCCGGTGCGTTTAGGTATCGCTACGATATAAATGACGATCTATCTATTGGGGCGGTTGCCACTATGCGCGACGCCGATAGCTATGATAACTATGTCAGTGGGGTTGATGGTAAGCTTAAACTTACCGATAGTGACACCATAACCGGACAAGTATTGCAATCTAACACCCGTTATCCCGAACAGCTATTTACCGATTATTGCCCCGACGACTATTGCTATTTAGCATCATTGAACGATGCCTCTGAACAGCAATTTAGCGGCGCAGCCTACCAGTTACGCTATCAGCACAGCAGTGAATACTGGCGCTTTGACAACCGCTACGAAGATATTTCCGAGTATTTTCGCGCTGATTTAGGCTTTCAAACCCACAACGATTACACCAAATTTTCCAGCACCTTAAATCGCTATTTCTACAGCGATAGCAGTTGGTGGTCAACGCTGACACTCGGCGCGCAATACAATATTGAACACAATCAAAAAAGACAGCTTATTAGTAAAAGTCAGCGCCTAAGCGCCACCGTTGAAGGGCCTTGGCAGTCGCTGTTCGATCTGGTGGTCAGCGATGAGCAACGCGTGGGTTTGCGCTATAACACCAACCAAACAGACATTGATAACAATACCAGTTTGTTCGCACTTACCTATGTTGATTTATATGCTGAAGCTCAACCGGTAAACAACCTAGTCATCGGTGCCGCTAGTCGCGTTGGTGATAGCATAGATTACAACAATGATCGGCTCGGTAAAATATATGAGCTGTCGCCCTACCTCACCTGGAATGTAACATCTCATTTAGAAGCGCAATTAAACTTAGTCTATGCGCAACTCGACGTCGATAATGACTATGTATTTCGTGAAAACATTACTGATTTTCGCCTAACTTACGCGTTCAATATTAATCATTTGTTGCGCTTGAACATGTTATTCAACAACACCCGTTATAACCTTGATAATAACCCCCTGCTCGACGTTAGCGAACAACAACAGCGCTACTTAGCAACTGAGTTAATATACTCGTACAAACTCAACCCGCAAACGGTGTTTTTCTTAGGTTATTCTGACAACGCAATCAATAGACCCCAACAGCGTTCGCTTATTCGGGATCATCGCAATGTGTTCTTGAAAATGAGTTATGCATGGATGTAATGGGGTTTGCGAGTTGTGCAAAAAGGGATCGCGTTGCGATCCCTTTTTTGGTTGCGGATAGCTGGTTAGGCTTTGTTTATTGTAATAACAGCGTTATCGCTATATTCGCCGTTATATACACGGCGGTTACTGATCAACCGTTTGATTGATAAATGGGTAATCGGTATAGCCTTTAGCCTCACCTAGGTAAAAGGTGTCAGGATCGGCACTGTTTAACGGCGTATTACTCGCCAGGCGCTCCACTAAGTCCGGATTGGCAATGTAGGGCACACCAAAAGCCACGGCGTCAACTTTTCCTGAGGCGATAGCCTCTTCTGCTTCATCAGCAGTGTAACCCATATTGGCAATTAAATTACCTCGATAGAGTGCTCGTGCAGGGCTGATAACATCACCAGTTTGTTGTTGTAAAAAATCGCTGCGCATTAGGTGCCAATAAGCCAAGTGATAGTCATTAAATCGCTCTGCTAAATACTTGGTCAAGCCAATCGGATCACTATCGTGCATACTGTTAAAGCTATTTAAAGGTGAGGTGCGCACACCAACACGGCCAGCTCCCCAAACATCGACTACGGCGTCTAAAACTTCAAACAATAAGCGTGCTCGATTTTCAACACTGCCACCGTAGCGATCATCTCGCTGGTTACTGCCGTCACGTAGAAAGTTATCGAGTAAATAACCATTCGCCGCATGCACTTCAACGCCGTCAAAACCGGCTTGTTTGGCGTATACTGCCCCTTGTTTAAAGCCGGCAACAATCTCAGCAATACCGTCGCTTGTTAGTGCGTTGGGTACGGTGTAAGCTTTTTTGCCGTCACTGGTGTGTACTTCATCGTTAGTAATTGCCAACGGACTGGCGGCAACGGGGGTGACGCCATTGTTTAAGTCTGGATGACAGGCTCTGCCACCGTGCCAAATTTGCAAAAATATTTTACCGCCTTTCGCGTGTACCGCGTCAGTTACTTTCTTCCAACCATCTACGTGCTCTGGTGAGTAAATACCGGGGCCATTTAAAAACGCAGCGCAGTTTGCCATCACCGCCGTTGCCTCAGCGATCAGTAAGCCTGAACTAGCGCGCTGTGCATAATGCTCGGCCATTAACTCATTGGCAATATCACCAGACGCTCGTGTTCGAGTTAGAGGTGCCATTAATACGCGATTTTCAGCAGTAATATCCCCCAACTGTAACGACTGCATCAAGTGTGGATAGTGGCTCATAAAAACTCCATATAGTTTGTTTATATCAATCTGTACCCGTTGATATGGCGATCAATTTACCAGATACAAGGCGAGATTAAGTATATGATATTACGATATGCCATAACGGCGAAGCGAGTGATTGATTAATGCAATGAGTCAGCGGGTGATACACGGGTTGACCACCCCGTGTTATTCACAGCCAATAATGCGCACAGGTATTTACGCAGTGCACTATACCCACTAAAACGGTGTCTGCATTGCCAAACACCACGGCCAACGAGCCGCCACCGCCTCTAAATCAAGACAAATGGCGGGTTTATGAATTTTCATGCGTTGTGATGGTGCTTGTCGTTTCAGTTACTTGCTCATCTTCTGCTTGTTCATCTTGAGGGTGCTGTGCACTGGCTTTAGCGGCATCAATAATTGCTTGATCAACTTTTTTGCGCTCATCAATCACCACGGTTGCCGAAATTTTGTCGTGAATGGCTTGTCGATTGGGATCCCAATAAATCTGTAAAAAGCCCAATAAACCAGTGGCGATACCTGCACCATAACCACCGTAGCGACCAAAACTATCCCATACCGATAACGGTGTACCATCGAGTTGTAATACGCGAATTCCCATTAACCGTTTACCAGGGGTTTGTCCTTGCCACCAACTGGTAAACACAGTGAAATACAAAGCTGCCCAACCAAACCCCAAGCCGAGATCATCAATAATTGCTTTCACGTATTCAATAATTGAATATACGGGTCGGCGTGGAGCATCAGCCGGTCGTTGACTTTTTTGTTGGCGAAGCTGTCCGAGTTGGGTGTTATCAATGGCACTGCTGATTTCATGCGGTTGAGCAGGTGCTTGCGCTGAAACTGGGGTGTTGCTGGTCGCTGCTCTCGCATCGCTATCGTCTGTATTGGCTGGGTTTTCGTCCTGCTCCCCTTCTGCAAGCGGTTGATCTTTATTTGAGCCGTTGTACTGGCTCATTAAATCATCTCTCAGTTGTTTGCTATCAGCGTCGTTAAGCCCGAGTTCGCCGACAATTTTTGCAAACAATGTTTGCGCCTGCTGGTCATTTAATTTAAGTTTTTTGGCCGCTTTGGGAACTTCGTCCATCACCTTCCCCCAACAATCAACATCTTGACAGTTTCGTTGTTCACCTTGAGTTACAACTTTAATAGTCAAACCTGCGATGGTGAGCGCTTCACTGATGCCCATTTCTGTACCCACCGCCCCTTCAATGATGTCACTAGGGATATTACCATTCTTGGTATTGCCATACTGTTCCTGCCACTGATTGTACTCACGAGCTTCCTCTATAGCATGATCACTTAGAAAGCGGTTAACCATAGGTGCTACGTTGTCGAGTAACACCACCAACACGATAAAAGCACCAATAAAACGGGCCAGCGTACGACGTTTATACCCTTGTTGCACGCCCTGCTCATTGGCTCGTCTTTTACTTCCAAGGCGAAATGCCATAACGGCAATGGCAACAGCCAACATCTCGCCTCCAGCACTACTTAATATGGCAATAAGCAGTAAATCAATCAAAATGGCAATTGCTCGTTTATAGGGATTAGCTATCGGTGTACCAAATACTGACTGATTGAGCTTAAACGCAAATGGGGTGATGACGTCTTGCGTTTCGTCTTTGGTTAATTTGCGTTGATTAAACAACTTTTTTATTACCATGGTGTAACCTTTTTGCTAGGGCTGAGGCCAAAATCGCTTTACTGTGCGTTAAAGTAGAATTATCAAACAAAGATAAACACGCCCTAGAGCAACTCAGCGATACCATCTGAAAGCCCAGACAAGGTCATGGGATACATTCTTGATGACATAATTTGTTTTATTAAATCAATAGATTGATAATAATGCCAGTAGTTTTTAGGCTGTGGGTTAAGCCATATACAATGTTCAAAGTGATTGACGATACGTTGCATCCACACACTGCCGGGCTCTTCATTCCAATGCTCTACACTGCCCCCTGGAAAGCCGATTTCATAGGGCCCCATGGTTGCGTCGCCAACAAAAATGATCTTATAGTCTTTCGAGAATCGTCGAATAATGTCCCATACATCAGTCGTTTGTTGATGACGACGTTGATTATCAGTCCATACTTTTTCATAAACACAATTGTGGAAATAAAAGTATTCTAAGTGTTTAAACTCGGTATGAACGGCAGAAAACAACTCTTCGCATACCCGAATATGAGCATCCATGGAGCCACCAACATCAAAAAACATTAACACCTTGATGGCATTGTGGCGCTCTGGCTGCATTTTTATATCAAGATACCCAGCGTTTTTCGCGGTTGAGCGAATAGTATCATCGAGATCAAGGGTGGTGAGAGCGCCGGTTCTTGCAAATTGACGCAGCTTTCTCAGCGCCACTTTTATGTTGCGCGTTCCCAGCTCGACATTGGCATCGAGATTTTTAAACTCGCGCTTATCCCAAACTTTACTTGCTGAAAAATTTCGATTGCCATCTTGGCCAATGCGAAACCCTCCGGGGTGATAACCATGGGCACCAAATGGTGAGGTACCACCGGTGCCTATCCATTTGTTACCTCCCTGATGTCGCTCTTTTTGCTCTGCTAGGCGTTGACGAAGTGTTTTCATCAACTCGTCTAAGCCGCCCATTTGTTGAATTTGCGCTTTCTCTTCATCGCTTAGGTGACGTTGAAAGCGCCGCTCAAGCCAGTCTTTAGGAATTTGTGCAAGATTGAGATCTACCTCACTAACACCTTGAAAATAATCGGCAAAGGCTCTGTCAAACTTATCAAAATGGCTTTCATCTTTAACCAAAATAAGCCGTGAAACCAGGTAAAAATCGTCAATCGAGCACGATATAACTCGCTGTTTCATCGCATTGAGCAAATCTAAAAGCTCTCTTAGCGTACATGGAACTTGGTATTCTCTGAGCTTAAAGAAAAAATCAATTAGCATTAGCGCTCACCACGATGCATAAAAGCGAGTTTTTCAAATAAATGAACGTCTTGTTCATTTTTTAATAACGCGCCGTGTAATGGCGGTATGGTTTTGCTTATATTGGTTTCGTGTAGCGTTTGCGTATCAATGTCTTCAGCCACCAACAGTTTTAGCCAATCAATAAGCTCCGAGGTTGATGGTTTTTTCTTCAACCCTGGTATTTCTCTGAGGTTAAAGAAAACCGCCAATGCTTCGTCGAGCAGTTGTTGTTTCAAATTATCAAAGTGGACATCGACAATTTGTTGCATTTCGGCTTTGTCTGGAAATTTTATGTAGTGAAAAAAGCAACGGCGCAAAAACGCATCGGGTAGTTCCTTCTCGTTGTTGGATGTGATGATCACGATGGGTCGTTGCTTGGCGACAATGCGTTGTTGCGTTTCATAGACATAAAATTCCATTTTATCGAGCTCTAGCAAGAGATCGTTTGGAAATTCAATATCGGCTTTATCGATTTCGTCAATCAGCAAAACCGGACGTTTGTTTGCGACAAACGATTGCCATAACTTACCTTTAACTATGTAATTACTGATATCTTTAACGCCATCATTGCCAAGCTGTGAATCTCTTAATCTCGACACCGCGTCATACTCGTACAAGCCTTGCTGTGCTCGTGTCGTCGATTTGATGTGCCATTGAATTAAATCGGTATCGAGAGCCTGCGCTAATTGCTCAGCTAACATGGTTTTTCCCGTACCGGGCTCACCTTTAATCAACAACGGCTTTTCTAATGCTATCGCCGCATTAACCGCCAGTTGTAAGTCGTGACTCGCGATGTATTGCTCGGTACCTTTAAATGTTGCCATAATCTTCCTATTCTCGGGCCTGCTGGTTTTTGCGGTATGGATGTTATTCGAATTAAAAGATATTTAATCGACGCGCAGTGACAACGATATGGTCATCCCATACCAATGACGCGTAAAACATACAGCAAAACTCAACAAAGCCTACCTTATTGTGTTTTATCTTTTATACCTATTAGGAATACCAATATTAAAAAGATAGGTTATTAGTTATATCTAACTGTTTCTTGTTTAACCGATGAAAGGTTATTAATCTTATCTATAATTAACTAAATCTTAACGCTTTTAGCGATCATTTCATAGGAATTGGCAATGGCAAATCTGTATCAAGATAATCCACAAACTATTGGTAAAACCCCGTTAGTTAAATTAAACCGCGTCACCAGTGGTAATGTGTACGCAAAAATCGAAGCGCGAAACCCAAGCTTCAGCGTCAAATGTCGCATTGGTGCCAATATGATTTGGGATGCAGAAAAGTCGGGTAAGCTCACCAAAGACATCACCATTGTTGAACCGACAAGCGGTAATACCGGTATTGCACTTGCCTTTGTTGCCGCGGCAAAAGGCTATAAATTAATTCTTACCATGCCTCACACGATGAGTTTAGAGCGCCGTAAATTGTTGGTGGCACTTGGCGCCAAGCTCGAACTGACCGATGGGGCTAAAGGAATGAAAGGGGCAATTGAAAAAGCCGCCGAAATCAAAGCACAAGATCCCGATAAATACCTTATTCTGGGACAATTTGAAAATCCGGCAAACCCAGCGATTCACGAACAAACCACGGGTCCCGAAATCTGGCAAGACACCGACGGTGATATTGATATTTTTGTAGCAGGTGTCGGTACCGGCGGAACGATTACAGGGGTTACTCGCTACATCAAGAATACGCAAGGTAAAGCAATTCAATCGATCGCCGTCGAGCCAGCAGACTCTCCTATTATCGGGCAAAAGTTGGCTGGTGAAGAATTAACACCAGGCCCTCATAAAATCCAGGGAATTGGCGCCGGTTTCATTCCCGACAACCTCGATTTAGAACTACTCGATGGGGTTGAGCGGGTCACCAACGAAGAAGCGATGGAAATGGCGCATCGATTGATGAAAGAAGAAGGTATTTTAGCCGGTATTTCGTCAGGAGCAGCCGCTGTTGCTGCCAAGCGCATTGCTGAGCGCCCAGAAAACAAAGATAAAAAAGTTGTTGTCATTCTCGCCAGCTCGGCAGAGCGTTACTTAAGTAGTCCATTATTCGCCGACGCATTCACCGATGCCGAACTTGTGCAATAACGCCCACTAACCTAGCATCCTAACACTTAACCCCCTCAAACTAAGATGACTTAGTGTGAGGGGTTTTTAATAAAAAACAGCCCGGATACTGCGGTAAATCGATAAGACTAGCGGTCAGTCACCACATATCGTTGCACAATCTGATTGTCTAATACCAGCTCTGATGTTAATACACCGCCATTGCCAGTAATGGCTTTAGCCGATGCCACATTGTCCTTGTAGCAATGAATGTGTATTGGTGATACCCCTAAGTCGTTAAGCTTGGCTATCGATAGCGACATAAGCTCAGTGCCGTACCCCCTACCACGGTAAGACGGCCTGATCCCTAAACCAATATGCCCGCCACAATGGCGAATTTGTTGATTAAGCCGATGACGGATATTACTCACACCGACTAATTCACCAGACTCTATTAGCCAATAAGTCGAACTTTGAACAAAACCAGATGGCAAATTAACGCCCATCGAAAAATCGTTAATTTTGGCAAGCATGTGGCTAAAATCGCCATGATCAAAATCCATCACAAACGGGTATCGATTTTCATCGCCAAGCTCTTCAACATAGTCAATGTAACTCTGTTTATAACGCTCTGTTGGTAAAATTAAATCCATTTTTCTTATCCATTAATAACCGCGATCAGCGACACACGAAGTCAATGACTATTGCCCTAACGCGACCCCTTCTCGTCGGGGATCTGCACCGCCAAATAACTTACCTTCTTTCACTTCAATAGCGTGAATACCACTGTTTAAACTGCGCACCGACACGCGATGACCAAGTGCCTCGAGTTGCGGTTGTAACAGACTGATTTCACGTCCCTGTTCTAATGACGTAACATCATTTCTGTGCGTTACTTTGGGTAAATCAATGGCACTTTGTACGTCCAAATTATTGTCGAGAACGGCTAACATGGTTTGCGCAACGTAATTAATAATGCGGCTTCCTCCCGGTGAACCAACCACCAGACGCAGCGAATTATCTTGATTAAATACCATCATTGGCGCCATAGAACTGCGCGGTCGCTTATTCGGGGCCAATGCATTGGCCACTATTTTGCCGTCAACCATCGGATCTAATGAAAAATCAGTCAATTGATTATTCAATAGAAAGCCTTCAACCATCACCGCCGAGCCAAATGCCATTTCAATACTGGTGGTCATGGATAGTGCGTTGCCGAATTGGTCAACGATGGAAATATGTGATGTTGACGGCATCTCTATCGCATTGTCAGCGGCTCGAGATAAGTGTTGTACTGTTCCAGGCTCCGCTTTGTGCATATCTCGTTCACCGATTAACGCACCGCGCATGGCGGTGTAATCGTCGCTGATCAACAAGGCTGATGGCACGTCAACAAAGTCGGGATCGGCTATATAGTGATTGCGATCGGCAAAAGCCAAACGCGAGCTTTGGGTAAATAAGTGCACCCACTGAGTCGAAGTAGGCTTTAACGCCGACATCGAATGCTGCTCAAGTTGTTTGAGTATTTGTATTACCGCGATACCACCGGAACTCGGCGGCGCCACACTGCATAAACGATAAACTCGATAAGGCGCACACAACGCTTGCTTTTGTTGCGCTTGATAATGTTTCATATCCTCAAGACTTAACAGCCCCGGTGCAATAGCACTGTTTTGCACCGCATCAACAATTTTTTGCGCTATCCAGCCTTGGTAAAATACCTCACTTTTGTGTTTTGCTAGCGCTCGATACACGTTAGCAAGTTGGGGATTTTTTAACACCGTTCCGGCTTTCAATGGCTCGCCATTTGGATAGAAATAGGAGCTCGCAGCAGTCAGTTGCTTTACACCGGGATTAAAGCCCATGCTAACTAACTTAGCCAAGCGAGGTGATACCTCAAAGCCGTGCTCAGCCAAACTAATGGCTCGCTCAAACAATTTAGACCATGGCAATACACCATACTGTTGATGGGCTTGCTCCATTGCTTTGACAACACCGGGAACACCAACGCTTCGACCACCAACCACAGCATCTATCCATCTTACTGGTGTACCATCAGCTTGTAAGAACAAGTCTTGTGAGGCTGCAGCTGGAGCCGTTTCGCGACCGTCAAAACTGGTGACTTGCTTGGTTTTATTGTCAAAGTACAACAAAAAGGCTCCGCCGCCAATGCCCGAAGACTGAGGCTCAACTAAGGTGAGCACCAGTTGCACCGCTATCGCGGCATCGATTGCGCTACCGCCTTGCTGCAAAATATCAGCACCAACTTCAACCGCATACGGGTTTGCCGCGGCGACCATGTACTGTTTTGCCTCAACAACCGACTTTTCAATAACGCCCGTTGCTGCTTCTGGCTCACGGTCTTCACGTTGTAGCTCGCTATGCTCTGCCAGACCACAAGCACTCACCGAAACTATCAGGCTAATTAAAAGTACAAGCTTGGTAAGATAACGCATAAAATTCCTTGTTGTTGTTATTGCGGATGTCGACCCGACCATTGTAAATGCCACTGATTAAATTGTAAAAAGGCATCCAACAAAGGCTGATATTTATCTGTATCACCTTCTAATGCCCCTAATGCATGAGCACAGGCTTCTAAGGAAGATACATCACTCGCTTTGTGGTGCTTGCGAATAACGTACTGACTTTTTATCTCTGCTGCCAGGGTTATGGCGGGTAAACGTTGTAAATTGGTGGACAGTTGCATCATTTTATACGCTTTGCGCCACGTCGCATCAATAATCACAATCACTTGCTTGCGCTGCTGAGCCACTGACAACTCGGTTGCAGGTTTGGCTGACGCACTAGGATATAACACAGCCACATTTACCTCATCGTTGCCAATCAGTTTATTTAACGGCTCACAGTGTGAAAAATCTTCCCCTACAATAACCTGAGAGTTTTGCAGTGACAAGTGTGCTAAAGGTACACTGCCTTTACTGTGTCCCTGCTCTTTGGGGTGCTGGAGAAATAAGACCTGAACGCGGTTATCGATGTGTTGGCAAAACTTACAAAGACAAGTGACTAGCGGTCGCTCACACCTTGTGCAATACTGTCGGCTCATAATAAAATCAAAGTTGTTGGTATTCCTGCATTATAAATAAAGCTATCCCTATGTTGAAGTTATCATTACCCATACAGCTGAGCGCTTGGCTAATGCCATTAGTCGCCCTCATTTTGGCGGTCGTCGTACACTTTCTTCCCTCAGACCTATATGAGCTGTGTATTTATCACCGGCAACAGATTGAACAAGGACAGTGGTGGCGAATTATTAGCGGCCATTTTGCTCATACGAATCTTAATCATCTACTGCTTAACCTTGCCGGACTCGTTATGCTTTGGGCGTTACACGGCGATCACTATCAACATCGCAGTTTTTCGTTGGTGTTTTTAATATCCGCCGTAACCTGTAGTTTGGGCATCTATCTATGGACCCCTGAAATGACTCAATACGTTGGCTTATCGGGGGTGCTACACGGTGTGTTTGTTTGGGGAGCGATTAAAGATATTGAAAAAGGTTGGCGTTCAGGATACCTACTGTTGATTGGCGTATGGGCAAAAATCGCCTGGGAACAAGTCAGTGGCGCGAGTGCCGATGTCGAGCAACTAATCAATGCCAAAGTCGCTATTGACGCTCACCTATTTGGCGCATTGGGCGGTGTTGTCGCCGTGTTACTATTGACACTGCGTTCAAAACTAGCCCCCCGTTTATCGCCAAGTGAATAGCTCCGATAGCCGTCGCTAATATCTTGGTGTGCTATTGGGGGACGACAAGCTTTGTCGATGAACATAAATAGTATAACTGGATGAGCTAAACGACGAGCCATAGCGTTCCAATAAAGCTTTGGCTTCGTCGCGAGTGCCCAAGTGCTCGGTGAGTGCTTGATAAAATGACAATTCTGGCGGCATCATATCGGCATATGACTCGTACCCCACAACCAACTCGACCTGAGCTTCCCCACCGACTCGATAGTTCCACAGCCAACTTAGTGGCCATTGTATCTGTTTGGCAGCGTCACTGACCTGTTTGATCATTTCTCGTGCCTGAATACCTTTACCGGGGGCTATTTTTAAGGTTTCAACGGCAAAGTACTGAACCGGCTTGGCGCTGTCCCAAGCGCTGTTTTGTTTGTCATAGCGAGAGTAATAATGAGAGGTATTGACAATAAACGGCAGTACTTTTTCTCGCCAGTGCTCAACCGTACCCGCTTGTTTTGCCCAGGCTTTGTGGTCGCTAAGTTGATCCCAATTGGTACAACACGAGCTCATCATGTACACATTTAATTTATCGCCAACGACTGGGGTGTATATATGCCAGGTATTTTTCTCACCTTTTTTGAGTCGATACTGTAAGTGTTCTTTTAATGCACTTTCAAACTCGACCCGGTTAACTTCATTGATTTCTATCACAAACACATCGGTTAACGGCATAAATACCGGTTCGTCATGTTGTTCATTTTGAGCATCAGTGGCTGGTGCTTGTGCGGTTGTCGTAGACTCTTGCTGTTCAGCTCTGATAGCCGGAGTTAACAATAAGCAGCACAAACAACTGACGACAAAAGAGCGGAAAAAAAGATCAAATGGCTTGGCAAAATTTAGGACGTTGAGAATACTCATTATCGGTGAATCACTCGGATTATTACTATTTAATGTTTACTATAGTCGATAAATTTTGATTGGCTCACCCGTCATAAAAAATCATCAGCATAACAAATACCGCACTGAGCGAAATCAAGCGGTACGTAAGCGAGGGATTCACAGCGTGTAAACGATGTAAAACGCTGTAAACGTCAAGCTTAGCAACACGACGATTCGGTAAAAATAACAGATGAGATAAGTGGTCGGTCGTGAAGGTTCTGAACCTTCGACCAAGATTGCGTTAACGGTTAAAAGCCTTGGCTTTATCGCTAGCATTTACTTGCTGAAAAGAAAGTGGTCGGTCGTGAAAAGTTTGAACCTTCGACCAAGATTGCGTTAACGGTTAAAAGCCTTGGCTTTATCGCTAGCATTTACTTGCTGAAAAGAAAGTGGTCGGTCGTGAAGGTTCTGAACCTTCTACCAAGATTGCGTTAACGGTTAAAAGCCTTGGCTTTATCGCTAGCATTCACTTCATGAAAAGAAAGTGGTCGGTCGTGAAAGATTTGAACCTTCGACCAAGATTGCGTTAACGGTTAAAAGCCTTGGCTTTATCGCTAACATTTACTTGCTGAAAAGAAAGTGGTCGGTCGTGAAGGATTTGAACCTTCGACAAATTGGTTAAAAGCCAACTGCTCTACCAACTGAGCTAACGACCGATATAAGGATTGTGACTGTCTCATTTGATAAATGAGAAAGTGCTTGGTGATGATGTTTACCTTCGACCAAGATTGCGTTAACGGTTAAAAGCCTTGGCTTTATCGCTAACAGTCACTTCCTGAAAGAAAGTGGTCGGTCGTGAAGGTTCTGAACCTTCTACCAAGATTGCGTTAACGGTTAAAAGCCTTGGCTTTATCGCTAGCATTTACTTGCTGAAAAGAAAGTGGTCGGTCGTGAAGGATTTGAACCTTCGACAAATTGGTTAAAAGCCAACTGCTCTACCAACTGAGCTAACGACCGATATAAGAATGTTCACTTTCTGAAAAGAAAGTGGTCGGTCGTGAAGGATTTGAACCTTCGACAAATTGGTTAAAAGCCAACTGCTCTACCAACTGAGCTAACGACCGACATAAGATTGTTCACTTCCTGAAGAGAAAGTGGTCGGTCGTGAAGGATTTGAACCTTCGACAAATTGGTTAAAAGCCAACTGCTCTACCAACTGAGCTAACGACCGACATAAGATTGCTCACTTCCTCGTTTGGCGAAGAGAAAGCGCTTGGTGATGAAGTTTACCTTCGACCAAGATTACGTTAACGGTTAAAAGCCTTGGCTTTATCGCTAACAGTCACTTCCTGAAAAGAAAGTGGTCGGTCGTGAAGGATTTGAACCTTCGACAAATTGGTTAAAAGCCAACTGCTCTACCAACTGAGCTAACGACCGACATAAGATTGTTCACTTTCTCATTTGGCGAAGAGAAAGCGCTTGGTGATGATGTTTACCTTCGACCAAGATTGCGTTAACGGTTTAAAGCCGTGGCTTTATCGCTAACAGTCACTTCCTGAAAAGAAAGTGGTCGGTCGTGAAGGATTTGAACCTTCGACAAATTGGTTAAAAGCCAACTGCTCTACCAACTGAGCTAACGACCGACATATAGTTGCGTTAGGGCTTGTGCCTCAACGCGGGGCATATAATACTGATAATAATTTTTAGTGCAACAACAATTTTAAGATTTTAAAGAAAAACTGTTCGTTCGCACAAAAATACAGCATTTAGCTTTCTTTACTAAGCCTTAACTAAACTCAATAAAGGTCCACTTACCAGCCTAATACGGTTTAACGTACCGTTTTAGATTAGCGAAAAAAGAACCCGACATCCAACGGTTCTTTTTTGCTGCGAGTAATAGACAAATTATAGACTGGCTAAACGCGCTTTTGCCAATTGTGCAGCAGATGAGCCTGCATATTCAGCGATAACACGTTCAAATAGAGATTTGGCTTGCGCTGTCTGACCTTGCTTTTGCTTTACCATACCCAGTTTTAAGATTGCATCGCTGCGCTTAGATGATTTCTCGTAGTTATTCATCACAATGCTAAATTCTTTTTCAGCAGCAGATAAATCACCTTTGTTAAACAGCAGTTGCCCTAACCAATAGTGGGCATTATCGGCATAACTTGAATTAGGGTATTGTTCAGTGAACTTTTTAAATTCAACAATCGCTTGATCATAGCGTTTGTCTTTTAAAACTAAGTTTACCGCGCGATCATAGGTTTGATTTTCAGTTAGGTTTTCGGAGTATTCAACCGAAGACGGTTGTGTACTTGCAGGTGGTACTACAGCCGCAGAGCTCTGTGATAAACGACGGTCGATTTCCTGATACAGTTCGCGTTGGCGCTGTAAGATTTGTTTAATCGTATAGGCCTGCTCTTCAGTAACACCACGCAATTGACTAACCTCAGTTTGCAGCTCGTCAATTTGTTGTTGCATGTCAATTAGTGCACGATTGCGAACTTGTAGCATGCGTTGTAACGTTGCTACATCCGTCGTTTGATCTGGGGTATCGTTAACTGTCGATTGGTTAATATCGAGTACGGGTGCAGGCTCAGCAGCAAGTGCTATATTAGCACCTGCTGCCACCGCAAAACCCAAGATAAGTTTATACGATTTCATTTATTATTCCGTCTGTATTAGTAAACCAATACTGCACGACGGTTTTTAGCGAAGGCGCTTTCACTGCGATCATTAACCGCTGGCTTTTCTTCACCGTAAGATACCGTTTCGATTTGTGTCGACATTACGCCAGAGTTCTCTAGGTATTTTTGTACCGCCTGTGCACGACGCTCGCCAAGTGCGATGTTGTATTCTGGTGTACCGCGCTCATCGGCATGACCTTCAATAACAACTTTTGCGTTTGCATTTTTCACTAAGAATGCTGCGTGTAAGTCAAGTACTGACGTTACAGAGCTATCAAGTTTTGCTGTATCAAAGTCGAAGTAAACAGTGTTTGCAGCAGAAAGTTTTTCTTGCTCTTCTTGTTTGATCTGCTCTAGACGAGCCATTTCAGCAGCGGCTGCCGCTTCTGCAGCTTGTTGCTCTGCTTGTGCTTCTGCTGCTGCTTTATTAGCAGCAATACGCGCTTCTTCATCAGTCGTGTCGTTTGATGAACACGCTGCCAAAGCAAGCATAGGTAGGGCTACAGCCATGCTCTTTACTAATTTATTTAAACGCATTTTGATTCCTCAATTGATACAAAATTATTATTCTAAATTTATATTTTTTATAAATACGGTGACCAAGCAGGTGATTTCACTTGCCCGTTTTTGGCCGGCAGACGCGCTTTAAAGCGACCGTCTACAGACACGAGTCCAAGTACTTGACGATTACCATGCAGAGTACTGTATATTATCATGCCTCCGTTGGGAGCAATACTTGGTGATTCGTCAAGTCGGGTTTGAGTTAACACCTCGACTTGCGAATAAGCATCAAGAGCTTGCTTGGCAAGGCGATATTGTCCCTGTGTTCGATTCACCATTACTAACTGACTACCATCAGGTGTTATCGAACCACCGAGGTTCATTTCACCATCAAAGGTCAGTCGTCTAATTTTCCCATCAGCTAAATTTACTCGATATAGCTGCGGTTTGCCACCCCGTTCTGAGGTAAATATCAAAGATTTTCCATCCGGTGACCAATTCGGTTCGGTATCAATGGCTCGATGGCGAGTAATTCGTTGAAGTTTTTTACTTTGTAAGTCCATTACGTACACTTCTGGATTGCCATCTTTAGACAAGACCAACGCCATTTTATCACCGTTTGGCGACCAACGAGGCGCGCCATTAATGCCTTTAAAGCTTGAGATAACTTCGCGCTTTGCGGTGTAAATATCTTGCACGTAAATTTGTGCCTGACGTTGTTCAAAGGTGACATAAGCCAGTTTTGAACCATCTGGCGACCACGTTGGCGACATCAGCGGCTCAGACGATCGCAATAACACTTGCTCGTTGTAGCCGTCGTAATCAGCAATCACTAACTGATAAGGCTTGCTGCCTTCATCGCGGACAATGATATACGCAATTTTGGTACGAAAGGCACCGCGAATGCCGGTCAGTTTTTCAAATACCACATCCGATATTTGATGCGCTTTCGGGCGCAATAAGTTGGCACTAATGTACTGCGTTGGCTTTGAATCCACTAACACGTGAGAATTGCCTTGTACCAATCTACCGTTTTGTAACGCTTGGCCTTCACCACCGCTTAATTGACCGCGAATCACGTCAATCAACTTAAACGATACCAAAAAGCGTCCATCATCAGTTTGTTCAATATTGCCCATCACCAGCGCTTCAACCCCCAAAGACGCCCATGCTTGGTAGTCAATGTCTTCAATTGATTTTGGCTGCTGCGGCATACTCAAGGTTGCCAACGGATTAAACTTACCACTGCGCAGTAAATCTTCGCGAATGATCTTACTGACATCATGAGGCAGCTCACTGGTGCCCTGATAGGTAAACGGCAACACCGCGATAGGACGGGTTGTATCAACACCACCGGTTATCACTAACTCCAATTCAGCGTGCGCTTTACTGATCAGCGCAGCGAACATGGCGACGAAAAATAATAATTTTTTAATCATAATCTGTTATTTAAACTCTGGTTGATAGTGAATAATGATATTTTCAAGTTGCTTAAATACGGCAGGGTCCTTTGACACGGGCAAAGTATTGGCCTTAGTCACTGCTTTTACTGCTTCTTGGCACACCGCGCGATCGCCATCTACCGCGGTCGCACTGATCACAAAGCCACTCGATGCCAGTTTGATACGTACTTTACACGATTTACCCCGCATAGTGGTTTCATCTTTGATAAAGTTACGCGCGATAGTTTGAGTAATCAACGCACTGTACTTATCAACTTCGCTCATCACTTGCTGACTTCGAGCACTTTCGCGAGCGGCCATTTCTTCCTGCATTTGTTGCTCTAACAAGCGTTGCTGTTCGGCGCGCTCTGCAGCTTCTTTACGGCGTTTTTCCTCTTCTAGCTTTTTGCGACGGCGCTCTTCTTCCGCTTTGCGAGCCGCTTCCTCTTCGCGTTCACGACGGGCTTTTGCTTCCGCAGCAGCTTGTTCGGCTTTCTTGCGTTCTGCAACTTTTTGCTGGCGCGCTTTTTCTTCAGCTTCGGCTTTTGCCTTTGCTTGTTTAGCGGCGCGTTCTGCTTTAACGCGTTCCGCTTCCTTGCGCTTTCTATCTTGCTCTAGCTTTTTAATTCGCTCGGCTTCCGCTTGTCGCTTCTGGCGCGCTTGCTCAGCGCGACGTTCAAGCTCTTTGATCCGCTGTTTTTCGCGGTTATCGGCAAGCTCTTTTTCGCGCTTTAGTTTATCCACTTGCTGTTGTAATTTGGCACTGTCGACAACAACGGCATCAATCACCTGCATTTGCGGTTTAGGTGTCGGTTTGGGTTTGGCGCTAAAATCGGTATTGGCAATAAGGATCACCGCAAACACCGCATGCACCGCAAGCGCGGCGACTAAAGCGATAAGATAATTTTGCTTAATCGTTTTGCCATTGGGTAAATAAGTAAAGATACCCATACACTTCGCAATGACGCCACCGATAAGTTTCTTTATCACATTCACGTGTTAATTCTCCACCGACTCTGTCATCAAACCGACAGATGGCACACCTGCGTTTTGCAGTAACACCATAAGTTGGATAACCGCATTGTAGTTAACGTTACCATCGCCATTGACAACCACCGGGGTGTCGGGGTCAACGGTTAGACGAGCGCGAACTAGCGTCGCTAACTCTTCAGGCTCAAGTGGTTCACTTTTACTGTCACCTACGTTGAGATAAAAACGCCCATTGACGTCAACACTCGCCACCAGTGGAGGCTTGGAGTCTTGTGATAACGTTTCCGCGTCAGCTTTTGGTAAGTCGACCTTCACCCCTTGGGTGATCAACGGTGCGGTTACCATAAAAATAATTAATAACACCAGCATGACATCAATGTACGGGACGACATTGATTTCTGCTACGCGTTTTCGCTTTGAACGAACATACATAATCGGCGCTCCTGCTTATTGCGGTTGCGTCTGTGTTGCTGGCATCGCCACCGTTTGGCGCTGTAAAATACTTGAAAACTCTTCCATAAAGTTACCATAGCTGTTTTCCAAACGCTCAACCGTATGTGAAAAACGGTTATACGCCATAACAGCGGGAATTGCCGCAAACAAGCCCATCGCCGTTGCGATCAATGCTTCAGCAATACCCGGCGCCACCATGGCCAAGGTCGCTTGTTGCACCGCTCCCAACGCGATGAATGAATTCATAATTCCCCAAACCGTACCAAATAGGCCAATGTACGGACTAATAGAGCCAACAGTGGCCAAAAATGACAAGTGGGTTTCCAACTCATCAACTTCTCTTGACAACGCGACGCGCATCGCTCGGTGTGTACCGTCAACGATTTGCTGAGGTTTTGCGCCTGGGGTCTTGCGAATGCGGGCAAACTCTTTAAAACCAGCAACAAACAAACTTTCTAAGCCCGTCATATGACCGCGCGCAGTTATTTCTTTGTACAGCTTGCCTAAATCAGCACCTGACCAAAACTTATCCTCAAATGCTAAAGCATTTAGTTTGGCGTTATTTAACGCCTTTGAGCGTTGAATAATCATCGTCCAAGAAGCGATGGAAAACCCAAGTAAGGTCAGCATAACCGCCTTTACAAGTAAGCTGGCCTGTAAAAATAAATCAAAAAATGAAAGTTCAGCGTGCACTGGTTAATGCTCCTAAAATAACTGCAGGGATGGGACAAGGTTTTGCTTTGTTTAAATCGACACAAGCGACGTTAACACTCACACGGCACAATAAGGTGTTCTCTTGATTAGCGATCTCTTGTTCAAATTGCAAACTTGCCTTTTTTAAATTAGATATTGTTGTTGTCACGGTAAGTAAATCATCCAATCGGGCGGACGCCTTGTTTTCCATAGCCACTTTTGTGACCACAAATCCAAGCTTTTGTTCAAGAAAATATGATTGGTTAATACCCAACGCTCTTAGCCACTCAGTGCGAGCGCGCTCGGCAAATTTTAAATAATTTGCGTAGTAGACGATGCCACCGGCATCAGTGTCTTCATAAAAGACTCGAATTGAATAGGTAAAGCGCTTATTTTTATCCATTAGAGGTCTAATTCGATACTGCCATAACAACCAAGCCTTATCTTACGTTATATATCGCCTCATCCTCAAGAGCCATAACTCTATTTTGTCTAAACAACAGCCAACATTTACAAAATTCAACGCTGTTTTGCCTTAAACATAAAAAAAATAACCCTAGTGAACCTCTCCTTTTCGGCCTCACGCCCCCATTAACAAAAATAAATATTTACTATGAAACGCGTTAAACTGGATAAAAAGTCAGAAAATATAAATAAAAAAACACATCTTAACAGCACCACACATACATTAGTTTTTCTTATCCGAATAAGCAAAAAATCTCGTTTGTTTACGACCATTAAAGACCATAGAATGCGCGCATCTTGGAAACATCTCTTGTTAATATACTGTTCCTGGATTTATTTAACTTCCTACTATCAACTCTTATTGTTGAGCCCACTTGATTACAAGTGGGCTTTTTTTTTGCTAAACAAATATTTTATCAGTAAGTTATATACATACTTACCTAAGGGATGGACTATGCAGTTTAGCGATATCAAGGTCATTGAGCAGGCGTTAGACCGACTAAAGAACAACCATAGTGTTTGGTTAGCAACCATTACCCATACTTATGGGTCAGCGCCACGACCTATCGGCTCAATTTTTGTCACCGACGGTCGTATACGCTTTGGCTCCATATCAGGGGGATGTTTAGAGGACGCTTTTGTTGAGATGATAGAAGCCGATCACTTTGAGATGAAAAACCAGCGTTTTATTTACGGTCGTCACGGTCAGCAAGAGGCTATTTACGGCGAACTGCCTTGTGGTGGCCGTATTGAATTGGCATTAGAATACATCGATGCCAACCAAGGCAATGTACAACATTTTCAACAGTGGTTCGATTGTGCACAGCAAAATATTCCCTATCAACGATGTGTATATTGGCACAGCGACCAACGCCAGATAACACCACTTGTAACTTGCCACCAACCAATGGCCAATATAGAACAAGGCGATGGGTTTATCAGTATACGTTACCAAGAAGTTTTCCAATTATTATTAGTGGGGATCGGCTTGGTCACCGAACACATTGCGAGACTGGCGATGTTAAATGGCTATCAGGTACGAGTATGTGATATGCGTCGTGAGTTAGCTGATACATGGCAGTTTGACGCACAGCGCGGTGGAGTTGATATCACTTGGATGTCTCCGGATGAGTTTGTTGAACAATACGCCACCTCGCATAGTGCCGTACTAACCCTTGCCCACGATCCCAGACTCGACGATGTCGCTTTAATGAGTGTTTTTAATACCCAAGCTTTTTATATTGGCGCAATGGGCAGTGTGCGTACCACCAAAAACAGGCTTGAGCGACTAAAGCGAATTTGCGGGCTAAACGAGCAACAACTGCAGCGGCTGCACGCGCCAATTGGCTTGAATATTGGCAGTAAAACACCGATAGAGATCGCCATCGCCACCATGGCCGATATTATTCGGGTTCGTTATAACATCGACAAATGCAGCTTATGACCAATAACAGACAACAAGCAGCTATCGTGCTGGCGGCAGGATTTTCTAAGCGCTTTGGCAGTGATAAGCGATTATCGGGTGAGCCACCAATGTTAGTAAAAACGCTGACTGCGATTGCTCGACATTTTGCTGATATTTATGTGGTGCATCGCCATTGTGATCAGGCAATAACCGCGTTGTTACAATCGTTACCAACGACGCAGATAGCCGCGCCCCAATCGCCTTTAGGCATTGGCGAAAGTATCGCCTGTGCTGCACAATATATGCACCAAAATCACAATTACCAACGGATTTGGTTGTTTCTTGCAGACATGCCCGAGATTACTGATGACACCTTGCAGGCACTGCTTAATACTGAGCTCGATAAATATATTACGCGTCCCGTATTCAATGGCCAAGCAGGTCATCCAGTGGGCTTCCCCAGGCAAGACTGGCCAGCGTTAATGCAATTGAAGGGGGACATCGGCGCGGTTGAGGTTATACAAAAAAATCAACACCGGTTGCGATTAGTGAGTTGTACTGACGAAGGAACGGTGCGCGATTACGACGTTCCCTGTCAAAATAAAGTAGAATAAACCACGTTGGCTTATGCCAAATGAGAGAGTTCTGATGCCGCGAGAGATGATCAGTCTGGTTTATCTAAGCCAAAATGCAAGTAAGCTTTACTGGTCACAATGCGACCGCGTGGCGTACGCTGTAAAAAGCCTTGTTGAATTAAAAATGGCTCAATTACATCTTCAATGGTTTCGCGCTCTTCACCAATCGCGGCGGCGATGTTATCGAGGCCAACCGGACCACCGTCAAATTTCTCTAATATGGCCTGCAGTAGTTTTCTGTCCATTAAGTCAAAGCCTTCGGCATCAACTTCCAGCATATTAAGCGCTTTTGCCGCCACCTCCTGACTCGCCACGCCATTGGCTTTTACTTCAGCGTAATCTCTAACACGGCGCAATAATCGGTTGGCAATACGCGGTGTCCCACGCGATCGCTTGGCCACTTCTAACGCCCCTGCGTCATTCATATCAACGTTCAGAAAGTGCGCACTGCGAGAAATAATATCTTTTAAATCAGCTACCTTATAAAACTCTAAGCGTTGCACAATGCCAAATCTATCGCGAAGAGGTGAGGTTAATGCCCCCGCACGAGTCGTTGCACCAATCAGAGTAAATGGCGGTAAATCGAGTTTTATCGAGCGCGCAGCAGGGCCCTCGCCAATCATAATATCTAACTGGTAATCTTCCATTGCTGGATAGAGGATTTCTTCAACCATTGGACTCAAACGATGGATCTCATCAATAAACAAAACATCGTTCTCTTCGAGATTGGTGAGTAGCGCGGCTAGATCGCCCGCTTTTTCTAATACTGGGCCTGACGTAGTGCGGATATTTACCCCCATTTCGTTGGCCACGATGTTAGCCAGCGTCGTCTTACCAAGACCAGGAGGACCAAATATCAATAAATGATCAAGTGGTTCATCGCGTTTTTTAGCCGCTTGAATAAAGATTTCCATCTGCTCTTTTACGTGATCTTGACCAGTGTAGTCGTCGAGTAACTTGGGGCGTATCGCCCGATCGATGGTTTCTTCTTCTCTACTTAATGTCGGCTGAATTAAACGATCCGCTTCAATCATAATGTTAACTTACCTAATGTGTTTTACCGTACCAGCGAAACGCGTGCTTAAAGCATAGACTTTAGCGCATCTCTGATTAACTCTTCAGAGCTCATTTCTGGTTTTAATACTGCTTTAACCGCTTTATCAGCCTGCGCTTGTTTGTACCCTAACGACACAAGTGCGGTTATCGCATCGCCTTTGGCATCAACTGCAGGAGTTATCAATACATCATCGCCATGCTGCTCAAGCACAAGGCTATCGCTAACTGGGGTATCAATATCAAGGCCCCAGTCTTTGAGCTTATCGCGCATTTCAATAAGTAAGCGTTCAGCGGTTTTCTTACCCACTCCGGGAATTTTTACAATAGTGCTTACGTCGTCGAGTGTTACGCAGTTAACAAACTGATTAGCCGACATATTTGATAAAATAGCCAAAGCTAATTTGGGGCCGACGCCATTTACTTTTATGAGTAAGCGAAATAATTTCCGCTCGGTTTGATTGGCGAAACCATACAGTAATTGTGCATCTTCGCGTACCACAAAATGGGTGTATATAGTGGTCTCTTGATTTAACTGTGGCAAATGATAAAAACTGGTCATTGGTAAGGTAACTTCATATCCCACACCAGCGCACTCTAGGACAATCTCTGGCGCGTGTTTCTCAACCAGTATGCCTCGTAATCTTCCTATCACGGTCTACCCTGTTTCATGTTGTAAATCGAATTACCACAACCTTAACACTGTATAAATATATAGTAAACTAAAACTTGGTTACTGGCGCGATTTGCTCACTCAATTGACGACCTTAACTGGTTAACGCAAACGGCCACGCACCGTCTTTTTCGCATGACCGGCCATTTTAATCAGCGATTCATAACTGTGGGCATGACAAATGGCAACGGCCAACGCGTCAGCGGCGTCGGCCTGGGGTACCGACGGTAGCTTTAACAATGACGTCACCATGTGTTGAACTTGCTCTTTACTCGCCGCTCCCGTACCGACAACGGCTTGTTTTATTTGTCGAGCTGAATACTCTGCGACATCGAGGTTGAGATTGGTGGCGGCAACCATCGCCGCGCCTCTGGCTTGGCCAAGCTTGAGTGCGCCAGAAGGATTCAGCCCCATAAACACCTGTTCAATGGCAAACATGTCGGGTTTAAACTGAGTCACTAGCTCGCTTACCCCAGCGAAAATAATTTGCAGTCGCTGAGCCATATTATCGCCCGCCGTTAGCGTTTTAATGCAGCCGCTACCTAAATATTGAAATTTTCGGCCTTGCACATGAATTACACCGTATCCGGTTAATCGCGAGCCAGGGTCGATGCCAAGAATAATACTCATATAAAAGTCGTTATTAACATGTTGTTGGTCATAGCATAATGACAGTCATTTTACCTCGCTACACGCACAATGCCAGAGAAAACAGACAAACGATAAAAATGGCCCTAACGCAACGCGATTGCAAGGTGTAAGTACGCAATAAAAAATCCCGTTAAGCAATACCTTAACGGGATTTTTTTGTCCATTGCGATTAACTCACTGGCGTGAATTGACGGCGTTACTCGCTGTCTTTGCTAATTTTTGCAATACCCAACTCAACCAACTGCTCAGGATTGGCTTGTCCTGGTGCATTGGTTAGCGGACACGCTGCGGTAGTTGTTTTTGGGAATGCCATAACATCGCGAATTGATGTAGCACCGGTCATTAGCATCACCAAGCGATCTAAACCAAACGCCAAACCGGCATGCGGCGGTGTACCGTAGCGCAATGCTTCAAGTAAGAAACCGAACTTTTCTTTCGCTTCATCATCGCTGATACCCAAAATATTGAATACCGTTGCCTGCATTTCTTGGTCGTGGATACGCACCGAACCACCACCTAACTCAACACCGTTTAATACCATGTCATACGCATTTGACAAAGCGGTTGTCGGGTTGGCACGCAACTGCTCTGCACTCATATTTGTCGGTGCCGTGAACGGATGGTGCAGTGCGTGTAAGTGACCATCGACTTCTTCAAACATTGGGAAGTCAACAACCCATAGTGGTTTCCATTCATCACTCACCATGCCAAGATCTTCACCCAGTTTAAGACGCAAAGCACCTAGCGCTTCAGTCACCACAGTGTAGTTATCAGCACCGAAGAAGATGATGTCGCCTGAACTCGCGTTAGTGCGAGTTAGTAATTCGCTGACAGCCGCTTCGGGTAAAAATTTTAAGATTGGCGACTGAATACCGTCCATACCCGCGTCGATATCGTTGACTTTCAGCCACGCCAAGCCTTTGGCGCCGTAAATGCCGACAAATTTGCCGTATTCGTCGATGTTTTTGCGCGATAGTTTATCGGCAGCGCCCGGTACACAAATCACCGCGACGCGACCTTTGGGATCGTTTGCAGGGCCGTTGAATACTTTAAACTCAACATCTTTTAAAATGTCGGCTACGTCAACAATTTCAAGTGGGTTGCGCAGGTCAGGCTTGTCCGAACCAAAACGAGTCATCGCTTCGTGATAACTCATGTGCGGGAACTTGCCTAAATCGACATTTAACAACTCTTGGAACAGTTCTCGGATCATGGTTTCGGTAACATCTTGAACCTGCTCTGCCGTCATGAACGAGGTTTCGATATCGATTTGAGTGAATTCTGGTTGACGATCTGCTCGCAAATCTTCATCGCGAAAACACTTAACGATTTGATAGTAGCGCTCCATGCCAGACATCATCAACAACTGCTTAAACAATTGCGGTGATTGAGGTAAAGCGAAAAAGCTGCCTTTGTGAGTGCGACTTGGCACTAGGTAATCACGTGCACCTTCCGGCGTCGCCGCCGTTAGAATAGGCGTCTCAATATCCATAAAGCCTTGATTTTCTAACGACTTACGTACTGCTGCCGTGACTTTAGCACGAAAGCGTAAACGCTCAGTCATTTCTGGGCGACGCAAGTCAAGGTAACGATATTTTAAACGATTTTCTTCGCTGTTTTCTTGGTTGAAATCAATCGGTAATGGCGCAGATTTATTTAAAATATTAAGCTCTAAACCCAAAACCTCAACAGCACCGGTCGCCATGTCCTTGTTTACTTGCGACTCTGGACGGGCGCGAACCTTACCTTTTACTTGAATACAAAACTCATTGCGCAATGTGTTAGCAACGTCTAATACTTGCGGTAGATCGGGATCGAAAACGACTTGAACAAGACCTTCTCTGTCTCGCATATCAACAAAGATTACCGCCCCTAAGTCACGACGGCGGTTAACCCAACCACATAAGGTAATTTCTTCACCTATGTGAGACTCGTTTACCTGACCACAAAACACGCTACGCATTATCATTTATCCTGCTAATTTCATAAAAATTGTATCTTGTGGCGGGTGTATAACGGCCGCGCAGTCTTTGCACGTACAGCGCCAAATCGGCGGAGAAATCACTGCTGCAACCGTCGACTAATCGTTCTATACATCGGCTTACAATCGCGATCGCCACAAGACAAAAAATCAAAGGTCGACATTATAGCGAATAGCACCGTAATGTCACCCATCGACACAATAATTTTAACCGATAATCAGACTAATCAAGAATTATCCACACCTAGGCTGGCTAATTTCTTAGCATTTTTCAGTAAGTTGGCTAAAAGCACAAAAAAGCTGGCCTTATTACTCGTTTAAGCCTTTGTTTATCTGATATAATTTGCCTATACGTTTTTATTGGCGAAAGATAATGCGGCATCTACGTGGCCCTTGGGGTCTGTATCTAGTCACAGGGTGACAGATCAGGCAGCAAAGCCTTCAACACCGCGCCTTGCATACGATATGACAGATAAAAAAACCGACTTAATTTATTCGAAACCACAAGCCAAGGTGGCTGACTTTCGCTTTGATGCGCAAGTTGTTGAAGTGTTTCCGGATATGATCAAACGCTCAGTGCCCGGCTACTCAAACATTATTGAGACCATTGGTCAGTTGAGCAAACGCTTCGCTCAAGATAACAGTAACGTCTACGATTTGGGTTGCTCATTGGGGGCAGCCAGTTTAGCGATGCGCCAAAATATTGAAGCGAAGAATTGTAAAATCATCGCTATAGATAACTCCAAAGACATGGTACAACGATGCCAAATGCACGTTAATGCGTTTAAAGCAGCCACTCCTTGCCATGTGTTTGAAGGCGATATTCTAGACACCGACATGGATAATGCTTCAGTCGTTGTGCTCAACTTTACGCTGCAATTTATCGACAGTAGCAAACGTCAACAATTAATGGATAAAATCGCTTCGGCATTATTGCCTGGTGGTATTTTGATCCTATCTGAAAAAATATACGACAACGACGAGACGTGTCGTGATTTACTTAACGATTTACACCACGATTTTAAGCGCGCCAATGGTTACAGTGATTTGGAGATAGCGCAAAAACGAGCAGCCATTGAAAACGTGATGCGTCCCGATGTACTTGACACCCACTACCAACGCTTAAACCAAGCTGGGTTTAGTCATGCGACTACCTGGTTTCAGTGTTTTAATTTCTTTTCTTTAATCGCCATAAAATAATGAATAACGTATTTAATAAATTTTACCAACAAATCGCCGGCAATCGCCTCGCTCATTGGCTTACCCAGTTACCAGAGCAGCTAAGTCAGTGGCAAAAAAGCGAGCTGCACGGCGACTTTAGTAAGTGGCAAAAGACGTTACAAGCCCTGCCGCAAACAACGCCTTCGCATATTGATCTTTGCAATAGCGTTACCATAGGCGACGCTGATGATATCCCTCTAGGTCAACAAAAGCGCATTGAAGCCTTGCTGAAAAATTTTAAACCTTGGCGCAAAGGCCCTTACCACGTGCATGGCATTGATATCGATACCGAATGGCGCAGTGATTTTAAATGGGATCGGTTAGCCCCACACATCAGCGATTTAAACGGTCGCTACGTATTGGATATTGGTTGTGGCAGCGGCTATCACTTGTGGCGCATGCGCGGTGCTGGAGCAAGCTTTGTGGTGGGCATCGACCCAACCCAGCTATTTTTAATGCAGTTTTTAGCCATGCAGCACTTTATCAACGATGCCAATGTTAACTTGCTACCATTAGGCGTTGAACAGCTACCCGAGCTAAAAGCCTTTGATACGGTATTTGCCATGGGGGTGCTGTATCATCGAAAATCACCCATCGATTTTCTACAGCAGTTAAAAGCACAACTGGTCAAAGGTGGTGAGTTAATTTTAGAAACGCTGGTCATCGAGGGTGACGAGAATACGGTGCTTGTGCCCGGTGAACGATACGCCAAAATGCGCAACGTGTGGTTTATTCCCAGTACTGCCGCATTGGTGTTTTGGATGGAACGGTTGGGCTTTAAAAACGTGCGCGTGGTCAATACCGATCAAACCGCGTTCGAAGAGCAACGCAAAACCGAATGGATGGATACCGAGTCACTGCAGGACTTTCTCGATCCTAATGATGCCAATAAAACCATTGAGGGCTACCCTGCCCCATTGCGGGCAATCATTATAGCCAACACCTAATCCGTTGTGCGGTGTTCACCTGAGTTGGTAAACGACGGGCATAGCGCTCTATTTAACCAAGCGCTATGCTCACTGTTTATCGTGCAGCCCTCACGTGCTAGCTGCCCGAATACACTAATTAATTAATGCGATGTTTATTTGCCATTCTCTGAACAAATAACTGAGCAAAAAGCGGCGCTGATTTTGGCTCCATATTAAAATACAACGACGGTTCAATAAGCTCCGCTTCCATCATCGCAAAACGCTCTCCCATGCGGACAAAATCAACTCGTGCGTACATTGGCATTTCATCAATTGAGGCTAAGACCGCCATTGCATGGTCTGCTTGCTCCAGTAGCTCAGCTTGTGGCTCAACCAGAGTCAGTCGCCCACCGTGCTCTTCTTGTACGCGAAAATCATTGGCTTTTGGGGTTTTTAAAATACTGTGACTGTATTGACCGTCAAAGTAAAAACACGAGTATTCGCCTTCTTCAATAACACTTTCGACAAACGGTTGTACCATAAAATCACGCTTAGCGAAGGTTGTTGCCAAGGTGGTTTGGTAGTCTTGCCAATTGTCGATAGTCAACCAGAAGGTGTCATCTGCATTTGCACTAACACAAGGTTTTATCACCAATTGTTGGCAACCAAATTGCTCAAAACAGGCGGCAATGTTGTCGCTTTGATACTGGTTAAACCATGCGGTTGGGACAATGTTTACGCCGTGATTTTGCAATTCTTGTAAATACTTTTTGTCTATGTTCCAGGCGCAAATAGTCAGTGAGTTTTCTAATACAGCGGAGGAGTTTTCAATGTCGCCAAGTACTTGTATAAACCGCTCTGCATCATCTTGATAATCCCATGGTGTGCGGATTAAAACCACATCAAATTGATCCCAGTCCACCTCGGTGTCTCGCCAACTTACCATTTCAGTTTGCCAGCCCAACTCCAACAGAGGTTGGTCTAATAAATGATCGTAGGCTTCAAAGCCTTCAAGGCTCTCCATAGTCAGAATTGCACAGCGTTTCAACGATTTCCCCTTGTAATGTTCAGCGTTGTATTACCGCTAAGAATGACGCACAGACTTAGCTCGCAGTAAATTTATCGACAGAGTTTACGTTTTTTGGTTGACCACAACAACCTAAACCACGTAAATTAACAACATAAGTAACACCATTGGATAAGTGATTATGAAAACAATAAAAATTGCCGCGGTTAGTCTACTTTGCTTGGCATCAATGCAAAACACAGCGATTGCTACGCCTTATAGTTCGTCAAGTGACACCACCGCGACGATAAGTATCGATATTCCTATGCTCGCTGATGCTAAGGTGTTTGCTGCCTATACTGACTCGATGCCGGCCGTCGTAAACTACTTTACTCAAGCTGACACTGAGCAAATTCGCCAATATTACACTGAAAAATTTGGCGTTCCTGTCTCTGAACGCACTCAATACGGCCGACTAGAGTTGTACTTTGACTACATGCAAAGCGACGTGCGAGTGATTGTTGATCCACAAGACTATTTGCCAGAGAGCAACATGCAAGAAGTGGATGTGATCATGACAGCAAAACCATAAATACGCCCTAAGGCGAATTGACTTCACTGAAATAACAATACAAAAAAACGCACACACAATACGTCATTGTGTGTGCGTTTATATCTACAGCCAAATATTTTATAACCGTAAATCAGAGCCCCTGTTGTCGCGCTTATTGCAACAAGATTTCATCGATCGTACCTTGAGCTAGTGGATGGTACCCCGGTCGAGCCACCTTAAAAACTCGTTTTGCAAACGCCAGTCCTTGCGGTGTTTGCGCGAGCTTTTTGTACAGCGGAACAATGAGTTTACGACGCCCGATGTGAATTAGGTACTGTTCAAGCGCTGGCATGACCGTGTCATAACCTGTGTGCAAGGCAAGTAAATACCAGGCGTGTGCAATTTCAGCGTTGGTGCTTTGAGTTAAGTTAAACTGGCGATCGAGTTGTGCCATAGTATCAAGGCTCATTTGACGATCTAAACCGTTGATAAAGTACAACCATTCATGCACGGTCCATTTGTTGGTTGGCAACTGTGCCAGCGCAACTTCACCGGCAAGCCACTGTGCCGTTAACGCGTCAATTTTAACAAATACGTCGGAAGTTGGAGTTGGCGTTGTGTTGGGTAAACCGGCGGTAAAAATCCACTCATTTACTTCGTTCATGCTGACAATACCTGGGTATTTGTCAATCAGGTTTTGTCGCAAGTAGTTGATAAACGTTTCAGTGCCGATTGACTGAAAGGCAAAGTGATTAAAATAATCTAAAACAAATGGATCAAATTTTTCACGCCCAAAACGCTGCTCTAAGAACATCAAAAACAGCTGACCTTTCACATAGGGAACACCGCTGAACGCCGCATCGGGATCACGGCCCTGTAGATCGAGATACAGGATAGAGTCGTTGGCCGGTAATGTCGCTAAGTCCCCCTGTAAATCAGCAACACCTAACACTTGCTCCATGATTGCTCGCTCACTGCCAAACACGCGTTCCATAATGCGATTCTCAACATACGAAGTAAATCCTTCGTTCAACCAAAGGTCGCGCCAGCTTTCATTGGTCACTAAATTGCCAGACCAACTGTGTGCAAGCTCATGAGCAATCAAGTTTACCAGCGATTTATCGCCTGCCACTACGGTTGGCGTGATAAACGATAATCTAGGGTTCTCCATGCCGCCAAAGGGAAAGCTCGGTGGCAATATCAACAAATCGTAACGGCCCCAGCGATACTCGCCGTATAAGTCCTCTGACACCTCAATCATGTCTTGTGTGTCATCAAATTCGGCTACAGCGCGATCGAGAATGTACGACTCTGCGTAAATACCGGTTTGTTCGCTCATCGGCTTAAACTGTAAGTCACCGACCGCAATCGCGATTAAATAGGCGGGAATCGCCTGAGGCATGACAAAGTGATAATCACCATCTACTGGTGTATTCGGTTCGTTATTGGCACTCATCACTGCCAATAGTGACTTCGGTGTTTTAATTCGCGCACTGTAGGTTAAGCGAACCGCGGGCGTGTCTTGGATTGGGATCCAACTGCGCGCGTGAATAGCCTGATTTTGACTAAACATAAACGGCTGTGTTTTGCCTTGTGTTTGCGCTTTCGACAACCACTGGAGACCAGACGCTTTTTCGGTTGATTGATAATAAACGCGTAGTTTTTTAGCTTGAAAGTTCGGAGTAATGGTTAACTTTGATCCCATCACATCATCGCGCTTGGCAAGCTGATAGCTAACAGTGTGCCACTCGCCTTCGCTATCTTCGGCTAAGGTTTTGAAAACAATCAAATCGCGAGTATCTAACACCACCTTTGTTTGTTCGGCATCAAGCCAGGTTAAACTGAGGTCGACAAAACCCTTTACCGCTTTTTGATCAAAATCAACAGCCAAGTCTAAGTAAGCGTGGCTTATTTTTACTTGCTCGTAATTTGCATAAGTTAAGGTGTCCTTTGCTACGGCTAGTGCATGGCTAGAAAACATGACTAGGGTGCAAAACACCATATGAAGTCGCTTTATCATAGTATTTCATCTCTAAGTGGTTAACGGCGTTAGTGTACTGACAAGATTTTGCTTTGCAAGTACCACAACTACAGAATAAGCAAATCCCGCGGTGATTGTAGCGCCTGTTGTGATAAAACTCCTGGTTGAAAATCAACGGATGAATTTCAATTCAAATTTTGCGATAATTCGCGCTTGACGTTTTCTTTTACCTAATTACATCAAGGCTTCGTGAATACTTGTTATGGACTCTGAAAAATCACTTTTTGCCCGCCGATTTCGCGGTTACTACCCTGTTGTTATCGATGTTGAAACAGCCGGTTTTAACGCGCAAACCGATGCCTTACTTGAAATTGCTGCAAGTATTTTACACATGGATGAGATCACCGGGCTATTATCGGTAAAAGAAACTTTGTGCTTTAACGTTGAACCGTTTGAGGGGGCAAACCTTGAGCCCGCCGCGCTTGAGTTTACCGGTATCGATCCTCATTGTGCCTTGCGAGGTGCGGTCAGTGAGTCTCAAGCATTAAAAGATATCTTCAAACGAGTGCGCAAAGAAATGAAAAGCTACGGTTGTAAACGCGCCATCATGGTTGCCCACAACGCGGCATTTGACCTTGGTTTTGTCAATGCAGCAACTGAGCGTTGTAATATTAAGCGCAGTCCATTCCATCCATTCGTCAGCTTTGATACGGCTACACTGGCTGGTTTGGCGCTTGGTCAAACCGTATTGGCCAAGGCATGTGAAAGCGCCAATATAAACTTTGACAATAGCGAAGCACACAGTGCACTTTACGACACCGAAAAAACAGCGCAGTTGTTTTGCTTTATCGTCAATAAATGGCAACATCTCGGTGGTTGGCCATTGGCTAATGAGCAAGCGGAACAAGACAGTGAAAAAGCTGGTTGTATTCATGACGATCCGTCGACAGAAGACTAAATTGTAAGTTGTTACTCACTGCAGTTAGCAACACTGGTTTGGTTTATCAAGGCGTGAGACAATGGTTTAGCCTAAGCTGCAAGCTATAAGCGATAAGCAAACTGCGATAACGATATGTATCAGCGGTGACTAAACCGATGTTTTACTGCCAAAGCTAAGTAAGTTAACTCGTCGCGACTGACGGCGAACATAGATAACTTTCAACGCAAACAGCAAAAAAGGTAAGGCAATAAACACACCAAGCGCATCGGTTTTAAATTTGATCAACAACATCGAAAAAGCGACAAAGCCCCACGGATAGTACTCATACACCACTTGCGGTAAACGAAAGCCCGGAACGGTTTGTTTTACTCGATTTTGACGTCGATAGTTTGAGCGCAATACCGATATATGAGCGCCATAAGCAAATAGTGCCACGGCAGGCAGTAGATAGCCTATTGCATCAAATCGAAAAAACAATGCCCCTGCAAGGGTGAAATAAATAAGCGGAAGTTTTTCATAGATAGGGGTGCTAATTTTCACTGATGTGCTCCGTTTCTTATTCTTGTCAATTACCACTTACCGAGTGCAAGCGCCCGCTTACTAGACACGTGTGACCATCGGTTTGGGTAACTGTGATTCAATAATCTAGATGTTATTTTGTGCTTTACTCCAAAGTGTAGTGCAAAAAAAAAAAGCTGCTTAATAAAGCAGCTTTTTTTTATTCAGTTATAACTGACTGATTATTATAATTTATCAGCGTTATCAGATAGGTAAGATGCAACGCCTTCTGGTGAAGCGGTCATACCTTTGTCACCTTTGTTCCAGCCGGCTGGACATACTTCACCGTGCTCTTGGTGGAATGCTAACGCGTCAACCATACGGATCATTTCGTCAACGTTACGACCAAGTGGTAAGTCGTTAACCACTTGATGACGTACCATACCGTCTTCATCGATAAGGAATGAACCGCGGAACGCAACGCCAGCTTCTGGATGCTCAACGTCATATGCTTGACAGATTTCGTGTTTAACGTCAGCAACTAGAGTGTAATCAACTTGACCGATACCACCTTCGTTTACTGGTGTGTTACGCCATGCATTGTGAGAAAATTGTGAATCGATAGAAACACCAATAACCTCAACGCCACGGCTCTTGAAGTCATCCATACGGTGATGAAACGCAATCAGCTCTGATGGACAAACAAAAGTAAAATCTAATGGGTAGAAAAAGATAACGGCTTTCTTGCCTTTAATAGCTTCACTTAAATTGAAGTTATCAACAATTTCACCACTACCTAATACAGCAGCAGCGGTAAAGTCAGGTGCTGGACGACCTACTAATACACTCATGGTTTTCTCCGTTTTTTGTTAATGCTAATAAGACATTAGCCAAATAAAATGATTTGCGACACAAGGTGCCGATGACACCATTGCATGACTTTATATATGGCGATGAATAGAATAATTACAAGGCCATAGTTTTAATTATTCTGCGTCTTTGTATTTTTCAGCGGTATCTTTTACCAACGGCTGAAGTTCGCCTTGTTGGAACATTTCTAAAATAATGTCACAACCGCCAATCAGCTCGCCTTCTATCCACAGTTGCGGAAAAGTTGGCCAGTTTGCATATTTTGGTAACTCTGCGCGAATATCAGGGTTTTGTAAAATGTCAACATAAGCAAACTTTTCACCACAGGCCATTAGCGCTTGCGAGGCTTGCGCTGAAAAACCACAACTTGGCAGTTTTGGTGAACCTTTCATAAAAATTAAAATCGGGTTTTCGGCGATTTGTTGTTTGATTTTGTCGATAGTTTCCATAAATTCCTCGAGCAAGCTTGTTTATTCAAGCTTCTTGGGTACACAAAAATAAAGTCCGACTAGTTTACTCGGTTTTTTGGGGTGACGACAACCGCTTTTCAACAATTGTCGTCATTTTTTTGACGACGCGAGCCCCTCAACGAGGCTAGTAAGAGGTTATTTGGCCAGTTCAGCCATGATATTGTCTTTCAGCTTTTCCCAAAACTGTACCGACTTAAGACCGTGATCACGCACCACCTGCACCGACTCGTTAAACTGTCCGTTTTCAGCCAACTCGATTAATTGGTGATAAAACTCTTGGGTGAGCGCTCTAGCCTGAGGGTCGGCAAAGTACACACCACCAAGCCTTGAGTACAAGTTTTTAAAGCCGTTTAAAACCAATACATAAATCGGATTATTCGATGCCAACGCCAAATCGTGATGCAGTTGGTAATCTGTTTCAGCAAATTGTTCAGCACTTTCTGAAGTATCGATACACGCTCGCACTAGTTCGATCACTTTTTGCGGATTATTTTTAATCGCCGCGCGTACGTAAATAGCGCAGATATTGGTGCGTGCCGACAGCAAATTTTCAACCAAATCAGGGATTCCTTCTTGGTCTAATTCGGCTAATCGACCTAAGATATTGAGTCCGCATGTTTCCCAAAAGTTATTCACTTTAGTTGGTTTACCGTGCTGTATAGTGAGCCAGCCATCACGAGCTAAACGCTGTAATACCTCGCGTAATGTTGTTCGAGTAACGCCTATCAGTTCTGATAGTTCGCGCTCGGCGGGTAAAATAGACCCCGGCGGAAAACCGCCATTCCAGATCGACTCGACGATATACTGTTCTGCGAATCCGGCTGGACTTTGAGCTTTAATGATCATGAATATTCCATCTAAGGGGTACATTTATAGCGAGATTTACCGCATTGATGCACTTGTTACATCCAAAATTGAACGCTGTAAAAACTGCGACCCCAAATACTATTGATAGGTTAGTGTTATATAAACTGATTGTACCAGATTATGTCAAGGTTACACACCACCTTAATGTGCAAAAAATTCATCTTACCGGCTAATCAGTGGGTGATATATTGAGTAGTTGTTAATTTTGTTAAAAAATAGATGTGGATATTAAAATCAGTTTTAGGTGCCTGTCATCGCGCAAATACATCGCGCTAGCAGATCAATCGCTTTGCTCATCTCACTTTGTTTGGCAGGTTGAAATGGCGAACATCACCGCATGTATTGCGATTAAAGCAAATTGAGTTAGCGCCTGTGGCCTTTGTGATACGTATTTGGCGCGGCTTTGTGTGCCTTTTGGCCGCGTTATTAGCTACTCACTTTCAATTCCCCCCATTGCAAGCACTGCCTTGCACTGGGATATCGTTCGCTTTATCACATCGAAACTAAAGACTATATGAATATTAAACAGCAACATAAATAGCGCAGAGCTTGACGTACAGCTAGACTTTGCTGCTTTTAGTTAATATTATCAAGCCTTTCAAATGTCATACTGACATTAATATTGCGTTCATTTTGTACTACGCTTTGTAAGTGCCTTAAAAATTAAGGAAAGCGGGCTATTATTGAGCGCAAACATCATTATCAAGGGCGTCTGCATGCAATTATCTTACTCTCAGGCTGTATTTAAAAATTTTTTAGGGCAAGCGCCTCAGTGGTTTAAACTAACCATTATTGGCTTTTTAATCCTCAATCCGATTCTTTTCTTTTGGGTGTCTCCTTACGTAGCTGGTTGGGCTTTGGTCATTGAATTTATTTTTTCTTTGGCGATGGCACTTAAGTGTTACCCATTGCAACCGGGTGGCTTACTGGTGATTCAAGCCGTCGCCATCGGCATGACAACGCCGGCACAAGTATTACATGAAATAGAAGTTAACTTAGAAGTCATACTGCTGCTGATTTTTATGGTTGCTGGTATCTATTTTATGAAGAACCTGTTGTTAGTGTTGTTTACCAAGATTATTACCAAAATCCATTCAAAAATAGCCGTGTCGTTGATGTTTTGTGCCGCCAGTGCCTTTTTATCAGCGTTTTTAGACGCACTAACCGTAATCGCGGTCATTATTAGTGTTGCTGTGGGCTTTTACTCTGTTTATCACAAAGTCGCCTCAGGCTTACATCAGTCACAGGCGCACGACCCAAACAGCGACCACGACCTACCCGAGTACTCCCGTAGTGACTTAGAGCAATTCCGTGGCTTTTTGCGTAACCTACTGATGCACGCTGGTGTTGGTACCGCTCTTGGTGGGGTGATGACCATGGTAGGCGAACCGCAAAACTTAATTATCGCTGAGCAAGCAGGATGGCAATTTATCGAGTTTGCTATTCGCATGTCGCCGGTCACTATTCCAGTCTTTATTGCCGGCTTGTTAACCTGCTATTTATTGGAAAAATTTAAATGGTTTTCTTACGGGGTCCCTTTGCCAGAAAACGTCAGGCAGATATTGGTTGAATTTGATCAACAAGAAACCGAAGCGCGCACTCGCGCCGATAATATGAAGCTCGTGGTACAAGGTCTCATCGCCATTTGGCTCATCGTTGGCCTGGCACTACACCTCGCATCTGTTGGTCTTATTGGCTTAACCGTGATCGTTCTTGCCACGGCATTTACTGGCGTTATTGAAGAGCATCAAATTGGTCATGCCTTTGAAGAAGCACTGCCGTTTACCGCGTTATTGGCCGTGTTTTTTGCTGTGGTTGCGGTAATTATCGATCAACAGTTATTTACGCCTGTTATTAATTGGGTATTAACCTACGAAGGTAATATGCAACTGGTGATGTTTTATTTAGCCAATGGCTTTTTATCTATGGTCAGTGATAACGTATTTGTTGGTACGGTGTATATCACCGAGGTCAAAAAGGCTTTGCTATCAGGTCAAATTACCCGCGATCAATTTGATATGCTAGCGGTCGCAATTAACACAGGTACTAATTTGCCATCCGTAGCCACACCAAATGGTCAAGCCGCCTTCTTGTTTTTGCTCACCTCAGCCATTGCACCGCTCATCCGCTTATCGTACGGACGGATGGTTTTTATGGCATTGCCTTATACCATTGTATTAACCATTGTTGGCCTGCTCATCATCAACTCAGGGGTATTAGTGGAATACACAGATATGTTTTATCAAATGGGATTGATTGAGCATCATACGCTGAGTGAAAGCGCCAGTCCGTCAGGTCATTAACCCGATACTGATGCTGTATGTATTGGCAAACGTATACACTTAAATTGTTTGCCAATACATCACCTACTCGCTCGGGCTGACTAGGCTGATGTAAAAAAGGATCTAGCACTCTAGATCCTTTTTTTGGTTCGATTAGCGTTAATTGTTGAAGTGGTACAAAGCCCCAAATGGAATCGGTTATCTACGGCCGTTTTGTGCCATTAACTGCCTGTGAGATTTAATGATAAATGAAATAGAAAACTAACTAAAAAGCTAAACGTAGCGGTGTAAAAGGACACTATAAATAATTTGCGAATAGCGCTAAATTCTTCATCGTCCAATTGTTTGTGATAGCCGAGAAACAGATAACCAGCTTCACCTATTAACGCATTTTTACCACCACATTTATTGGTGTTTTTACGTAAATATTTTAACCGAGATTGAGCCGCAATTTGGTTTATTCCAGCAAAAATGGCGGCACAAACTCCTACAAATAAAATTAAACCCTGTATTACTTCCATTGTTTTATCTCAGTCCGCTTTACGCTGACTTAAGTATTAATAATTGATATTAACTACCTAAGTGTTTGACAAGTCTGTATTCTTTTTAGTCCAGTTTGGGTTTTTCCAATGTACATGCATCTTCGACTTGCTCCAAAAATAGCCAGATACCAACACTAGGATTAAATACAGAAGACTTGTCCATGCACCAATAATCTTATCAAGGTCAGCCTTGTAGTAACCAGAAACAATTAGTACAGCAAGAATAAGAATAGGAAAGGCTTGCTCATTTAAACGTATTTTTAAAATAGATTGGCAGTTACTGCATTCAATGCCCGTAGATGGGCTGCATGTGGCTTTAACCATAAAAGGAATTTTTGTGCCACAAACGGGGCAATTTTTCTTACTATCCATAATTTATCAAAAATCAGTTTTCGTCCGTTGCTCGCTCAAAGCGGAAGTAAATTTCCACTATGTTTTTATTTAATTTACTGATTAAACGTCAAAAGTAAAAGTGTCTATTACGACGATTCGTGACATGAAACTCAACAACATGTGCTACAAACTATTGATTTTAATGATAAATGCAATCGACACGGAACGATTTCGTTGCGCCTCAATAAGAGCTAAGCTGTTGATTATAAATAGGAATAAAAAAGGATCTACGTTATGTAGATCCTTAATTTCATATCAGCCCAGCGTAAGCGGCCTTTTTTGTGCCCGGAATTTGACTATAAACAATTGAAAAGGTTAATGTATATTCAAGTGTTAGCAATCTAAACGTAACTGAAAAATTTAAAATAAATAGTTACTTAACAGGGAAATTACTTTGAATCAGCTATTAATAACCAATATAACAGTGATGTGTTTTTTGTTAGGTTGTGCTTCAACAAACAATGAAACTTTAAGTTTTAATAGCAAATGTGAAGGCTTTGAGTCCAATGACTCCGACAGGCTCGAATATAATTCTTATAAGAACTCTATCAATAGAGTAGCTCCTAAGTACCCAATTCAAGCGGCAAGAGATAAAGTTGAAGGGTATGTTCAATTTAATTTTGATATATCTGAACAAGGCAAGCCAATAAATATTGAACCAATATCGTCATTTCCTTCAGATACTTTTATAGACGCTGCAAAACAGGCTCTTTCACAGTGGGAATATATCCCTATGACTAAAAGTGGCTCGCCAGCATTAAGCAAGTGCCATAGTGTACAAATTGATTTTAGGCTGAGCTAAGACTGCAGAGTCGAGCTACGTACATTGTTGTGCTTAGAATTATATTTTAGTTAGGCTCAATATTCTTACTAGGACGTTAATATGAATAAATGAAAACCGCCTTCTTCACAAGGCATTAACCTTAAGTGGGGCGACCAACAAATTCGAGGCTTAGTCCTCGAATTTTTATTCATAAAAGTGAATATTTGACTTGGCGGTCGGTTAGGTTAGTATGAAGCGAAGTGGCGGAGGCAACTACCGCTTTGAGCGATAAACAGCCGTTGTATAGTGACTTTTTATGGATATCACGGATATAAAATTAGAGAAACCACTATTCTACAACAATTCCATTGGTTTGAGGTTTGAGATAGGGCCAGATGACGTAGAGTTGTGGGATAATGTTGAAGAGCGAGATATTAATAAGGAATATTTTGATATCGCCTTACAAAGGGCTATTTCCATATTCAATGAAGTCTTTAAGCCTGACGACAGTATATCTATAGTATTTCAAATGTTTTCAGATGGTCGCAGGAAGGTCAAAAAGAATAGTTTTATATTTAAGCAGTTTTTACCTTCTGGTAAGCCTCAAATATCCTATACCGAACATAAAGATATTTACTCTGAAAACATAGATTACAAGAGAGAATGCTGGAAAAGGGCTACTTTCGAAAACATCACGCCTCAAGACGTCAATATAGAACAAATACTTCTGTCTTTAATTAATTTCGATTTTCCCTCTCGACGGCCTTCTTCCAAAGGGGAGGTTTATTTTATAAATCATACGAGGGATATAGTGCTGAATTTATACGATGATCGAGGTATGGATGTTATTGCGCTCGATAAGGCAGTATTAATGCCCCTGTATTTATCACACAACCAATTTATCCTGAATTACGACAGAGCAATCATCGAACAAACTTTTGGGCAACCCACCTAAATTATCCGGCGGCAGCTATTGGCACAAAACAGCCGGTCAAGCCACATCGAATATGAAGGAGATTCCATCTAAAAACATGATGGAATGACGATGTTTTTTTTCTGGTATTTTGACGAGTTCTGAATGGCACAAAACAGCCCCTCAACCCTACCTTGAAATGAAAGTAGGTTGCGTTTTTCACCGCAATGACGGTTCTTCTTTGCTTACTTTAACTAAGGGCGCAGAGCGAACGTCAGTGCCCACTACTTTTATATGTAATTTAATAACAAATTGTTGAACGTCAAACAAGGCTCTCTAAACAACAGTTCAATCAGCCGTCGTTGGGTCGATGGTCGAGCGCACTTGCGCTACCGAATTGACCGGAAACCCGCCCATTTGTGCGTGCTTTCGCACCAAGTTTTCGTCTTCAGCGATATAAACACAATAAATTTTATCGTCAGTTACATAGCTGTGTACCCATTGAACCTGAGGTCCTAATTCATTGAGTACCGCGCACGACTTTTGCGATATGCTCTGCAACTCGTCACCCGACAAATTGCCAGCGCCAGGTATTTCACGTTCAATAACAAATTTAGGCATGTGTATTTCCTCTGTAATGCCAAAAGTCCATTTGACTATAGGCTAAGGTGACGCTAAATCAAGCTAGGCCATATTGACCTTGGGTGAATGATCCTACTGAAAGGTGAAATCGCGTTGATCAAGGCGAAATTATCTGGTTTAGTCATCTAAATCTACTCACAAGTTATTGCACATCGACGACAATCACTTTATTGTTGGCATTCATTATTAATCAAGCTCGAATGAGAATAAAAACACAACGGTCGTACTTTAATGCTTAAACGATTAAATGATTTTGTGCTAACCCCTACATCGTGGTGGCTGTTAGCTTTATCCGCACTGGGTTTAGAACTCAGCGCCCTTTACTTTCAATACGGTATGGAACTTGAGCCGTGTATTATGTGTATCTACCAGCGCGTGGCCATTGTCGCTATTGTTATCGCCGGCGTTATTGGTGCGCTTGGCAATGCATTTATGGTCACTCGCTTACTCGGTTTTGCGATATGGGGAGTTGCAGCTATCTGGGGATTGGCACTGGCCTTGGAACACGTTGAAATCCAAGCCAACGCTGGCTCTTTATTTTACACCTGTGACTTGGTTCCCAACTTCCCAACATGGATGCCTTTACACGAATGGTTACCAGCTCTTTTTGCCGCAACAGGTGACTGTGGCGAAATAAGTTGGCAATTTTTAGGCTATTCAATGCCTCAGTGGATGGTTGTCGTATACGCTGTGTATAGCGCACTGTTTGGGGTGTTTTTCCTCGCTCGTGCAAGCCAACTGTTTAAAAAACGACACTAGGGCGTGTTCACAACGCACGGCCAGCTAACATGCGCCGTGCGTTTTTTCAAATGTTGAGTACGTTATTGCTACCTCTATGCCTTTCATACCCTCAGCTCAGCTAACCAGAGTGATTGTGCTTCCTTGACGAGAGCGTTTGACATCAATGCGTTTTGCCATTTGCTCCTTTAACTCGCTTACATGAGAAATAATACCGATACTTCGTCCCGTTGTTTGCAAGTCGATTAAAGTTTCAATCGCCAGTTGCAGCGCGTCTTGATCTAAGCTGCCAAAGCCTTCGTCGATAAATAACGTATCAAGAACAATACCGCCAGAACATTGCTGAACCACATCACTTAGCGCCAAGGCCAAGGCTAATGATGCCATAAACGACTCGCCGCCAGAGAGTGTTGCTACGGGACGTACTTTGCTGCTGTAATTATCATAAACAGCCAAATCAAGTCCGGCGCTGACATTGCGCTTTTGTTGCTGTTCGTCCTGGCGCATTAACTCGTATTGACCGCGACTCATCACCTGTAAACGCTTTGAGGCAATAGCCAATACACTATCGAGTAAGTCGGCTAAAACAAACCGCTCTAACGATACGCGAACACTACCACGCCCAGACGCAGCGGCAGCTAAATTGCCAATAATCTCATATTCGCTTTTGCTTTGCGCTTGCTGCTGTTCAAGGCGCTTTATTTTTTCCTGAGCGGACACCAGTCGCCGGTGATACAACACCGTTTGGTTGTGTAATTGTTCCACCTCATTGTACTGCTGCTCGGCCGCCAAGCGCTGTTGCTCTAACGCTTCAACGTCGGGTGGCTGTTGCTTCTCTAACTGCGTTGCCAACGCCGATAACTGACCGGTTAACTGTTCGCGTTGCGTGTTGTGTTCATCGATTTGCCGTTGTATTTGCTCAACTTGTGGTTCGCTTGCTAACGCACGCTCAAAGTCAATCTGCTGCTCAAATCCGTGTTGCAGTCGTATCTGTTGCCAGTTTGTTTGCGCTTGTTGCTCGCGCTGTTCGAGCTCGGCGAGCGAATCAACACTTTGGCTAATGTGTGCGTCCAACGCAGTTAACTGCTGCGTCACTTGGTCAAGTGCTTCTTGAGCTTGTATTTGCTGTGTGTCAAGTCGCTTGATTTGCTGTTGGAGTTGCTCAACTTGCTGTGTGATGACGCCGTTGCCTCGGTATTCTTCGGGCACACTTTGCCGCGCTTGCAGCAATGCCTGTTCAGCCTTTGCCCGTTGCGATGCAAGTTCGGGTAACCGTGCATTGAGTTCTGATATTTTGCTTTGAAGTGGTGCCAGTGACGCCTGCATGCGCTGTTGATTGCGTTGCCATTTATCTAAGTTATTAGCGACCTCATCGAGCTTGCTTAACTGTGACTCTAACGCGGCAATACGTTGTTCTAACTGCTCACAGGTCCATTGAGCAGTAGCGTCAAATTGCTCGCTCAATTGAGTCTTCAGTTTGGTCAATGCTTGCTCTGTTTGTTGCCATAACACCTGGTGTTGCTGTAGCGTTTTGTCACTTGCTGACAACTTGAGATGTTGCGCTTGCCAGTGTTGGTGAGCTTGCTCAAGTTGCGCTTTATCTACCGTGTGTGCCGCTTGCGCCTCTGCCGGATGAGGGTGCTGCGTCGCCCCACAAACCGGACATGGATGCCCGGCTTGTAATTGTTTGGCCAGTACCGTGGCTTGACTGGCATGGTAAATACTTGCTTGCTGATGATATATACGCTCAGCTTGTTGACTGTCATACCGATCTTGCTCAACGCGTTGCTTGGCCTGTTGGTGTTGTTGCACATGGCCATTTAATTCGTTGGTCAACTGATCATATTGTTGTTTTAATTGGTATTGTTGCTGAATATTTTGCAACTCAATCTGGACAGCGTGCCGCTTTTGCAGTTGTTGTTGGCTTTGTTCTATTAACGCTCTTCCCTTGTCGCTGCGCTCTGCTAACTGCTGATATTCGGCTTGCGTATGCGTTAGTTCCGTCTTTGCCTGTTGCTGTGCTCGCTCTGCTTGGTCAAAGCTGTCACCTACCTGAGTCAACTGCTGCTGTAGTGGCAACATCGCAGTCAACCGATTAATTTGGCTCAGTAATTCATCTCGACATTGACTGTCTTGCTTGGCTTGCTGATATTGCTCTTTGATGCGCTGGTGGGCAAGTACTTGCTGTTGTTTTTGTTCAAGCCATTGTCGGTGCTGGTTAACAATACGTGTTTTTTGCGTACTAATGGTTTGCAGCGCCTGCCAATGCGAATCAATTTTCTGTGCCCGCAAAATAGATTGATGTTGCTCGACCAGCTGTTCGATCTTGGCTTGATTGGCGTTGACGCGCGCGAGGTTTTCACCTGCTTGCTGCTGTTGCTTGAACAGTTGACGCAAGTTACTCGCTTGTTGATAGCGCTCACTTACTGCACGTCGATGCGTATCTGCTTGCTGTTTATTGGCTTGCTGCTCGTTGGCGGTTTGCGCCGTTTGCTGTACCAATTGAGCTAGCTGCTCTGCGTTTTCGCAGTCAATATCGTCTAAGGTATCATTTACGCGCTCAATAAATTGGCGATACTGACGTTCAATATCCGTCGCTTTATCTTTGATCTTTTGCTCAATCTTTTGATAAATATCGGTAGCAAATAGGGTCGATAAAATCGCTTGTCGTTCGGTTGAATTAGCGAGCAGTAATTCGCGAAACTTACCTTGTGGGAGCACCATTACTTGACGAAATTGATCAACGCTCAAACCAACGATTTGGCTGATATGCTCATCCGCTTCGGTTTTCTTTTTAGCAACCAATAACGTTTCATTACCACTGTCATCCATGCCAATTAGCTCGGCACTGGCATTGTGTTTAACTTGTTTATCGCCGCGTTTGCTGGCGCGCATTTGCGTCGGTGTACGAGTTATCCGATAGCGCATGCTCTTGATCGAAAACTCTAACGTTACTTGGGTGAGTACATCGGGCTTGGCTTGATCGCAACGCACCGACAGATCTTTGCGCTCCGCGTCTGTTGTTTCTCCATACAAGGCATAGCAAATGGCGTGTAATATCGATGACTTCCCCGCACCAGTTGCACCGTCAATTAAGAATAACGGGTTATCGCCAAGGCGCTGAAAGTCGATGTGTTGACGGTCGGCAAACGGGCCAAAAGCCTGTAGCGTTAATTGATGTAACTTCATCACTCTCCCTCGTGTTCTGCTTTGGCTTGACTAACGCATTGGCTCATAATCTCGCGTTGCGGCTCTGTCAATTCAATGCCCATGACTTGCTGGTAGAAGTCAGCGAATACATCTAATTCTGATTTTTTATTGGCAAACAGCGGTGCCTCACTTTGCTCTCGCGGCTCGTTAAAGTTAACCCGTTCAAGCTGTAAAACATTGGGAAAAACCGCGCGCAATTGTCCCATCGGGTCGAGCATAAGTTCGGTATCGGTCAATCTCGCCAAGTAATAGTGCTCACATGGCGTGCCGTGTTCATCGCGATGCGCTTGCCCTTGTGCAATTAACTGTTGCAATGGCCCTTCGATTATTTTCACATCGCGCTTGGCCTGCAATGGCAACTGGGTTATTTGCAACGAATGGTTTTCATCGATATCCACCAAGGTGACGCTTTTTTGTTGACGGTGTTCTGAAAACGAATATTTTAGTGGCGATCCGCTGTAGCGAATATGCGATTTGCCGCGATATTGTGGACCGTGCAAGTGACCTAACGCAACGTAAGTGAACTCTTGCATTGGCTGCCACGCAACTCGATCCGCGCCGCCAATCGACAACGGGCGTTCCGAGTCAGATTCACTCGCTCCATCGACAAAACAATGAGACATCAATACCGCAGGTATGTCGCGGTAATGCTGTTGTTTGTGAGCAAGTACTTTGGCCACACAATAGTCGTGAGCTTGAGCATGGCTTTTTATCTTCGACACCTCTTGCTCGTCGGCAAAGGCGAAACGCAGCTCATTCGGGTCGTGATACGGTATCCCGTAAAACGCCACTTGCTGTTCTCCATTTTCAACGATGATGGGCTCGGTCACCTCGGCTAAATCGGCCACGATATGTACGCCCGACAGGTGCATTTGTTTAGCGCCAAAACGCAGGCGCTTAGCGCTGTCGTGATTACCGCTGATGATAATGACTCGTATATCGAGCTCGGCCACTTGGTTTATGAATCTGTCGAGTACATCGACGGCATCTGACGGTGGCACCGAGCGATCAAAAATATCGCCAGCAATCACTAAAGCATCCACTTGATGATCAACCAAGTACTGTTTTATTTGCTCTAATATATAAACTTGATCATCGAGTAATGATTGGTTTTGAAACAAGCGGCCAATGTGCCAATCGGAAGTGTGAATAAAGCGCATTTATAATTATAAGACTCGTCAGCTAATAATGGACTGACCACATTATGCCAGAGATATCGGTGCCTGCACAGAGTGACAAACACGCGATTAATGCGCTTGTTGCCAATTTAACTTCGTGCTAAATTGCCGTTTAATTTCAACAATTTTGTACTTTTCTTTATGCTTTCAGGGCTTTTTTCTCGGCTTGTCAACTCGCCATCTGTGCTCGACACAGAATCCAAATACTGGTTAATGGATGCGTTTATTTGGGCGGTAAATAATTTCGATAAACAACAGTTTCTCAATCACAGCCAATTAGTCCTACCCAACAATGCGTTCTATCCGGGTCGGGTCAGCAGTGTACAAGATATGGCAGAGCGTATTTTTGTACAAACCGTGTCACTTGCTGGTATGCAACACTGGCCAATCACTCTCGCCTTAGCGCCTCCACAGCAACCGCTATTGCGCCACGGTGCTGAGCAACGCTTACAATTTACCGGCTCACTGCGCGGTGAGCAGTGCGTCGTCAGTCATCACTCGCCTGATTTTGAATCACCAGCTACCCAGTCGCTAACCATCTACTATAAACAACCTCAAGTAAATCAACCGCAAGATATGATTGCCTCTTTAGTACAACAACTGGCAATCTTGCTGCTGCCCTACCGGCAAACAGCCTTACCGGGTGGCGATAAGTTACTTAGTGCAAGTGTCGATGTCATCGCCTGTGTGTTGGGCTTTGGAGTCATTTTTAGCAATACCGCATATCAATTTAAAGGTGGCTGTGGGAGCTGCTATAACCCTATGGCCAATCGACAGGCGTTGCTTACAGAGAATGACAATGTGTTTTTATTGGCCTTGTATTGCCAAGTGAAATCTATTCCCTATAAACAAGCGAGTCGCCACTTAAAACCACATATGCGCACCTTGCTTAAGCGCGCAGTCAAAGAGCTTGAACGCATTGGCGTTGTCGACTTTAACAGCCTCGAGAATTTGCGCCGTTAAACTGGCTTTTACGGCGCAATGGGTACATGATGTAAACAGATGAATATACTGGCTACGGCTGAGGCTTCACGTTTTAGCCTGCGAGGATCACTGATGATTTATAAACGTGTTTACACCGAGGCGCACAAGCGAATTGCCCTCGTTGCTCATGATAATATGAAGCCCGATTTGCTTCAATGGTGCGTTACCCACAAGCAACGACTGCAACAACATCAATTGTTGGCTACCGGTACAACTGGCTCGGTACTTGAACAGCAAACCCAGTTACCAATAACCAAGCTGATATCGGGGCCTCTCGGTGGCGATCAACAAATCGGCGCGCTAATCACCGAACAAAAGATTGATATTGTAATATTTTTTTGGGATCCACTAGAGGCTCAACCGCATGATCCTGATGTCAAAGCACTGTTGCGCCTGGCGGCTGTTTGGAATATCCCCGTCGCCTGTAACATTGCAACCGCCGATATGCTGGTAAGTTCACCGTTGTTTGATACACCGATGCCTCGACAGATTCCTGATTACGACGCGTATTTAGCCAAACGGCTATAGTCACACGTCACAGTTCACAAAAAAGGAAAGCCTTAGCTTTCCTTTGTTATTGATGAGGCATTCGCCCCTGAGATCGGTTGACCTTTGTTGACAAAATGCGGTTAAACGAATCTTTTGGACAGTTATTCTGTTACCAGCTTAGGAAATGATTTAACTAAGTCATCAACCGCTTTCATCTGGGTCAAATACCCCTCTAAAGCGTGCAGTGGTAACGCACTTGGCCCATCGCATTTCGCCTCGTCAGGATTTGGATGCGCCTCAATAAACAAGCCGCCAATACCAAGAGCCATACCCGAACGCGCCAGTTGCGCTGCCTGGGCGCGACGTCCGCCTGCCGAGTCTTCTCGTCCACCGGGCTTTTGCAAGGCGTGAGTGGCATCAAAAATCACCGGCGCCATCGACTTCATTTCGTCCATTGCCAACATATCAACCACAAGGTTGTTATAGCCAAAACAGCTACCTCGTTCACAAAGAATAATATTTTCGTTACCCGCTTCGCCAAACTTTTTAATAATGTGGCGCATTTCATGAGCCGCTAAAAACTGTGGTTTTTTGACATTGATAACCGCCCCAGTTTTCGCCATGGCGACTACTAAGTCGGTTTGTCGAGCCAAAAATGCCGGCAGTTGGATCACATCTACTACCTCGGCAACTGGCTGCGCTTGGAACGGTTCGTGAACATCGGTGATAACAGGAACGTTGAATGTCGATTTGATTTCTTCAAAAATCTTCAAGCCTTCATCCATACCCGGACCGCGATACGAATTGATTGACGAGCGATTTGCTTTGTCAAATGATGCTTTAAACACGTAAGGAATGTCCAACTTATTGGTCACCTCAACGTAGTGCTCAGCTATTTTCATCGCCATATCACGAGACTCGAGTACATTCATACCGCCAAACAGTACAAATGGCAGATCGTTTGCGATACTGATGTTCGCAAAATCAATTTTTTGTAAACCCATAATAATCCTTAATAATTAGCCGACAGTTTGTAAAATCTGCCCGCAAAACCAGGCTGCGAAAGTACCTAGAGTATAACCTAGAACAGCCAATAGTACGCCAACAGGTGCTAATGATGGGTGGAATGCCGATGCCACAACGGGTGCCGATGCCGCACCGCCGACATTCGCTTGGCTACCAACCGCCATGTAAAACAACGGCGCTTTAATCAACTTAGCAACAAGCAACATCAGTGACGCATGGATCAGCATCCAGATAATACCTATAACAAAATAAATTGGCGCATCGGCTATCATTCTGATATCCATTTTCATCCCAATAGAGGCGATTAAGATATACAGCATGGCAGAGCCGACTTTCGAAGCCCCTGCCCCCTCCAATTTGCGCCAACGAGTGAACGACAAGGCGATACCTACAGCAGTAGCAAACACAATCATCCAGAAAAACTTGCTGTGAAACGACAGTCTGTCGAGACTCGGATAGTTTTCCACCATAAATGGGGTAATACTGTCGGCAAACATATGAGCAAAACCGGTGACGCCAAAGCCGATCGCTAAAATCAACATCAAATCGGTGAGTTGCGGTATCCGCGAGTGCTCAGCATGAAAGTTTTCGACTCGCTCTTGCAACCGTTGAATAGCACTGGTATCGGCGCCTGTATTGGCGTCGATGCGCTTGGCATTAGACGCTAAAATTAACACCACAGCCATCCACAAGTTAGCAACGATGACGTCAACGGTGATCATCGCCGAGAAAATGTTGTCGCCAACATCATATATTTCCTTCATTGCCGCTTGGTTTGCGCCGCCACCAATCCATGAGCCAGCAACCGTTGTCAAACCGCGCCACACCGCCTCTGGACCTTGCACCGATAACAACTCAGGACTAAAGCTGGCGACGATTAACAGGGCGATAGGTCCACCGATAACGATGCCGAGCATGCCGGTAAAAAACAATATCACCGCTTTTCGCCCCAGTCCGGCGATTGCCTTTAAGTCGACACTTAAGGTTAGGAGTACCAGACAAGTGGGCAATAAATAGCGCGAGGCAACATAATACAGATTGGACTCTTTACCGCTAATAACCCCTGTACTATTTAAAATAGAGGGCAAAAAATAACACAGTAAAACCGCTGGCACGATGGCGTAAAAGCGTTGCCAAAATTGATGGTTAGAGTGCGCAGTATAAAATACCGCTCCTAACATAATCGCTAATAATCCTAACACGGATGCATCATTGGTGATCAATGCACTCGATTCCATGAACTCTCCCTATCGCCTTGTATCGGCTATGTATTGTTAAATTATGACGTAAAATCAGCCTTATAAAGCTCACATATAAAGTGTTAGTGAACTTTACAATCGCGCTCCAATACGGTGTACATTGACTCTGTGAGCCACTGAGTTTGATTGGTGCTTTTGTCGCTAAAATATTGATGATCATCAAACGCCACTTTGTGATAATCAACCTGCTCTAATAAAAAGCTGTGTTCCCGCTGGCAATTAGCATCAGACGGCGCCAAAGCCAAAACGAGATCCGTGGTCAGCAACGCATGCTGGTAATACTGCTCGCGAATTAATGCCCCTTTTAAACTCAATAAATACTGAATAAACAGTTTGTCATCGTTTATCGGCTGTAGCGATACATGCTCTTCGTTGTCTTGACCTAAGCGGCGTTCAAGCTCCTGCCAAGTTATTGGGTTCCCATCAATGCAGTCAAAAATAATCGCATAATTGTCATCGCAAATTATGCGCACCATCACCGAATCAGGTACGTACACCGCTTCGGCGCGAAACCCCAATTGACGGCAAACATGCAAAATAAGCATATTTTTTACAACCGGCGCTATCGAACGATGAGCAATAGCGTATTGTAATTGGTGCTCCGACACCGACCACGTTGGTTTGTACTCACTGACAAAGAGCTGATCGATAAAAATCAATTGCAACAGACGTTCAGCTTTTTCCAACGGGTCGCCAATATCCCTTAACGCGTCTTGTGCACTAGCGATAAAGCTGGCAATTACTTCGATATTTGCCTGTGATTCACTGGGATCAGTTGACCACAAATGTTGTTCTATTAAACACACCGCTTTTACTAAATCGATTTGCTCAGATTTTAATTCTGCTAACAATAATTCTTTCATTAATCCTGATTACTCATTAACCGCCAAGCGGTACAACAATAAGTGATGGTTACATTGCATTTGCAATATTGGCGCTTAAAACAAAAAGTTTTGCTTGGTTACCGCGACTCGAGCAGCAAGGACGACCCAGCCCATTGCTCCTAAGTAGCCGATGACTCGCATGGTGTTATTACGCGCCCATTTAAGTGCGTATAAGCCACAAAAAATATACGCCGCTACTGCAAATAACTTTTCCGTCATCCAGCTTACTTGGCCCGGATACAGTGACAGTTGAACCATCATGACAACGCCAATAAGTAACAGTGCCGTATCAATTACGTGCGGTGTTATTTTCAACCAAGGTGACTTTAGCTTGTCAGATTTTGTCATACACAAGGCGAAGCGAAAGCTAAATAACGCGACGCTCAATGCGGCCAATGTCATATGTAAATGTAACATGTAATAAATTTACTCCGAATCGAAAGCAACGATTAAAAACTTGCCGCTAGAATAGCATAATCGCCGTCAGTTGTAATGTATTGACTGTTTTTTGCTTATCGCAGCTATAACTTTTACAGTTTATTCACTAAAACAATTACAGAGCTTCGCTACGATCATATTTACATCGCTTTTTAGGCGATATTTAAACAATTTTTAACTTTGATTAAATATCACTCAAAGCCTTTAAGTGGCGGTTCTTATTGGTTTATCGGTTGTTGTAAAAGGTTAATACACAACATTATCCACAACTTGTGTGGAAAACTTCACAAGCGACAACTTTGTCGGATTTCTAAGCCGATTTTGGCGAGTTTTAATCATAAAAAAAGCGGCCTTAGCAGCTTTTTTTATGATTCTTCATTATTTATTAACTTTTGTCTTCAATATAATGCGATGCAGCGGCGGTAAAAACAACATCTGTTGAGCTGTTAAGGGCGGTTTCCGCTGAATCTTGAACAACACCGATAATAAAGCCGATCGCAACAACCTGCATCGCAACGTCATTGGGAATACCAAACAGGCCACATGCGAGAGGGATCAGTAACAAACTACCGCCAGCGACGCCAGACGCACCACAGGCTGAAATCGCTGCCACAACACTGAGCAATAACGCCGAACCGAGATCGACTTCAATAGCCAAGGTGTGTGCCGCAGCTAATGATAATACGGTAATCGTAATTGCCGCCCCCGCCATATTAATCGTCGCGCCAAGAGGTATCGACACCGAATAGGTATCTTCGTGCAAGTTAAGCTGACGACACAAGCGCATATTAACGGGAATATTGGCCGCCGAGCTGCGGGTGAAAAAGGCGGTTATGCCCGACTTGGCTAAACAGGTTAGTACCAGTGGATACGGATTTTTGCGGGTGATGATAAAGACGATCAACGGATTGACCAACAAAGCAATAATTAACATCGAGCCCAACAACACCAGCAGTAACTGCCCGTATTCATACAGTGCCGAAAAACCGGTAGTGGCTATGGTGTTGGCAACTAGACCAAAAATACCAATAGGCGCGAGGCGAATGACCACACGCACAACGGCAGATATCGCCTCGGCAATGTCTTGTATCACGGTTTTCGTTTTAGTACTCGCTTGTTTAAAGGCAAAACCTAAGCCCAGCGCCCATGCCAAAATGCCGATGAAGTTACCCGTTACAATCGCGTTTAATGGATTGTCCACCAATTTGTAGGCTAACGTAGTGAGTACCTGATTAAGCCCTTTCGGTGGATTCGCGTTGGCACTGGCCAGATCCAGCGACAAAGATGTCGGAAATAAAAAACTCATCGTTACCGCTGTGAATGCGGCGCATAAGGTACCGATTAAATACAGAAATATAATCGGCTTTAACTTGGCATCACTATCGAGCTTTTGATTGGCAATCGACGCAATGACAAGAACGAACACTAACACCGGGGCTACCGCTTTTAAGCCATTGACGAATAGACCACCCAATATGGCAAAGTTTTTCGCGATATCAGGGGCAATTGTCGCTAGCAAGCTTGCCAAAAAAATAGCCACGATGATTTGCTTAACCAGACTGGCTTTAATCACCTTATTTAATAATTCTGTCATTGATGTTAGTTCTCTTATTGTTTGTTATTGTGCCTGTAAATGCGCAGTGTATTGTGTTGGCTTTGCTCACTTTGATCAAGTGTTTGCAAGTAATCTTTATTGATAAACTGACCGACAACGGCGGCGAGCTGGTCATTGACACGCAGATAAATTTGTCGCTTGCGCAGCCAAGGCGCTATAGCTAACTCTTGATAGACTTTGTTCAGTTGTCGGCGCTTATCTCGAAACTGGGGCCATACTTTGTCATTGTGATAATGACAGTCCAATTGAATGTGCTGGCAGCCCATCGCAAGCGGTATATCAATGCCCCCGTCAGCGGCAGGCTTATCGTCGTTGGTCTTATTGACAAGGCATAGGTCAACATAGCCTAAGTTATCGGGCAGTTCTACTCGTTGCGGTAACTCAGCCACGGCAAGTAGGAATTGCCAATCACTCACATCGTTAAAGTGCTGAGTAATGACTAACTGGTTTTGATAACGACGAATGATCCCGCCGGCCAATTCGATTTTAGGTGTCGCATCTTGTTTTGCCAACACGCAGGTCTGATGAACCTGATTTAACTGTGCCTCAGACAGGGTAATCGACGCATAACGCTGACAATATTGGCGGATCAGGTGACGTTGTCGAGCGATAGAAAATTGCAAAAGCTCTGATATTAACAGACCGTCATTGGGCCCGAGTATGTGCTCAATATCTCGTTGACCGTATTCGTCGAGCAACGCTTGTGCTTCGGCTAAATGACGAGCGCTGCGTTGACTGCTGTTGAGTATGTGAGGCCAACGTCGCGTCAGCAAAGGCAATACGTTTTGGCGTAAAAAGTTGCGTTCAAATCGCTGATCTTGATTCGACTCATCATCGATCCACGCTAACTGATGGTATTTGGCATAGCATTCAATCTCTTGACGGCTAACCGTTAATAGTGGTCTGCCGATACGCTGCTGTTTTTCGCCGGTTCGCAATGTTCGCATCGCCGCAAGACCGGCGACTCCCGCACCGCGTTTTAATGCCAACAACATGGTTTCTAACTGATCGTCTTGGTGATGGGCGGTTAAGATCACGGCATGCTCTGCGCTGTTGGTACTGAGTGCGTTATAACGCGCCTTGCGCGCACTAGCTTCAATGCCTAGACCGGCTTTGGCGTCCAGTTGAACTCTTACCGCGAGGTAATCAACACCGTAGCTATTTGCTTGTGTTTGGGTGAATTGTTGCCAGCTATCGGCGTTGTCACTCAATCCGTGATGTACGTGAATCGCCTTAAGTGAGCCGTTAATATGACCTGCATCTTGTAAATGAGCGGCGGCGTGTAATAGCGCTTGTGAGTCACACCCACCACTGTAGGCAATAACTAATGGCGTCGACAACAGGCTATGCTCAGCTAAAAAGCGCAATAGTGTTTGCTGTAAGTTAGTTACTGTCATTGCCGTCTACAATTTACCAATTTAAATCCACTGCTATCAAAATGAAATAAGCGCCACATAAGACGCTTATTTTTGCCAGTCACCGATGTTATCAGCTGATAATGACTATCGCTGATCAAACCATAGACTGTGAAAAAGGGAAGCCATAGCTTCCCCTTACAACGAGTCTAACAGTAGCCGTAACTCATTAAACGCTGATAGCGATTTTCAATCAAATCATCTTTGTCGTGCGCTTCAATATCGCTTAAGTCTTTTTTAATAGCTTGCTTTAACGTATTGGCCATTAAATCGAAATCGCGATGTGCACCGCCTAGTGGCTCCTCGATAATATTGTCGATTAAGCCAAGTTCTTTAATGCGATCAGCAGTAACGCCCATGGCTTCGGCAGCAAGAGGCGCTTTTTCCGCGGTTTTCCACAAAATAGACGCACACCCTTCTGGCGAGATCACCGAGTAGGTCGAGTATTGCAACATGTTTACGCGATCGCCAACACCAATAGCAAGCGCACCGCCCGAACCACCTTCACCGATAACGGTACAAATAATAGGTACATTCAAGCGCGCCATCACTTTCAGGTTGCGGGCAATGGCTTCCGACTGCCCGCGCTCTTCAGCGCCGATGCCCGGATACGCACCCGGCGTGTCAATGAAGGTAATAATCGGCATGTTAAAACGCTCGGCCATTTCCATGATGCGAAGTGCTTTGCGATAGCCTTCTGGACGTGGCATGGCAAAATTGCGGCGTACTTTTTCCGCCGTAGCGCGGCCCTTTTGATGACCTATGACCACAACTGGACGGCCATCGAGGCGCGCCGTACCCGAGATTATTGCTTCGTCATTGGCATATGCGCGATCACCAGCAAGTTCATCAAAATCAGTAAACATGCGTTCGATGTAGTCTTGCGTATATGGACGGCCGGGATGGCGCGCAATACGCGACACTTGCCACGGATCTAAATTGGCGAATACTTTTTGTGTTAATTCTTCGCTTTTATTGCGCAATTGTGCAATTTCAGACTCTAGATCTAAATCGAGCTCTTGCCCCTGATTGACTAATTGCAGTTCTTCTATTTTTGCTTCTAGTTCTGCAATAGGTTGCTCAAAATCCAAAAAATTGAGTGACATAAATTGATTACCTAATATGTTATCTTCTGCCTTTGTCGCATGTAAGATGATGGCAACAGAGGTCATCCAAACCGCTTAAGCAAGCGATTTTACTAAACTTATTCTAATTTTAAAACTGCATGGCGACATTATCTTCGCCAAGTAAAAGTTTTAACTCATGTACTAGAGTGTCACTTGGGGTTACTCGCCACAGTGTCCCTAGTTCAAGTTGTGCTGACACCTCTGGACGCTGATAAAACACCCTGAGTGGACACGTTCCCTCTTTGTAAGGTGTTAATATTTGTCGCAATTGACCCGTAAAGTCAACCGCCAGTGCAGCTTGCACTAAATTTAAATCGATTGATTTAATAAAATGTTCGCGCGCTTGGGTTATTGTCATTACTTCTCGAGCCGTCATTGTAAGGCCTCCGGAGTAATCATCAAAGCTGACCTGTCCGCGACACACTAAAACACTGTCGTTTTTGAGTATCTCTTCATAGCGCTCAAAATCATCGGGAAACAATCGCACATCGATACGCGCACTTTTATCATCAAGGGTAACCAGTGCCCAGCGGCGTCCTTTTTTATTGACCAGCACGCGCACGCCGATCACCAGCCCCGAAGCCGTGGCCACTTTATCTTTACCGCCTGGCTGTAAGTTAACTAAGCGCGGTGCCCCGTATTGCTTAATTTCGTCGAGGTAGCGATTAATTGGATGCCCGGTCAGGTAAAGTCCTAGGGTTTCGCGTTCACCGTCTAGCCACACCGCCTCTTCCCATGGAGCGACCTGCTTAAACGACTGAATCGTGTCATCAACTTGTTCATTGATAAGGCCAAATAAATCATCCTGACCGATGGCTTGCGCTTTAGCGTGTTGATCGGCTGCTTTGATCGCCTCATCTAATGTTGCCGCCATGGCGGCTCGATGCGGCCCCAATTTATCCATGGCTCCCGCTTTAATTAGCCGCTCAAGTACCCGTTTGTTGATTTTCTTTAAATTCACTCTCGCGCAAAAATCAAACAGATCTCTAAATGGACCACCTTGCTGTCGCGCTTCAATAATCGCTTCAATAGGGCCTTCACCAACCCCTTTGATTGCGCCGATACCGTAGACAATCTGGTTGTCATCGTTGACGGTAAATTTGTACAGACCCGAATTGACGTCGGGGGGCAACAAATCCAGGCCCATGTTGGCGCACTCGTCTACTAAGGTAACAATTTTGTCGGTGTTATCCATATCTGCAGACATAACCGCAGCCATAAATGGCGCCGGAAAGTGTGCTTTCATCCACAGAGTTTGATAAGACACCAAGGCGTAAGCCGCTGAGTGAGATTTGTTAAAACCATAGCCGGCAAACTTTTCAACCAAGTCGAAAATTTTCATCGCCAGCTCGCCATCTACACCTTGAGATTCAGCGCCGTCTTTGAACACCGAACGCTGCTTGGCCATTTCCTCCGGCTTTTTCTTACCCATGGCTCGGCGCAACATGTCGGCACCACCCAACGTATATCCTGCTAACACCTGAGCAATTTGCATGACCTGCTCCTGGTACAAGATAACCCCGTAGGTGGGTTCTAATATTGGTTGTAAGCTATCGTGTTGCCAGGTTTGATCTGGATAACTGATTTCCTCACGACCGTGCTTTCGATCGATAAAGTTATCAACCATCCCCGATTGCAAAGGCCCTGGACGAAACAGAGCAACCAAGGCGATCATATCCTCAAAACAATCCGGTTTAAGGCGTTTGATCAAGTCTTTCATTCCGCGAGATTCAAGCTGGAATACGGCGGTTGTTTCAGCTCGTAACAGCATCTCGTAACTGGTGCTATCGTCTAGCGGAATAGCGGCGATATCAATGCCTTCTTTGCCCTCTTTCAGCAACTTCGCATCGGCCATTTCAATGGCCCATTGCAATATCGTAAGGGTACGCAAACCGAGAAAGTCAAACTTAACTAAACCGGCTTCTTCGACGTCGTTTTTATCAAATTGGGTAACCGGATTGCGCCCCTCGCTATCACAATACAGCGGTGCAAAGTCGGTTATTGTCGTCGGCGAGATAACCACGCCCCCTGCGTGTTTACCGGCGTTACGGGTTGTGCCTTCGAGGATGCGGCACATATCGATAAGGTCTTTCACCTCGTTATCGCGACTGTAAACTTCGGGTAGCCTAGGTTCCGCTTCAAACGCCTTGGCAAGCGTCATGCCGGGATCGCCGGGCACCAGCTTTGAAATGCGGTCAACAAACCCATAAGGATGGCCAAGTACGCGACCGACATCGCGTATAACCGCTTTGGCGGCCATGGTACCAAAGGTAATAATTTGCGACACCGCATCGCGACCGTATAAATCGGCAACGTGATCGATAACTTCATCGCGACGATCCATACAAAAGTCGACGTCAAAATCAGGCATCGATATACGTTCAGGGTTCAAAAAGCGTTCGAAAAGCAAGTCGAATTCAAGCGGATCAAGATCGGTAATTTTTAGCGCATAGGCCACCAGAGAGCCTGCACCCGAGCCCCGTCCGGGCCCAACGGGAATATTGTTGTCCTTTGACCACTGGATAAACTCCATAACGATCAAGAAATAGCCTGGGAACCCCATGTCATTAATGACGTCCAGTTCTATTTTTAACCGTTCATCATAGGGTTTGCGCTTATCGGCAAAATCGTCGGCGTTTTTATCAAATAAAAATTCCAAACGCTCTTGCAAGCCTTCTTCCGAGACTTTGACTAAATAATCTTTAATGTCGAGATCGCCGGTGGGGAAATCAGGTAAAAAATACTCACCAAGGCGCACTGAGACATTACAGCGTTTGGCAATTTCCACTGAATTTTGCAGCGCTTCGGGAATATCGGCAAACAGCTCACACATTTCTTGTTCACTGCGCAAATACTGCTGATTTGAATAATTGCGCGGTCGGCGTTTGTCGTCGAGGGTATAACCATCGTGAATGCACACGCGAATTTCATGGGCATCAAAATTATCTTGCTCGAGAAATACCACGTCATTGGTTGCAACGACAGGCGTATTGGATTGTGCGGCAAGCTCAACCGCCATGTGCAGATAATCTTCCTCTTGATCGCGGCCGGTGCGAATCAATTCGAGGTAATAACTGTCTTTGAAGTGGGTTTGATAAAATGCTAAGCATTGCTCAGTGAGTTGCTGATTGCCCTTTAACAGCGCCTTGCCGACATCGCCTTGACGTGCACCACTTAAAATAATTAAGCCTTGTTTGTATTCGACAAGCCAACTCTTGTCCATAACCGCACGACCTTGTATTTCACCGCGCAGATAAGATTTAGAAATTAGTTCGGTTAAGTTTTTATAGCCTTGATTGTCTTGTGCTAACACCGTCAAGCGAAAGATATCATCCTCAAATTCATCGCTCTTAACCCAAAAGTCACAACCAATAATCGGTTTTAAACCGCTTGCCTGAGCGGCGCCGTAAAACTTTACTAGGCCACATAAATTCATTTGATCGGTTAGTGCCATTGCCGGCATATTAAGATCAGACACTTTACTGACAATGGGTTTGACCTTATTGAGGCCATCGCACATTGAAAAATCGCTATGTACACGTAAATGCACAAACTTTGGGTCTTGCATTAACTTCTCTCTTGTTGCATCTGGGCGAGAATATTGGCTACCGGTTTAAAGCTTTTTCGATAACAGTCCAATACACCATGGATGGATAACGCTTCGAGGTGCGCTTTGGTCGGGTATCCTTTGTGACTGGCAAAACCGTATTGCGGATAGCGTTTGTCTAGCGCGATCATTTCTTCATCGCGAGCGACTTTGGCCAAAATCGATGCCGCTGATATTTCGGCTACCTTGCTATCTCCTTTAACCACACTGGTTGCTGGCACCGCAAATTGAGGACAGCGATTACCGTCAACCAAGACGTGTTGTGGTTGTATCGCTAACCCAGCTACTGCTCGCTGCATCGCCACCATAGTCGCTTGTAAGATATTGAGTTGATCCACCTCTTCAGGCTCTGCTCGGCCGAGGCTAAAGGCTAGCGCATTATCGCGAATTTGTTGCGCCAATAGCGCTCTCTTTTTATCAGATAATTTCTTCGAGTCAGCCAATCCAGCAATTGGATTTTTAGGATCGAGAATAACAGCGGCAGTGACAACGGCGCCAACCAAAGGGCCGCGGCCGACTTCATCTACGCCGGCGATTATTGCAACGTTTGGACGAACAAATTCATCGCTCATATACAGCTTACTCCAGAGATCAGGGGATTTATGATTGTCGTTAGTGCTAAGTGACACTAAGGTGATTGCATAAGCTCAATCACCGCTATTGCGGCTTTTTCACTGGCATTTTGCTTAAGCGTTTGATGGATTTGTACAAACTCTTGCATCAGTTGATGCTGTTGCTCAAACAACAAAGGCTCGACCGCTTTTGCCAAATTATCAGGGGTTACTTGTTCTTGCAATAGTTCGGGCAACAAAGGTTTATTGGCGAGCAAATTCGGCAGTGAAAACCACTTGAGTTTAACCAGCATCCGACCGATCATCGCCGTTAACCAATTGAACTTATAAGCGACAACCATTGGCCGTTTAACTAATGCACCTTCAAGTGTCACCGTACCAGAGGCCATCAATAAGCAATTGGCACTAGCCATTACCGCTTGAGTTTTATTGTTGATAATCGTTATCGGCAATTCGGGTGCATGCAGCTGCCACAACTGAGTAAACTGTTGCTCGCGAATATCATTGATAACTGGGGCGACGAACTGCAAATCGGGGTGGCGCTGTTTGAGTAACACAGCGGCCGCTAAGAAGTCGGGCAGTAACATCGCTAATTCACTGCCGCGAGAGCCAGGCATCAAGGCCAAATAAGTGGCGTCGGCGTCTAAGCCGAGCGATTGTCGGGCACCGGACATTGAACTGTGCATCGGTATACTATCGGCAAGAGGATGACCGACAAAGGTACAGGCAACGTGGTGTTTGTCGTAGAAGTCTTTTTCAAAAGGCAATAACGACAACACCATGTCAGTGGCTTTATCGATTTTAAAGATCCGCTTTTCACGCCAAGCCCAAACGCTGGGACTGACGTAATGAACGGTTTTGATACCTTGTTGCTTTAGCCTAAGCTCTAATCCCAAATTAAAATCTGGCGCATCAATACCAATAAAGACATCTGGCTTGTGCTGGCTAAAATACTCAACTAATTGCTTGCGAACGTGCAATAAACGACGCAAACGGCCGAGTACTTCAACAATCCCCATTACCGCCAACTCTTCCATCGCAAATAAGCTTTGAAAGCCAAGTGCTTCCATTTTTGGTCCGCCAATGCCAATGAACTCAGCATCGGCATAGCGTTGGCGCAATGACTGGATTAATCCGGCGCCTAATGTATCGCCAGAATGTTCGCCAACGACAATGGCGAAAACCGGCGCTCGGTGACTATCCATATCCACACTCATCTGCAATAAGGCCCGCTTACTTAACGCGCTATACCGCGTTGTGAATTGGCAATAAAGTCAGCAAACGCCTTAACTTCGGGAATATCTTCGCCAATCTCATTAATGGCAGCAACGGCCTCGGCAATGGTATTGCCTTTGCGGTAAACCTCTTTGTAGGCGCGCTTTATTTTGAGAATAACGTCTTGCTCGAAACCGCGACGCTTTAAGCCTTCACTGTTTAAACCAAACGGCTTAGCCGGATGACCCGAGACCATGACATACGGCGGGATATCTCTAAGTACAATACCACCACCACCGACAAAGGCATGCGAGCCAACGTGGGTAAATTGATGCGCTCCCGATAGACCACCAAAGATCACCCAGTCGCCAATGTTACAATGACCGGCAAGGTTACAGTGATTGGCAAAAATACCGTTATTACCAACGATAACGTCGTGCGCAACATGAGCCCCTGCCATGAACAAATTGTCATTACCAATAATGGTAATGGCATTGTCTTGTACAGTACCGCGGTGTATCGTGCACCCTTCGCGAAACACGTTGCGATCGCCAATTTCAAGCCGAGTAGGTTCGCCTGCGTACTTTTTGTCTTGGCAGTCTTCGCCTATTGAGGCAAATTGAAAAATGACATTGGCATTGCCAATTTGGGTATCACCTTTGATCACCACGTGCGAGTGAATGACATTGTCATCACCTATCACGACATCGTTACCAATATAGGTAAATGGGCCCACACTGACATTTTTACCAAGCTTGGCGCCTGGCTCTACAATCGCTTGAGGATGTATCACGAAATTAAATACCTTTTCTTGCACACATTAAATCGGCAGTACAGACAACTTTGCCATCAACTTTTACCGTACCCGCAAACTTCCACATACCACGGCGCTCTTTGACCAATTCTAAATGCAGATGCATGGTATCACCCGGTACTACCGGCGCTTTAAAACGCGCATTATCTACTGACGCAAACAAAAACATCTCGTCTTCGCCACCTTCAACTGACTTAAACCCCAATATACCGCCGGCTTGAGCCATCGCTTCAAGGATCATCACGCCAGGGAAAATTTTATACTGCGGGAAATGGCCTTGAAATACCGGTTCATTAACCGATACGTTTTTAATCGCGTGAATCGACTGGCCAGGTACGTAATCCAACACGCGATCGACCAATAAGAAGGGGTACCGGTGTGGGATTAGTGTTTGAATCTCTTCAATGTCTATAATGTTGTTAGTCTTTTCCAAAACTAATTCCTTGCAAAATACATCGCTGTTACCGCGATATTAAGATTGTCCACTTTGTAGCTGTTCTACGGTTTTTTCTAATTCCTGTAGACGTTTATACATTGCATCTAAGTGTTTATAACGACTGGCATTGCGACGCCATTCTTTGTTGTTAAGGGCCGGTATGCCGGATGAGTACAAGCCAGATTCTTTGATGTTTTTAGTCACCATGGTCATCCCGGTAAACGAGGTACCATCGGCAATCTCAATATGGCCGTTGATACCAACTAATCCGGCAATGATACAGTGTTTACCAACTTTTGTACTACCGGCGATAACACTACAGGCAGCCATCGCACTACCGTAGCCAAGCTGCACGTTATGGGCAATTTGCACTTGGTTGTCGATGATACAATTGTCTTCGATGATGGTATTTTCTAAGGCACCCCTATCAATTGTAGTACATGCGCCTATTTCAACACGATTGCCGATCACAACGGTACCAAGTTGCGGGATTTTTACCCAGGTGCCCGCATCGTTCGCATAACCAAAACCATCACTACCAATAACTGTATTGGCCTGAACCAAACAGTGCTCACCAATTTCAACCCGGTGGTAGATGCTGACGTTTGACCAAAGCTGAGTGTGTGCACCTACTTTCGCGTGCTTACCAATAAAGCAGTTCGCGCCAATGGTCACGTGGTCGGCCAATTGCACGCCACTTTCGATTACCGTATTCGCACCTATCGATACGCCCTCGCCGAGTACAACGCCTTCGCCGATAACTGCCGATGAGGCAATATCACAAGACGCTTTTGGCGTGGTATCTAACAACTGCGCCACTTTGGCAAAGGCCAAATACGGATTGTCAATAATCAGCGCATTACCTGGACACAAACTCGCTTGCGCTGGCGCAACGATCACCGCACTGGCATTGGTTTGTTCGACGTATTGGCGATATTTGGCGTTAGCTAAAAAGGCAATTTGCCCAGTTTGGGCGTCTGCTAATGTACCAAGGGAATGAATCTGGCAAGACTCATCCCCTTGTACGGAACCACCAAGTTGCTTGGCCAGTTCTCCTAGAGTAACCATAAAAGACCTTATTGGGTTTTACCGGCTTGTTCTACAACTTTAGCTGAAATATCAAAATCTGGCTTAGAAAATGCTACCGCTGACTGCTGAATCACGATGTCATAACCGTCCTTCTTAGCGACAGCATCAATGGCTTCTTTTACTAACTTTAAGATTTTTTGTTGCTCTTCTTGTTCGCGACGCTTTAAGTTTTGTTGCAAAGGTTGAGCTTGCGAAGCGTACTGTTGACGCAAATCAACAATCTCTTTCTCGAGCTGCTCAATCTCTTTTTTACTCATAATCGCTTCGTCGCGTTGACGCTTTTCCATTTTGTACTTGATATCGCCTTCAAGCTGTTTTAGTGCGTCAACTTGATCTTTAAACTCAGCGCCAATGCTCTGTTGAATTGCCGCCATTTGCGGAAGCTGTGAAATGACCTGCTGAACATTCACTGTGGCAATCTTTTGGTCTGCGGCCATCGCTTGGCTTGATGCCATCATCATAGTTGAAGCTACGGCTGTTAAAGCAGCCGATTTAAGTAAATTTTTCACAAACATCTCCTGTTGTATTGTTATCTTGTCTTGTCTTGTGATGACGTAGTCTTTGACATCGCGCCACATCGGACGCGTAGCTCATTCGTCTTAGGCAAACGCCTTAGAACGTTTTACCAATGTTAAAGCTAAAGAACTCCGTGTCATCGCCATCTTCACTGCGCAAGCGTTTGGCGAAGTTAAAAATCATTGGTCCCATTGGTGACAACCACTGAATCGATAAACCTGCCGAGGTACGAATGCGCATCGGATCTGAATAATCAGCGATTTTATTAAACTCTTCTGGTTTCAATGTGCTGTAATCAGATAAATTAAATTCAGTATCCCATACGTTACCCGCATCGACAAATAAACTGCTGCGTACCGAGTTGGTGTAACTCTCGTCTAAAAACGGGGTAGGTACGATAAGTTCGATGCCCGCTATCGCCATGGCGTTACCACCGACACTTTGTCTTGAAATGGCAATCGCATCTTGATTTGGTGGGCTGATTTCCGAGCCCTGACCAGGCAAGCCTGGTTGAGTTGACGGACGGCGATAAATCGCGCGCGGACCAACCGTGTTGTTTTCAAAGCCGCGTAACGTAGTCGCACCACCCGCTCTAAAGTTTTCCCAAAACGGCAGTAATTGGTCGTTGCCATTAACATCGCCATAGCCATTGCCATAACCCGCTTCAAAGCGCGCTAAGAAGGTCCAGCTGTGATCTCTTGACAACGGCTTGTAATATTTGGCGTCGTACTTGACTTTAAAGTATTCGACATCCGAGGCTTCTGGTAGCGTCACTTTACCCGATAACACCTGAGATGTACCTTGGGTTGGAAACGTACCGCGGTTTAGGGTGATTCTCGATAACGAAGCAGTTAAGTCATAGGTTTCAAAATTCAGCTTCGCGTCAGGATCATCTGGATCTTTAAAGACTTCGTTGAAATTCTTGATTTGCTCGTAGGTTTGCAAATTAGAAATATCCGAGTTTTTATAGCCCAAACCGAAGTTTAATCGCATGTATTCGTTTATTGGGTAACCAACATTGGCACCGATACCATACGAGGTGTTGTTATAGGCAACTAGGTTAGCGCGTCCGGCGTCAAACTCACTAAAAAAGATGTTACCACCAAGCGACACCCCATCAATGGTAAAATAAGGGTCGGTGTAGGTGATATTGGCACTTTTTGAAAAACGCATGGTATTGATTGAAAAGCCCAAGCGATTCCCCGTACCCAAAAAGTTATTTTGTTGGATACCGGCGTTTAAGCTAAGACCTGAGTACGAACCGTAACCAATACCCGCTGTAAACGAACCAGACGGTTGTTCTTTGACGGTAAAGTCGACATCTACTAGGTCTTCTTCACCCGGTACCGGCGTGGTTTCAAACTCAACCGATTCAAAATACGGTAAACGCTGGATTCGAATCTTAGACTGCTCTAACAGGTTATTTGACAACCACGAGCCTTCCATTTGACGCATTTCGCGTCTCAGTACTTCTTCTGACGTTACGTCGTTACCGGTAAAGTTAATGCGATTTACATACACACGCTTACCCGGATCGACGTTGACTATCAACTTCACCGTTTTGTCTTCGTCGTTGATCTCGGTACCGGTTTGCACCTTGGGATAAGCGTAACCAAAGCGGCCTAAAAACTTTGAGATCATCTCTTCGGTATAAGTAACTTCCGCGGCGTTGTACAGTTCACCTTCGCGCAGTGGAGCCAGTGCTTTGATGGTATTGTCGTAGCCCACCATGTCGCCCATGAACTCAACCGCGCTGATTTTGTACTGCTCGCCTTCGGTGACGTTCATGGTGATGTAAACACCTTCTTTATTCGGCGTCATTGATACTTGAGTTGAATCAATGTTAAAGCGCAAATAACCGCGATCGAGGTAATAACTTTCAATCGACTCCATATCGCCTTGTAAGGTTTGCTTTTGATAGCGATCTTGCGCCATAAAATTCCACCAAGGTGAGTCATAAGTTAGCTCGATGCGATTTAATAATTCAGCATCGGAAAATAACTCGTTACCGACGATGTTGATTTGTTCAATGGCGGCTGCATCGCCCTCGTCAAATTCAAACGTTAAGATAACGCGGTTGCGAGGAAGGCGGGCTATTTGCGTGGTCACTTTCGCATTGTATTTACCAACGCTGTGATAAAAATCTTCTAAGCCAGTTTCAATACCCGTTAATACTGAGCGATCCAGTGTTTCACCGACGCGAATGTTTGAACCGTCTAGACTTTCTTGTAGCTGTTCGTCCTTGATGTCGTCATTGCCATCAAATACGATTTCAGAAATTGTCTCGCGCTCTTTCACTTTAAAAATAAGGCTATTGCCTTCGCGCAATACCTCGATATCGTGAAAGTGTCCAGACTTGTACAGTGACTTTATCGACTGGGCAATACGAAACTCGTTGAGCTGATCGCCAACGCTAACTGGAATGTGTGTTAAAGCGGCGCCTAAAGCGACCCTTTGTAATCCCTCTACTTCGATATCTTCTACGACAAACTCATTGGCAGCAAATGCTTGACTACCAACGCTGCCCAATAATACTGCTAAGGCGAGTTTTTTTATTATCATGGGTTCTTATCAACTTTTTCATGTTATGCGGCTGACGCCGTCTTGTTAGAGTCTGGCTAAATCATTGACAATGGCGATACACATCAGCGTTAGCAATACCAGAGCCCCTATTTTAAAACCTATTTCTTGAACTTTTTCCGAAACCGGCTTGCCCGTCACTAACTCTACCGCGTAGTAAAGTAAATGCCCACCGTCTAAAATGGGAAGAGGCAACAAGTTTATAATGCCAAGGTTAATACTTATCAAAGCTAAAAAGCTAAGGAAGTATACTAAACCGATGCCGGCACTGCTACCCGCACCTTGTGCAATAGCAATTGGCCCACTCAAGTTATCAACGCTGACATGGCCAGTGAGAAGCTTGCCAATCATGTCGAAACTGAGGGTTATCAGATTCCACGTGCTCGAGAGTGCTTTTGGCAAGGCCTCCAATGGGCCGTATGATATATCAACTTTGTGGCTGTCAGGCCACGGCGATAATGTAGGCGATAAACCAAGGTAACCAACACTGAGACCGTTATCGTTGGTTTGAGTTCCCACCAACACCTGAATTGTTTGTTCAACACCTTGACGGTTGATGGTCACCGCGACTCGACGATTGGGATTTTGTACAATAGTATCCACAAATTTCTGCCAATTGCCATCTAATTTTTGGCCGTCGACAGCAATTATCTCATCACCTACTTGAATGCCCGCCTTATCCGCTGCTTGTTCTGCAACGAGACGGCCAATAATAGGCTTGATTTCTGGTCTAAACGGGATGATCCCCAAGCTGTCCATAGCGCTGACTTTGCTCGGTTCAAACTGCCAGTTCCGGGTATCTAGCTGATGCGTTTTAACATAGCTCGAATCAGCCTGCTTTGTTTGAATGGTAATTTGGGGATCACCGATGTGGCTAACTAACGCCATGTTTACCGCTTGCCAATCGACCGTTTTATCACCGCCGACGGCAACGATTTCGCTTGCGGTGCTGATCCCCGCTTGAGCGGCAATTGAGTTTTGTTCAACGTCGCCAATAACCGGTTTAACGCTGGTCATACCGATCAAGAACATCAAGTAGAAGGCGACAATGGCAAATAAGAAATTAGCGATTGGCCCAGCACTGACAATGGCAATGCGCTGATATACCGATTTGCCGTCGAATGCATACGGTTTATCGGCGTCGCTAACCTCGTCGACGCGACTGTCGAGCATCTTTACATAGCCGCCCAGAGGAATGGCCGCAATGACGTACTCAGTGCCGTATTTGTCGTGGCGGCGCAGTAACGTCTTACCAAATCCGATAGAAAATTTTTGTACTTTTACGCCACACTTTCTCGCCACCCAAAAATGGCCGTATTCGTGTACCGTTATCAATAAACCCAATGCGACGATAAATGACGCCAGATTCCACAAAAACTCAAACATCAACTATTTTCCTTTAACCAATCAACCTGCGACGAGGCTTGTTTCCGTGCTTCTTGGTCTAAGCGTAACACGTCCTCTATGCTACGAACATCCGTTGTCAGAAAAGATTGCATAACCTCGGCGTTAATTTTAGCGATATCGGTAAATTTTATCTGTTTCGCTAAAAACGCGGCAACGGCAATCTCATTTGCCGCATTGAGAGCGGTACACGCCCCCTGCCCAGCGCGACACGCGTCGATGGCAAGTTTTAAGTTGGGATAACGCTCAAAGTCAGCTTGCGCAAATTGAAAACTTTGGCAGTTGAAAAAATCAAACGCCTGCACGCCTGCATCAATGCGCTCTGGATAAGCCATGGCGTGTGCGATTGGCGTGCGCATATCGGGATTGCCCATTTGCGCCAGCACTGAGCCGTCTTTGTATTGTACCATGGAGTGAATGGTAGATTGTGGATGGAGCACCACCTGGATATCATCAGCGCTTAAGTTGAATAGCCACTTAGCTTCAATAAACTCAAGGCCTTTATTCATCATCGTTGCTGAATCAACAGATATCTTTTGTCCCATGTCCCAGTTTGGGTGAGCACACGCCTGCTCTGGCGTTATCGTATCAAATTGCTCCAAAGGAAGCGTTCTAAACGGTCCACCAGAGCCGGTTAACAATATTTTACTGATCCCGTAATCGGTTATAGCGCCATGACCAACGCTGTCTTGCATGCCTTTGGGCAAACATTGAAAAATCGCATTGTGTTCGCTATCGATGGGTAATAGTGTTGCCTTCGACGCGTGCAGAGCATCGATAAATATTTGCCCCGACGTCACCAGCGCTTCTTTATTGGCAAGAAGTACTTTTTTATCGGCCTTAACCGCTTCTAATGTCGGTAGCAAGCCCGATGCGCCGACAATTGCCGCCATGACAATGTCTACGTCGGGTGCCTTGACCAAGTCGAGCAATGACTGCTCTCCTTGTTGTACCTGAATTTGATGATCGCCTGACTGCATCAACATCAATTTAAGTTGTTCGGCAGCGCTGGCGTCAACCATTACTACTGTTTGCGGTTTAAACTCTAAGCACAGGGCGTGCATTTGCTCAACCCGCTGGTTTGCACTGAGGCTAATCACTCGGAATTTTTGAGGATGTCGGCGCACAATATCCAGCGTGGACATGCCAATTGAACCGGTTGCCCCTAAAACAGATAAACCTTGCATTTAATCGATTACCACGTAAATAAAATCAGGCACAAGGCAAATATTGGCGCGGTTGCTGTCAGACTGTCGATGCGATCCAAAACACCGCCATGGCCGGGTAAGATACGACCGCTGTCTTTGACGCCAGCTTGTCGCTTGAGCATGCTTTCAGTAAGGTCTCCAATGACGGATACGGTGCTTACTACGACCGCCAAAACAATCATCTTAGTTAATTGTTGGGCGCTACTGCCAAAGAATAACGCAATGGCTGCAGCCACAACGGATGCACAAACCATCCCGCCGATGAAACCTTCAATGGTTTTACCCGGACTGACATTAGGCATCAACTTGTGTTTGCCAAAGCGTTTGCCGGTAAAGTAAGCGCCAATGTCAGCACTCCAAACCAAAGCAAATAACAATAAAATAAGATAGCTACCGTGGTACTCATCGATAGGGTAATCATTTGAGCGCAGTGTTAAGAATGCCAACCACGTGGGGACTAAGGTAAGTAGGCCAAAGATACCGCGGATACTGCGATGTGTAGTCCAAAAATTTGAATGTTTCGGGTATTTGCTTATCATCATTGCGCTAATCAACCACCAACAGGTTGATATCGACATCACGACAATAACCCAAGGATTGGCGTGTCCAGATGACGACCAAATGGTTTCAGGAGGTACTAAATACCAAACGCCAACAATAGCCAGTACTAATGCAGATACAAAACCAATACGACGCGTTTTGGTATCGAAGCCCATTAGAGGCCCCCATTCCCAAGCACCTATGGCGAGAACGACAGCTAGCACAGCAGCAAAATTTTGTAATGATAAGAAGAATATTGCAGCAATAGCTAAGGGTGCTAAAACGGCAGCTGTAATAATACGTTGCTTTAACAAACGTTAGTCCTTTTATGTTTTCTCGGCCTTTACTTGGTCACCGGTTTTGCCAAAACGTCGTTCTCGATTAGAAAATGACATCAGTGCGCGTTCAAACGCCACTTCATTAAAGTCAGGCCATAGGGTCTCGGTAAAATACAGTTCAGCGTATGCTGCCTGCCAAAGCAGGAAGTTACTGATACGGTAGTCCCCTCCTGTCCTTATAAGCATATCCAGTTCAGGTAAGTCCGCCAAATTAATATATTGATCAAGCAGTTTTTCATCAATGCTATCGATATCGAGCTGTTGATCAGCAACTAACTGGGCAATTTTCTTGGTCGCTTGCGCGATATCCCAACGCCCGCCGTAGTTGGCTGCAACAGAGAGTACCATTGCATCATTATTTTTGGTTAATTGTTCAGCTTCAACAATTTGTTTTTGTAGTTTTTCAGAAAAACGGCTTTTATCGCCAATCAATTGAAAGCGAATATTGTTTTTATGCAAGCGCTTAACTTCTTTGGTCAGCACATACATAAATAAATCCATTAACACACTAACTTCTTGCTCTGGACGCAACCAGTTTTCAGAACTAAAGGCGAATAAAGTTAATGCTTTCACTCCCATTTTTCGAGCGGTGGTAACACAGGCTCTAACCGATTCTACCCCAGCTTTATGACCAGAGACTCGAACCTTGCCTTGTTGTTGTGCCCAACGCCCATTACCGTCCATGATAATAGCCACGTGTTGTGGCAGTGACTTGGTTTCAAATTTATTATTGGTTGTTGTCACATTGATTCCATAAACTAAAACGCCGCAAACTCATGCTCATAACGCGCTCACGAGCTTGCGGCTGGGCGAACTAACAGAGATTAAATCTCCATTAGCTCTTTTTCTTTTGCCGCAGCTAACTCGTCAGCTTGCTTGACAAATTCATTGGTGATTTTCTGAATTTCGTCTTCTGCTTGACGTGCTTCATCATCACTGATTTCTTTTTCTTTATTAAGTGACTTAATGTCCGAATTCGCATCGCGACGAATGTTGCGAATGGCAATTTTACCATTTTCAATCTCGCCACCAACCACTTTAACTAAGTCACGACGGCGCTCTTCGGTTAACGGTGGCAACGGAATGCGAATAAGCGTACCTTGTGACGATGGGTTTAAACCCAGGTCAGAGGTTAAAATCGCTTTTTCTACCGCGCTGATCATTGATTTATCAAACACAGTGATCGCTAAAGTGCGCGCATCTGGCGTTGATACCGAACCAACTTGGTTCAACGGGGTGTCGACACCATAATACGATACGCTAATGTTGTCTAGTAGCGATGTGTGCGCACGGCCTGTACGAATTTTATTTAAGTTAAGTTTTAAAGCTTCAATACTCTTGCCCATACGGTCACGAGCATCTTTTTTAATATCGTCGATCAAAACAGTTTCCTTTTATCTTATTCTTGCTAACGCTGATTACAGCATTACTTAGTTAAATTTTCAGCGTGGTCTATTAACGTGCCTTCGCTACTACCTAGGATGATAGACTTGAGTGCGCCTTCTTTATTCATGTTGAATACGCGAATTGGCATAGAGTGATCGCGAGCTAAAGTAAAGGCCGCTAAGTCCATTACTTTCAACTCTTTATCCAACACTTCTGAATAGGTTAATTGAGAGTATAGTTCAGCGTCAGGGTTGGATACAGGGTCTGCCGAATAAATGCCATCGACCTTGGTGCCTTTGAACACCGCATCGGCTTCGATTTCGATACCGCGCAAACAAGCGGCTGAATCGGTGGTGAAAAATGGATTACCGGTACCGGCCGAGAAAATAACAACGCGGCCTGATTTAAGCAAACTGATTGCTTCAGCCCAGTTGTAGCTGTCACATACGCCTTGCAAGTCAATCGCTGACATCAAGCGCGCATTGACAAACGCACGATGCAACGCGTCGCGCATCGCCAATCCATTCATCACCGTGGCAAGCATGCCCATTTGATCGCCAACGACGCGGTTCATACCCGCTGCGGCTAATCCGGCGCCGCGAAATAAGTTACCACCGCCGATAACTAAACCGACTTGAACACCCATTTCCACTAGCTCTTTGATTTCTTGCGCCATGCGATCAAGAATTTTTGGGTCAATACCAAAACCCTCTTCGCCCATTAAGGCTTCACCACTAAGTTTGAGTAAAATACGATGATAAGTTGGTTTAGGTGTTGCGCTCATACTTGCTAATCCTATATTTGTAATGTGGCGTTTTGTAAGTGTATTGCGTTGATTAGACGCAAATTACATCAAATAAAGGCGCAACCGCATTGCGCCAATTAAATCTGCGCTATTTTAATACCTATTAGCAGATTTATCCACTGCTTTGTCATATCGCCCTGTGCGGCAAAATTATTGCGCATATGACTAACGTACAGGGCAATACCACAATCGCCGTTAGCGGTGCGTAAAAGGTGAATAAGTCGATGCGAATCAGCAGGTGGACAAGCGTTGGTATCAAAAGCCAGATAAGTAAGCGCGGACCGCAAATTTGATAGTGATTGCGAATAAACCAAACAAACAATGTTGTCAGCAATAAACTCAAGCTAATGACGATAATAACAGAGTCGTCGTAGTAACTGAGCACTTGATCGGAACTGGGTGACTTGAGGAGTGATAAATACGGTTGAAACTCAACCAGAAAGTAGTAGAAGCCGGTGAGAATAACACCAAAGCCAACAGCCATTAATTCACGTATGTATCGCTTAGCCAAAACGTTCCACTCTATTTACTTAACCTCTGTGGTGCATGGTATCAAGCAAATGGGCAATCTACAACGTTCACTTGCAAGTTCGTCTTGGTTGCGACTTGCGCGAGCGTGCTGCATTTTACAACCGACACAAAAAAGCTCCGCACAAGCGGAGCTTTTAACATTGAGATGGTATTTAATTCAGTGTGTTACCGAATTAAATTATGCACCTTTAGCAGCAGCGATTTGCGCTTCTACTTCAGCTGCGAAGTCTTCTTCTTTCTTCTCGATGCCTTCACCAACTTCTAAACGGATGAAGTTAGAAACAGAAACACCTTTTTCTTTAAGAACGTCACCAACAGTGCGCTTAGGTTCCATGATGAACGCTTGACCAGTTAGAGAGATCTCGCCAGTGAATTTCTTCATACGGCCAGAAACCATCTTCTCAGCGATTTCAGCAGGCTTGCCTTCGTTCATCGCGATATCGATTTGGATAGCTTTCTCTTTTTCAACTACGTCAGCTGGAACGTCTTCAGGGTTAACGTACTCAGGCTTAGAAGCAGCAACGTGCATTGCAACGTGCTTAAGTGATTCCGCGTCGCCTTCACCAGCAACAACAACACCGATTGTGCCACCGTGGATATAAGAAGCTAATGCAGCGCCTTCGATGTACTCAACACGACGGATGTTCATGTTCTCACCGATTTTAGCAACTAGAGCAACACGAGTTTCTTCAAACTGCTCTTTTAATGCTTCGATAGAAGGCTTGTTAGCGATTGCGTAATCTGCAACTTCGTTAGCAAAGTTTAAGAAGTTAGAATCTTTAGCTACGAAGTCAGTTTGACAGTTAACTTCAACAAGTGCTGCAACACCGTCAGCTTGCTTGATGATGATTGCACCTTCAGCAGCGATGTTACCCGCTTTTTTAGCCGCTTTAGCTTGACCAGACTTACGCATGTTTTCAATTGCAAGTTCCATGTCGCCGTTGGCTTCTTGAAGAGCTTTTTTACAATCCATCATGCCCGCGCCAGTGCGGTCACGTAATTCTTTTACGTCTTTAGCAGTGATTGCCATGACTTATTCCTCAAAATATCTGTAGTTTTAGTGCGAAAAGGCTACGCCCTTTCGTTAAAGAAATGAGTCACAAACGCGTTTGACACGTCTGTGACTTACAGCAATTATTCAGCTTCTACGAAACCGTCTTTTTCAGCTGCTACGGCAATGTTAGATTCACGACCTTCGATTACAGCATTAGCTGCAGACTCTAGGTATAGGCTAACTGCACGGATAGCATCGTCGTTACCAGGAACGATGTAGTCAACGCCATCTGGGTTTGAGTTAGTATCAACAACAGCTACTACAGGGATACCTAAGTTGTTTGCTTCTTTAATTGCAATGTGCTCGTGATCAGCATCGATAACGAAGATAGCGTCAGGTAGGCCACCCATGTTCTTGATACCGCCAAGGCTCTTCTCAAGTTTTTCCATTTCACGAGTACGCATTAACGCTTCTTTCTTAGTAAGAGCGTCAAAAGTACCGTCTTGGCTTTGAGTTTCTAAATCTTTAAGGCGACGGATTGATTGACGAACAGTTTTCCAGTTAGTCAACATACCACCTAACCAACGGTGATCAACGTAGAATTGGTCACACTTGATAGCTGCTTCACGAACTGCTTCGCTTGCTGCGCGCTTAGTACCAACGAAAAGAACTTTACCTTTTTTCGCAGAAACGCCTGATAAAAATTGCAGAGCTTCGTTGAACATTGGCACAGTTGATTCTAGGTTGATGATATGCACTTTGTCACGAGCACCGAAGATGAACGGCTTCATCTTAGGGTTCCAGTAACGAGTTTTGTGACCGAAGTGTACACCTGCTTTAAGCATGTCGCGCATAGATACGTTTGGCATTTTAAAATCCTCTATTGGGGTTATGCGTTCATACATTCCATATCTCCGACCTATCGTTACCTTGTAAAGCAGGTAACAGGCACCCCGGTATATGTTTGCTGAATGTATGTGAGATTAATAATAAATAAAGTTAATTGTATTCGCACAGTTCAACTGACGAATACGACAAATCACACCACTGTGTGTAGCGAGAATGATTTGAGCGGTGCTTTATACCACTATTGATTGCAAAAATAAAGTAAAAGCTTAAAGTTTTGTTGTTTTTTTGTACATCGATATTGGTTTGGTGGTTAAACTAATTCACGCCCTTGAAAATTAACGCTGTGCGGGTGCTTTTTAGATTAAGCTGGGTTATTATTTAAGCTTTTAAAATGTTGATTTATTAGGCTTTGACCGATAGCGTAATATCGGTTGCTAAAGCCACAGAGGAAACTCATGAGTATTGCCATAAAAACGCCTTATGAAATCGAAAAAATGCGCATCGCTGGTAAGTTGGCGGCCGACGTTCTAGAGATGATAGAAGCCCATGTCAAAGTGGGTGTGACCACGGCAGAGTTGGATCGCATTTGTGCTGACTATACAGCCGAACACAACGCCCTTTCTGCGCCGTTAAACTACGGTGCCGACAACAACGGTGACGGCGGCTTTCCCAAGTCAATTTGTACTTCGGTCAACCATGTCGTTTGTCACGGTATCCCCAGTGAGCAAACCTTGCAAGATGGCGACATCGTAAATATCGATATCACCGTAAAAATCAGCTTTGATGACCCTGATACCGCTGAGAGTGAGAAAACTTATTTCCACGGCGATACGTCGAAAATGTTTTTGATTGGTGATGTAACCCCAGAAAACCGTCGCTTGTGTCGCATTACTCAAGAAAGCCTGTATGCGGCGATCAAAAAAGTAAAACCGGGAAATACGTTTGCCGATATTGGTACGACAATTCAAAAGTACATCAAAAAAGCAGGACGTTACGGCATTGTCAAAGATTTCTGTGGTCATGGCATCGGTACCGTATTCCACGAAGAACCGCAAATCTTGCACTATAAGAACGCCGATAACCGAAAGATGAAAGCGGGCATGATTTTCACCATTGAACCCATGATCAACTTGGGCAAAGGCGGTACCGTTTTAGATAAAGACGACGGTTGGACCGCCTACACTGTTGACGGCAAAAACTCAGCTCAATGGGAACACACGATTTTAGTTACCGATACCGGCTGCGAAATCCTCACTTTGCGCAGCGAAGAAAAAGACATCAAGCGCATTATGCACAATTAGCCGATACGCACCTTAAACCAAGCCGCAAGCGCGGCTTGGTTAGCGACGGACTCAACCGATGAGTTAGGCCGTTACCAAGTAACTTCTAAATCAATAATAACAACGCGAATTAACGACAACAAGGTAGTAAACAGCCGATGTTAACTGACTCGATCATCCCCACACATTTAACCGCCAAACTCGCCCCCGCGGCGGTTAACTTAACCACCAGTGACCTTGTGGCATTAGGGCAAGATTTTTATCAGTGGCTCGGCGACAACTTTCACCACTATGAAATCACCGAGCTCGTCCACGCACGCGCTGAATTTGTCGATCAGGTACTGCAGAAGGTTTGGTGCCAGCACCACTTAGATGAGCATCAAATTAGCTTATTAGCGGTTGGTGGCTACGGACGGGGGGAATTGCACCCGCATTCTGACGTCGACATCTTAATTTTAACCAAAGACAATATCAGTGATACAGTCGGTGAACACATTGCAGCTTTCATCACCGAATTGTGGGATATTCGCTTAGACATCGGTCACAGCGTGCGCAGCATTAAAGAGTGTGTGAAGCAAGCCAAAGCCGACGTCACCATAGCCACTAATTTACTTGAGTCGCGACTCATATGCGGTAACGTTATGCTTGAAGAGCAACTGCGTCCGCATCTCAACAAAGCATCATTTTGGCCTTCCAAGGCATTTTTTATCGCCAAACGCGACGAGCAAAAAAAGCGCCATCAACAATACAAAGGTGCCGCCTACACCCTTGAACCAAATCTAAAAGCCAACCCCGGTGGGCTGCGAGACATTCAAACCATCAGCTGGGTTGCCAAGCGCCATTTCCTAGCCGACAGTATCCAGCAGTTAGTCGCTCATGATTACCTGTCTGAAAATGAGCTACAAGAGCTGATCGAATGTCAGGATTACCTGTGGCGTATGCGCTTTTGCCTACACATGGTTGCTGGGCGCAGTGAAAATCGGTTGCTGTTTGACTATCAAGGCGATGTTGCCAAAATGATGGGCTTTGGCGCGGATGGAAAACCGGCAGTTGAGCGCATGATGAAGCGCTTTTTCCGTATTATCAACTCGGTAAATGAACTGAACGAAATGCTTTTACAACATTTCGAGCAAGGCTTTTTAGGCAAACACGAACACATTGACGCGGTACCTATCGACCACAACTTCGACAAAATAGGTCAACTTATTCGCCTGCATAACAGCAGCGGCTTTAGTCGCCATTCGATGTTTCTGAGACTGTTTTTAACCATTGCCGATAACCCCGATATAAAAGGCATTCACTCAGCGACCATTCGCAAACTGCGCAACACTCGCCGCCGTTTGATTGGTGGTTTAAACGATTATGCTGAATGTCGTCGCTTGTTTATGCAAATCATGCGTCACCCCAATGGACTTGGCCGCGCCTTTAACTTAATGCACCGCCATGAAATACTTGCCAGTTATTTACCCGAATGGCAAAACATCGTTGGCCAGATGCAGTTTGATCTGTTTCACGCATATTCTGTTGATGAACACAGCTACCGACTGATCAAGAATTTATATCGCTTTTCGCTGCCCGAACACAATCACGAATTTCCATTGTGCTCGGCGATTGTGCAAAACATTCGCAAGCCAGAGCTGTTGTACATTGCCGGAATTTATCACGATATCGCCAAAGGGCGCGGTGGCGATCACAGCAAACTCGGCGCCATTGATGCGTTGGAGTTTGGTCGCACTCACCAATTGTCAGAAACCGACAGCCGACTGATCAGTTGGCTAGTGAAGTATCACTTACTGATGTCGGTTACCGCGCAACGAAAAGACATTTCGGATCCCGATGTCATTCACAAATTTGCCGATGTGGTACGCGATGAAAATCGCCTTGATTACCTCTATTGTTTAACCGTGGCCGATATGCGGGCAACGAATGAAAGTTTGTGGAACAGCTGGAAAGCAAATTTATTGCAAGAACTGTACTTTGCCACCAAGGCGGCGTTTAGGCGCGGTTTAGAAAAGCCGGTTGAAGTGCGCACCAATATTCGAGAGAACAAAGTCAAAGCGCTAGAAAAGCTCAGTGTACAAAACATTGACGAGGAAGCGGTTAAAAGCCTGTGGAAGCAATTCAAACCAGACTATTTTATTCGCTATACGCCATCACAAATTGCGTGGCATGCAAGGCATATTGTGAGTCACGACAAACAAAAACCGCTGGTAATGGTGAGTAAAAAAGCCTATCGCGGCGGCACTGAAGTTTTTGTTTACACCAAATTTAAGAGCAATATTTTCGCCAGTACGGTTTCGATATTATCATCGAAGAAACTGTCTATTCACGATGCTAAGATCATGACCTCTAAAAACGGTTATACCCTTAATACGTTCACTGTTCTCGATGCTAAGGGCCAACCGATAAACGACCTTTATTACTTAGATAATATTGAACAAGCATTGGTTAAGCAGTTGTCGACTGGGCAAAGTATTTCCCATCCGCAAAAACCGTTACCGAGCAAATTAAAACAGTTTAAGGTACCGACCAAAGTCAGCTTTATCAAACACCGCAACCCCAATGTCAATTATATCGAGGTGGTTGCCAAAGATCGCCCTGGCCTACTCGCCGATATCGGTCAAATATTCCAACAGTGTGAGATGAGCGTTCACATGGCTAAAATCAGTACCTATGGTGAGCGAGTAGAAGATATTTTTATCGTTTCAAACAAGAATGGCGAAGCGTTGTCGCTCGAAGAGCAAAGTCACCTTGAAACACTGCTTTGTAATATTGCGCAATAACCGTCGTTGAGTTACTGGTTTTAGATTGCTCGGCCACTGACCAATATCGACAAAGCACCCATTTAATTGATATTGCCCAAGCGATATCAACCATTATCAGTTAAATAATTATTTAGGAAGTTTTATGAGCTTACTGCAACAAACAATTGAACAAGCATTTGAAAATCGAGCCGAGATCACGCCGGCAACGGTTAGTGGAGAAATCAAGCAAGCGATTGTTAGCGCCTTGGACATGTTAAACGACGGAACGGCTCGCGTTGCCGAAAAAGTCGATGGTCAATGGGTGGTTAATCAGTGGTTGAAAAAAGCGGTGTTGTTGTCATTTCGCATTTGGGACAACGAAGTCATTGATGACGGCGATAAAAACGGTAAGTTTTTTGACAAAGTACCGATGAAATACAAAGACTATGACCACGCACGCTTTGCTGCTGAAGGTGTGCGAATTGTCCCTGGTGCATCGGTTCGCGCGGGGTCGTTTATCGGCAAAAACGTGGTTGTTATGCCGTCGTTTGTCAACATCGGCGCATTCGTGGATGAAGGGACCATGGTTGATACGTGGGCAACGGTAGGCAGCTGTGCACAAATAGGAAAAAACGTGCATTTGTCGGGTGGTGTCGGCATTGGCGGCGTACTAGAGCCGTTACAGGCTGGGCCAACCATTATCGAAGATAACTGTTTTATCGGTGCGCGTTCAGAAATCGTCGAAGGCGTTGTCGTTGAACAAGGCTCGGTTATTTCGATGGGCGTTTACATTGGCCAATCAACCAAAATTCTCGATCGCGAAACCGGTGAAATTCACTACGGGCGCGTCCCCGCAGGCTCTGTTGTCGTGCCGGGCAATATCCCTTCAAAATGCGGTAACTACAGCCTTTACGCCGCCGTTATCGTCAAAAAGGTCGATGCTAAAACGCTTGGTAAAACCGAACTTAACGAGCTATTGCGCAACGCTGAATAAGCGCATTAAAATCACGTGTACCGGCTTTGTTCGGCAATAAGAAAAGGGGCTAATTAGCCCCTTTTCTTTTATTTCGCGTTACAAGCGAGTCGCCTTAGTGCGTGTTGCGACGCTCACCTTTGTCTTGGCGGCTGGTGCGACGACGCGGTGCGGTTACCACTTGCTGGTCGGCAACCGAGATATCTAATTGCTTGCGGCGGATACGCACGGTACGCAACTTGTTATACGCATCTTTAGGCATGCCTTTTGGCAAATGCACAATCGAATGCTGCTCATGCAAGTCGATTTGACCGATGTATTGACTGTCTAACGCAATTTCATTGGCAATTGCACCAACGATGTCTCCTGGACGCGCGCCGTGCTCTTTGCCCACTTCAATGCGGTAAGCTTGCCAATCAACGTCTACGCGAGGACCATTGTTACGTGGACGTTCACGACGCTCTGCGCGACGTTCACCGCGATCACCGCGTTCTGCACGACGGTCATTGCGTTCACCTCGGCGTGAGCCACGTTCATCGCGATCGCCACGACGGTCGTCACGCGCACGGCGCTCACGCGGCTCTTCTTTCGGTTGCAGCGGTTGCTTCAATTGCTTTTGATACAACAACGCAGCAGCTAAGTGTTCCATGCTAAGTTCTGTTTGCTCAACCGCTTCTTGTAACACGGTCATCATTGCCGACAAGTCTTGTGAACTGGCAATAGCAACTATTTCTTGTTTTACTCGTTCAACGCGTTTCTTGCCAATTTCGGCAATGTCCGGCATGTCAAAACTATCAATGCGGCCTGATGTCGCACGCTCGTAATGACGCAGGCTATACATTTCGCGAGGGCGCACAAAAGAAATAGCGGTACCTTCGCGACCCGCACGACCGGTGCGACCGATACGGTGAACGTACGATTCAGTATCACCCGGTAAATCGTAGTTGATAACCATATCGATGCGCGGGATATCGAGACCACGAGCGACAACGTCGGTAGCAATCATTATCGAGATCTTACCATTTTTTAGCTGCTCAACCGTGCGTTCACGCTGTGCTTGGTTCATGTCACCATTTAATGCTGCACACGGGTAACCTTGACGCTCTAAAAATTCACTAACCGTGATCGTGTCATTACGGGTGCGCACGAAAATCAGCAATGCGTCATAGTCTTGTGTTTCTACAATGCGCTCAAGTGCCGTATTTTTGTTGATGCCGGTTACTTTCCAAGCCAACTGAGTGATGTTTTTCTTTGACTCTTTTTTATGAGCAATTTTCACGTGCGTTGGATTAGTTAGGAATCGATCCGCCACTTTCTTAATGGCCGGTGGCATTGTGGCAGAGAATAGCGCCATTTGCGTATCTTTTGCCAAGTGATCTAAAATCCACTCGATATCTTCTAAAAAGCCCATGTTTAACATTTCATCGGCTTCGTCTAAGGCGCAAAAACGCACATCGCCTAGCTTTAATGATTTGCGACGCAAATGGTCCATTAAACGACCGGGTGTGCCTACGACCACTTGTGCGCCTTTTTCAAGTTGCGCTAATTGTGGGCCGTAAGATTGACCGCCGTATACCGTTGCGATACGCAACCCTTTTACGTTGGCAGCAAAGGCTTCTAAAGCCTCAGCCACTTGAATAGCCAATTCGCGTGTTGGTGCTACCACCAACATTTGTGGTTTGCGCAAACGCGTATCAATTTTTGCAAGCGCAGGCAAACCAAAGGCTGCCGTTTTACCTGTACCGGTTTGTGCTTCACCTAAAACATCGTCACCGTTTAACAAAGGCACGATCGTTTTTTCTTGAATAGGTGTAGGCGCTGTAAAGCCCATGTCTTTAATTGCAGAAAGTAAAAATTCAGGCAAGCCTAGTTCGTCAAAGCTGACGACAGCATTGTTAGTATCAGTCATTAATCATCTTCTATTTGTAAGGGCAGCTCTATACAGACGAGCAAAATCGATGTTCGTCCAGGCAAATAACTGCATTTTCAATATACGTTATCCACCTGGCGACTTATGGCGATAGCAATATCTCATTGCTATATAGACATCAACGATAAGCCATTAATTTGAGTTAGGCATTCGTTGCGAAGTCGGATGGCGGAAATAACCCACGCGCAATGTAATCATTCTATCCCTGCAACGAGTTTATTTACTCTGTCAAATTAGCAAGGTGATTACAGCAGAGCGCGAATCATACCGATTTGTTAAAAATATGCAAGTAACATTATGTAATTACTCTAGGGGCTGTTGAGCTTTGTTGTATGGTTTTACCACGATTTTGAAGGTAATGGTCAAAGCGAGCTGATCACATTTAGGTGTATTATTCGTTTATTGAGCAACGCTACACCCTGTTAAAATTCGGCGTTTGTCGATTGCGTTGCTCAATTAAGTCGTCTGTTTATATGCGTTAAGATTACTCTTCGTCACTGCCGTTGATCAATTCTGACAACGCTTGCAAACGCGCCATTGACCGACCGTGAATACTCTTTTTCGGGTAGCTACCGTCGCGCTTTGCCGTACCCGCGTTTTCATCGAGTAAGATTTCTAAAGCCTGATCGACATTGTCCACCGCATAAATACTAAACATATTATTTTTGACAGCCTCAATGACATCGTCGTCCAACATTAGATTCATCATGTTAGTTTTCGGAATGATCACCCCTTGCTCACCGGTTAAGCCCTTGTCTTTACACAGGCGATAAAAACCTTCTATCTTTTCGTTCACACCGCCAATCGATTGCACACCACCGTGTTGGTTCATTGAACCGGTAATCGCAATTTCTTGCTTAATGGGCATACCGGTAATCGATGAAATCAAAGCGCACAGCTCGGCCATCGAGGCACTGTCGCCGTCGATATGACCATAGGATTGCTCAATGGCGATGTTGGCCGATATCGACAAGGGAAAACCTTGCCCGTATTTATGACCGAGATACCCGATGAGTAACAGTACGCCTTTGGAGTGAATAGATTTGCCCAGTTCCGCCTCTCGTTCGATATCCGTCACCCCTTGGGCGCCCGCGTAAACAGTCGCCGAGATACGCGCCGGCGTGCCAAATACACTATCGCCAATTTCAAGTACCGTCAGTCCATTGACTTTGCCAACGGCGGTTCCTTGCGTTGAAATTAACACCTGTTCTTCTTTAATCTCTTGTAGCCAGGTTTCACTGAGTCGACCGGAGCGTCGTTGTTTAGCGGCCAAGGCGGCTTGCACGTGTGAAGCTTGGATGCTCTCTTTGTCGTCTTTTTGCCAGATAAAAACCGCTTCGTCGAGCAAATCATTAATGTTAACGATATTGGCTGATAACCGGTTTTGGTGCTCGGCTTTGCGCAGAGAGTAACGCACTAGTAAACTGATCGCATCATCATCAACCGGCGGGTAATTGTGTTTGCTCGCATGTTGGCGAATCAATGTAGCGTACGACTTTAAATTTTCGTCGGTTTTTTCTACGTGCCGATCAAAGTCCGCCAAGACTCGAAATAACTCGGTAAATTCTTGATCGTATTCTTGTAAGGTGTAATAAATTTCTGAGTTACCAAGCAACACGACTTTGACTTTTAATGGTATTTTTTCCGGCTGTAGCGAGACACTGCCGCCAATGCTCATTTCGGCATACGGGTGCTCTATTTGCAACTCTCCGGTTTTTAAGGCCAACTTTAAGCGTTGCCAAACCATGGGTTGAGTCAGTAATTTATCCGCATCGAGTAATAGGTAACCGCCATTAGCACGGTGCATAGCGCCAGCTCGAATTAGCCGATAATTGGTATACACAGCACCTTGAATTGATGAATAATCAATGGTGCCAAATAAATTTTGAAATGTTGGGTTTTGCTCATACACCACGGGCGCGCCTTCGTTTGCACGGCGACTAACCAATAAATTTGGCATAAAGCGATCAACTAATAGCTTGCGACAGGCTTTGTCATCGCGGGTGTTTTCCGAGTTATCATCCACCAAAATGTCTAGCACCACTTCGGTAATGTGCTCTTTGACCTGGCGCAAATATTTCAGCACCCCAATGTTTGAAGCAAATTCGTGCTCGAGCTCTTTGAGAAGCGGGCGCACACTTTGTTCTGCGGTATCAAACTTCAATTTGCGCAACGCCACACTTGACTCTCGTTTCCACAACGGTAGCTCAAGCAACTTCTCACTGAGCATGGTTTCTAGCTCTTCGAGTAGCTGATAAAACGCCGTGCGAGTATGCTCGTCAAGCTTAGCAAACTCTTTATCATCAACCGGCTTACCATTGACTAAGGGCGCAAAGCTAATTTCGCCTTTTTCTTCATACAACACCACATCCTTTGAATAGGCGTAGGTTTCGAGCTCCTCGATAGCCAGGTCGTATCGCTTGTTGAATTGGCGATCGATAGCGGCTCGCTGGCGTTGGTACCCAGGGTTATCAAACACTTCGGGAAATAAGTCGAGCAAATCGTCAATTAAGGTGTTCATTTTAGCTTGCAATAACTTGCCTTCACCGGCATTTAAATAAAGCACCTGTGGACTTTGAGGATCGTCAAAGTTATTGATGTAGCACCACTCATCGGCGGTATCGTCCTGTGACGCAAACTCAGTCAACAGCTGACTAATAAGCGTTTGACGACCAGAGCCAGGCTCGCCTTTTGCAAACACATTAAACCCACATGACGCCATTGACAAACCGAAGTTAAGAGCTTCTTTGGCCCGCTCATGACCAATAAATTTCTGTTGTACCTTCGAGTCGACCTGCGACTGCTCAAATAATTTCGCGGGTAATTCGGCGGTCAGTTTGTTTGCCGGTATTTTTAACGCGTCAACGTTTGCTGTCATTTATTATCCTTAATGATTATTGCCTTTGGTCAGTGTAACCATGTGTTAATCAAAAAATCAAAGGCTAAATGGACAGCTGGTTGTGCTTGACTAATGAGTGATTAAATATTGTGCTCAAATGCTTGGCGAATAAAACGATTATGGCCACATTTGGGACAATCAGTCACCTCGGTGGCGTGGCAAATATCAATCACATGCCGACATTGCATGCACACCAGTTGACCAAAACCTATCACATCGCCAGTTTTATAGACGCCATCGTGCTCAACATCGGCAACAAACTCTGCCCATTCTATTTGCGTCTGGTCAGTTAAATTGGCCAAGTGGTGCCACATGCCCTCTTGCAAATTTGCGAGATAGGTCGAGTGCTGGGCATCGTGTTGATAACTGTGATAAAAACCAAGTAAGTCGCGCTTAAAACTATCAATGCTAAGTTGGTACTCGGTCACCGACACTTGGGCGGCGGCATCTAACAACTGCTCGGCCTTTTCGACCCATTGTTCAATGCTTTTCATTTCCGCAGGTGCCGCTTGTCCAAGCCAATCGTTCACGCGTTCAACTAAACTGTCATAATGTTGCTTTTTTTCGCTCATAATCCCCCTCAACGTTAACGCACTGTCACTGTTTAAGTATAGTCTTAAGAAAGCGTTGTGAGACGGCCCTGAAATAAGGTATTATTACCGCTATATTTTTAATTTCAGATAATGCGCCTGAACCGACCTTGACAGGTCAACGTAGCGATGCCAGTAAAACCCTTTTAGCAACGCTTTAACGCCGTGTTCTGGTGGCGCTTGATAACTATCACATTCGGAAAAGTTCTTAATGGAAGCCATTTATAATCCTCAATCTATTGAGCAAAAAATCCAACAGCGTTGGATGGAAAAGAAAACCTTTAAAGCCGAAGAAATCGAAGGCAAAGAAAAGTTTTACTGTTTGTCTATGTTTCCTTACCCCAGCGGTCGTCTGCACATGGGGCATGTTCGCAACTACACCTTGGGTGATGTTATTAGTCGTTATCAGCGTTTGCAGGGTAAAAACGTACTTCAACCTATGGGGTGGGATGCCTTTGGTCTACCGGCTGAAAATGCGGCAATCAAAAACAAAGCCGCGCCGGCAGCATGGACCTACGAAAATATTGACTACATGCGCAACCAATTAAAGTCGCTTGGTTTTGCTTACGACTGGGATCGCGAGTTTGCCACCTGTAAAAAAGAATACTACCGCTGGGAACAATGGTTTTTCACTAAACTTTATGAAAAAGGATTAGTGTACAAGAAAAATGCTACCGTCAATTGGGATCCGGTCGATCAAACCGTGTTGGCAAACGAACAAGTCATTGACGGTCGTGGCTGGCGTTCTGGCGCCCTTGTTGAGCGCAAAGAAATCCCGCAGTGGTTCATCAAAATAACCGATTATGCGGAAGAGTTGTTGAACGATTTGGATCAATTAGACGGCTGGCCAGAACAAGTAAAAACCATGCAGCGCAATTGGATTGGCCGCTCTGAAGGTGTTGAAATGACCTTTGATGTTGCCAACAGCAACGACAGCTTTGATATCTACACCACTCGCCCTGATACGGTAATGGGTGTCACCTATGTGGCACTTGCCGCACAGCATCCGCTAGTATTGCAGGCCGCAAAAGCAAATCCAGTACTTGAGCAATTTGTCGCCGAATGTAAAAACAACAAAGCCAGCGAAGCCGACATGGCAACCATGGAAAAATTAGGTGTCGATACCGGCCTTAAGGCAATCCACCCGATCACCGGTGAACACGTACCGGTTTGGGCGGCTAACTTTGTGCTTATGGACTACGGTTCTGGTGCGGTTATGTCAGTACCAGGTCACGACCAACGCGATTATGAATTTGCCAAAAAGTACGGCTTACAAATCAAGCAAGTAATCAGCGCAAGTGAAGGTGACGATATTGAGCAGGCAGCGATTGTTGAAAAAAATCGCTTGATTAATTCAGGTGAATTCGACGGTTTAGACTTCGACCAAGCATTCCAAGCGGTCGCCGACAAGCTAGCCGAATTAGGTAAAGGCAAAATCACCGTTAACTATCGCTTGCGCGATTGGGGTGTTTCTCGTCAGCGTTACTGGGGTACACCAATTCCGATGCTAACTCTTGAAAATGGCGAGTCGGTACCTGTTCCTGAAGACATGTTACCGGTTGAGCTACCCGAAGACGTGGTAATGGACGGTGTTACCTCACCGATCAAAGCAGATCTCGAGTGGGCTAAAACCACCTACCAAGGACAGCCTGCACTGCACGAAACAGATACCTTTGATACGTTTATGGAATCGTCTTGGTACTACGCTCGCTACTGTTCACCTCAACACGACCAGGCGATGCTCGATCCGAGCAAAGCCAACTACTGGCTGCCGGTTGACCAGTATATCGGTGGTATTGAGCACGCGATCTTACACTTATTGTACTCGCGCTTTTTCCACAAATTATTGCGTGATGTCGGTTTAGTCGAGTCTGACGAGCCATTCAAGAGCTTGCTGTGTCAGGGTATGGTCTTAGCAGATACCTATTACCGCGAAGAAGCAAACGGCGCGCAAACATGGATTTCGCCTACCGATGTTGACGTTGAGCGCAACGACAAAGGTCAGGTAACGTCTGCTGTTTCTAAATTAGATGGCCAGCCGGTAATTTCTGCCGGTATGAGCAAGATGAGTAAATCGAAAAACAACGGTATCGACCCGCAACAGGTTATCGACTTGTACGGCGCCGATACGGTGCGATTATTTATCATGTTTACCTCGCCACCAGAGCAGACACTAGAGTGGTCAGACTCAGGTGTTGAAGGTGCTCACCGTTTCCTCAAGCGTGTGTGGAAATTGGCACACGACTTGTTCAGCGCCGGCGAGATTAAAGCATTGTCGGATGTTGCGTTAGCATCTAATCACAAAGCGTTGCGTCGCGAAGTGCACAAAACCATCAGCAAAGTCAGTGATGATATCGGTCGCCGCAACACCTTTAATACCGCGATTGCGGCAATCATGGAGTTGATGAATACGCTGGCCAAAGCGCCACTTGAGTCGGACGCTGACAAAGCCGTAATGAAAGAAGCGGTGCAAGCCGTTGTCTTGATGCTAACGCCAATCACCCCGCATTTAGGTCACGAGCTTTGGGCTATTATCGGTGACGGCGGCGACGTTGAAGATGCATCTTGGCCAGCTGTCGATGGCTCGGCGTTGGTTGAAGACGAAAAACTGGTTATCGTGCAAGTTAACGGAAAATTACGTGCTAAAATCACTGTTGCAACCAGTGCTTCGCAAGAAGATGTTGAAAAACAAGCTTTTAACGAAGAGAATGTAAGTAAGTTTACCGATGGAAAAACGGTTCGCAAGGTCATTTACGTACCGGGCAAACTGTTAAATATTGTGGCCAATTAATGTCAATAAAAAAACGCGTAACATCCTACGTCTCGCTGACCGTAAGCGCTTTGCTTACGGTCGCGTTGCTCAGCGGTTGCGGTTTTAAACTGCGCGGTGATTATCTATTGCCAGAGCAATTACAAACCCTATATGTAAGCTCTTCTGATCCTAACGGCGAGCTCGCCCGCATCGTGCGCCAACACCTATCGATTAATGAGGTCGACGTGGTTAAAGCGCCAGCACAAAACACTCCTCAACTGCGCCTGTTAACCGACAAGCTCGATCGACGAACACTGAGTTTATTTAACAACGGACAAGTCGCTGAATACGAACTGACCTATTCCGTTGCTTATGAACTGATCGATGTTGAGCTCGATAAACGCCAACGCTTTAATTTTGCCATTACCCGCAATTATCAAGACGACCCAGATCGCGCGCTAGCTAAATCTCGAGAGCTTAACTTATTGCACAAAGAAATGCGCTTTGAAGCCGCCGATATTATTTTGCGCAACCTCGCCAGTAGCAACTTCTAACGGACTCTGTTGATGCGCATATACCACAGCCAGCTAAGCAACCAGTTACATAAAACATTGTTACCTACTTATTTAGTTTTCGGTGATGAGCCTTGGCAAAAAAATGACGCATTAGCACAGATAAAGTCAACGGCAAAAGCACAAGGCTACGATGAACTGATTCGCTTTACGGTTGAACCGTCGTTTAACTTTAGTGACATCTTGAACGAAATCAATAGCATGAGTTTGTTTTCTAGCTTGCGGATCATTGAAGTCGACATGGTAACGGCAAAAGTTGATCAAGCTAGCGCTCAAATCTTGCAACAGATTGCCGAGTTGCAAAGTCAAGGTCAAAGTGATGTTTTACTGATTTTACACGGTCAAAAGTTAGATGCGGCAACGACAAATAAAAAATGGTTTAAAAGTCTAAGTCAACACGGTTGTTACCTTCCCTTGTACGAGTTGGAGGGGAAGGGGTTAACTATTTGGCTGTCGCAACAATGTCAGCGTTTGCGGTTGAACATGAGTCAACAAGCACAGCAATTGTTAATCGATTTTTACGCCGGTAATACGCCTGCGTTGGCCCAAGAGTTAGAAAAACTGCAGTTGCTCTATGATTCACAGCACATTGACGCGCCATTACTTGAGACCCTGTTAACAAAGCAGTCTAAGTTTACCCCCTTTCAACTGACAGACGCCCTACTTGGTGGTAATTTACACCATATAATGGATATGCTCACTCAGATGAAGCACGAGGGGATTGCTGCAGGCCAACTGGTTTGGGTTATTCACAGCCAATTGGCTCAATTGGAAAAAATGCACCTTCAACATCGACAAGGACAATCGCTCGAGCAACTGTTCAAGCAGTTTAAAGTTTGGGATAAGAAAAAGCCATTGTATCAAAACGCATTGCGCTCGATCAGTTTAAGTAACGTCCAACGAGCGAAAAAGCGACTGGCGCAGGTCGATTTGATCAGTAAAACGGCGAGTGACTTTGATGCCTTTATCTTGCTCAGCGACGTCTGTGTTAGTTTGTACCAAGGTGAGACGCTTCGCGCCTTATCCCTCGACTACGAAAGCTAATAAGGCGAAGGTATCCCCCTATGGCACCACATCGCATCGGCATCTTTGGCGGCACTTTCGACCCCATTCACTTTGGACATATTACGCCTTGTAAAGATTTAGCCCAAGCGTTGGAATTAGAGCAAATTCGGCTGATGCCTGCAAACATTCCGCCACACAAGGCCAATGCACATGCCACCAGCGGCCACCGACTCGCCATGGTCAAATTGGTCTGTCAAAACGAGCCCTTGTTTGTCTGTGATAGCCGCGAACTAAACCGTCAACAAGCCTCGTACACCATTAATTCTATCGTTGAATTGGCCACTGAATACGACAATGCTCAATTGTTCTTTTTCATTGGCACTGACTCACTGTTAAATTTACATACGTGGTACCAAATCGATCGGTTATTACAGCACTGTCACTTTGTTGTTAGTACTCGTCCTGGCTATGCCCTCACAGCCATGTCCGACTCACCACTTGTACAGCGATTGACGACCGACGTTGAACAAGTGCTCGCTAGACCCGCCGGTGGCATATTGTTAGTTGATACCTGCCAGATAGATATTTCCTCAACCCAAATTCGGCAATCTATCGCACAGCAGCAAGATGTCTCGGCCTATTTACCGGACTACATCTGCAAATATATCAGAGAAAATAACCTTTATCAGTTGATTGACTCTGTAAATTAAGCGAGCTTGTCGCTAAAATAGCACAATCAATAACCGATTAAACCGTCACAACGACTTAGGTGACAGCAACGTTTTAAGTAAGGAATTAGTTTGCACACAGAACAATTAGTTGACTTTGTTAACAATGAATTAGACAACATGAAAGCTCGTGATATCGTTACCATCGATGTGCGCGATAAGGCGAGCTTTACCGACGTCATGGTGATCTGTTCAGGTAACTCTACCCGTCATGTAAAGTCAATTGTTGACAACCTTCACACCCAAATAAAGCACACCGATGTCACCCCACTAGGGTTAGAGGGCACCGATATTGGCGAATGGGCATTACTTGACTTAGGTGATGTTATCGTTCACGTTATGATTGATGAAACCCGCGATTTATATCAACTTGAAAAGCTTTGGGGCGAAGATTAAATTATGCGCATCACGCTAATTGCTGTGGGTACCAAGATGCCTAACTGGATCACCGAAGGTTTTAACCAATACGCTCGTCGCTTTGAGCGCGACGTAAGCTTCGATTTGATTGAAATCACGCCGGGTAAACGCGGTAAAAATGCCGATATAGCCAGAATTCTTGAAAAAGAAGGTGAGCAAACACTCGCTGCGGTTCCCAAAGGCGCGCGTATTGTTACTTTAGAAGTCGAAGGCAAGCCGTGGACCACACCGCAATTAGCAAAACATTTGGCCAGCTGGCAAATGGATGGCCGTGACGTGGCTCTTCTGGTCGGTGGACCAGAGGGATTGGCGCCGGCTTGTATTAAGGCTTCAGAGCAAAAGTGGTCGCTCTCACCGTTAACCCTACCTCACCCAATGGTCCGAGTTATTGTTGCTGAGAGCTTGTATCGCGCCTGGAGCATTAATAACAATCACCCCTATCACCGGGAGTAATTCGCCTTGGCAGTTAAACGGGTCACTATAAAAAATCATAGTGCAGAGGCGAACCTGTTTGCTCGTCGTACTTTGATCACCTTTATCGGCGTTTTGGTGATGATTTTGATATTGTTTAACAATGTCTACGACATGCAGATAAACAGCTATGAAAAGTATCAAACGCGCTCAAATCAAAATCGGATAAAACTGTTACCCGTTGCCCCTAATCGCGGCCTGATTTACGATCGAAATGGCGTACTGCTCGCCGAGAACCGTCCCGTTTACAGCCTGGCTATCATTCCTGAGCAGGTTGATGATATTGAGCAAACCCTTACTGATTTGGGCCAAATTATCGATATCGACGAAGAGCAAAAGCAAAACTTCATTGAATCGATGCGTTATAAACGACGCTTTAAACCTCTCGAACTGATCTCCCGATTAGACGAACAGCAAGTTGCCAAAGTCTCGGTTAATTTGCATCGCTTACCAGGGGTAATTATTGATGCACGACTAAAACGCTATTACCCGTTTGGCGAACTGACCACGCACTCGCTCGGCTACGTCGCCAAAATAAACCGCAAAGATTTACTCAATTTAGAGCAGCAAGGCAAAGCCGAAGAGTACAAAGCCACCCGCGATATTGGCAAACTCGGACTAGAGCGCTACTACGAAGATATCCTGCACGGTAAAATGGGCTATCAAGAGGTTGAAGTAAACAACCGCGGACGCATCTTGCGAACCCTCAATTACACTCCGCCTGTTTCCGGTAAAGACCTTACCTTAAGCTTAGATATTGAGCTGCAAATGATCGCCAAGCGAGCCTTAGCCGGCAAACGCGGCGCGGTTGTGGCCTTAGACCCGCGCGACGGTGGCATTTTAGCGCTGTACTCAAATCCGAGTTATGACGGTAACTTGTTTGTTCACGGAATTTCGTCAAAGGACTATAAAAATTTAAATAATCCCGATAGACCGTTGATTAATCGCGCTACCCAAGGAACCTATCCACCAGCTTCGACCATCAAACCATTTTTGGGCTTGATAGGGTTAGACGAAAACCTGATCACCTTACATTCAAAGATTTGGGATCCGGGTTGGTTCCAACTTAAAAACGGTACGCGAAAATATCGCGACCACTTAAAATGGGGCCACGGTTGGGTGACGCTTGAAGAAGCGGTTATGCGCTCATGTAACACCTATTTTTATGATTTAGCTTATAAACTTGGCGTCGATAGAATCAGTGAAAACATGGCCAAGTTTGGCTTTGGCGAAAGCACCGGTATTGACATCCACGAAGAGACCTCGGCTATACTGCCAAGTCGCGGCTGGAAACGCGCACGGGTAAATCAACCCTGGTATCACGGCGATACCATAAATATTGGTATCGGTCAGGGATATTGGACCGTTACTCCGATTCAATTAGCGCAAGCGACCAGTATTTTAGTCAACAAAGGCAAGGTGATCGAACCCCATTTTGTCGCGCAAATCCACCAAGGTGACAGTGCTGTGTATTCCGCCAGCGAGCCAACCAATATTACTCGTGCACTGACAGATAGTCCCGAGGCTCTAATAAATCGCGGCTTTAGCATAAATGAAAAACCACCGGTGGTACTCAACAATGACAAAAACTGGGACATCATTTTAGAAAGTATGCGCGCTACCGTGCGCAAACCGGCTGGCACCGGATATAACGCCTTTTTAGGTACCGACTATCGCGCTGCCGGTAAATCTGGAACCGGCGAAGTGGTTGGTCGAGCACAAGACGTCGAATACGATGCCAGTAAAATATCGGAAAACCAGCGCGACAACGCCATGTTTATTGCCTACGCACCACATGAAGCACCGGAAATTGTAGTAGCCATTGCCATTGAAAACGTCGCTGTTGGCGGTGGTGGTTCAAACGCTGGTCCGGTTGCACGACAGATCATGGACCAGTATTTTTCTAACCGAGCGTTAACTAACAATAACCAGAGTAACCGTAACTAATGATCCGCAATACAGGTAAAGACGAAACCAAAAAGAAGCCGCTTCTCACTCGGTTGCACATCGACCTGCCCTTACTACTTGGGCTGCTAACGCTTATGGGGCTGGGCTTGATGGTTATCTACAGTGCGGGGGGACAAGACACCGACTTGGTGATACGCCAATTAATTCGCTTGGGCGTTGGTTTGGTAGTCATGTTTGCCGTGGCCCAAGTACCTCCCATTGTTTACCAGCGCTGGGCCATTGTCGCCTTCATCATTGGTTTGCTGATGCTATTGGCGGTATTGCTGTTTGGTCATGTTGGCAAGGGCGCACAGCGTTGGCTCGATTTAGGCTTTATGAAATTTCAACCGTCAGAGGTATTAAAGTTAGTAGTACCTATGACCATCGCTTGGTTTATTTCGCAATACGAATTACCGTCGAAAACCAAGCATATTATCATCGCTTTCATTTTGGTTATGATGCCAACGCTAATGATTGCCAAGCAACCTGACTTAGGGACGTCATTGCTCATTGCAAGCTCGGGTATTTTCGTTCTGTTTTTGGCCGGGGCGAGTTGGCGGTTAATTGGTGTTTGTGCTGCTCTTTTGTCGGCGTTTTTGCCGGTGTTGTGGATGTTTTTGATGCGCGACTATCAAAAGCAGCGCGTGCTCACGTTTCTAAACCCAGAACAAGATCCATTGGGCTCTGGTTACCATATTATTCAGTCGAAAATTGCCATCGGCTCGGGTGGCTTTGAAGGCAAAGGTTGGTTGCAGGGCACCCAATCGCAACTGGAGTTTTTACCGGAGCGACACACCGACTTTATTTTTTCCGTATTCAGTGAAGAGTTTGGTTTAATCGGCGTAATTGCGCTACTCGCCATTTACCTTTTTATCGTCATGAGAGGCTTGTGGATTGCCTTAAATGCACAAGAAGCATTTACCAAGTTACTCGCCGGCAGTTTAACACTGACCTTTTTCGTCTATGTGTTTGTTAATATCGGTATGGTTTCTGGACTGCTTCCGGTTGTGGGGGTTCCCCTGCCGTTAGTAAGCTACGGCGGTACCTCGATGGTAACTCTGATGGCAAGCTTCGGAATTCTCATGGGGATCAGTACCCATCGTCGATTAATTTCGTCGTAAAACGGTTGTACTTATGACTACTGCGCTTTATAGTTTGATAACAAACTCTGATAACACTAACAAGAATATAGATTATGAAGCCGTATATCAGCTTTATTAGCGCAGTCTGCTTTACCCTTATCGGTTGTCAATCGTCTCAGTCATCACGCTACTCGCAACAACACGACAGCATTCCCTCTAGATTGCCAAATCAACAGGAATTAATTGAACCGCTACCGAAAGTCGTTGCTAAAAGTCGCGGTGGCAACAAAGATTATCAAGTGTTTGGTATTGACTACCAAGTCATGACATCGGCAGAGGGTTACACCGAATCGGGTATTGCCTCGTGGTATGGAGAAAAGTTTCACGGTCACTTAACCTCAAATGGCGAAGTTTACGACATGTATGGCTTTTCGGCCGCTCACAAAGCGCTGCCACTGCCCACCTACGTGCAAGTCACCAATTTGGACAATCAGCGCAAGGTTATTGTTCGAGTCAACGACCGCGGTCCGTTCCACCAAGACAGGTTAATTGATTTGTCATACAGCGCCGCTTATAAACTCGGTATGCTCGATAAAGGCACAGCCCGGGTAAAAGTTGAGGCCATTACCAAAACCAACCTAGCCAAGTTTATCGGTGATGATAACGGCGAACCTCAAGGCACTCCAGCTACGCTTATCAGCAGCGCTAAAACAACGCCGCAACTAGACAACCCCGGCGAAAAAGCACCTAGCGCCACAGCCCTGTTCAAGCCGTATATTCACGTTTTAGTCACCCGTAATAAAACACTGGCTGACAACACGGTAAAAGGTTTGTCATTTTTACTGCAAGTACCGGTTAATTTAAGTGAAAATAATGAACTTTACCGCGTACAAATAGGACCAATATCACAAGCTAAACACGCCGAACAATTACTGGCGAGCTTACACAACCAAGGCTATACCGAAGCTTATCCGTTATTTGCATTAAAATAACGAATATTTGCCTAGGTCCATAGAAAAAAACCGAAGAGGTGCAAAAATAAGCGCAAATGGTCTTAACAACAGGACTAATGTTGCTATACTATTCGTCAATTTTGCACGTCGTTCGTTCACAATAAAGTCAATAATAGTGAGCGTTTTGAATACTCTTTTCAAATATAATAAATACAGGTTTATAATGAGCAAATCAGCTAATAAAATCATTAACGTTCTGTCTGCTGTTGCTTTAACGGCAACCGCGACGTTAGCAAGCGCTAAAACCATCATCCCAGATCCACCGCAAATCAATGCTGAAGGTTTCATTCTCATTGATCACGTTACCGGTCACGTTATTGCTGAAGGCAACGCCGACATTCAACTCGAGCCGGCATCACTGACTAAAATGATGACCAGTTACATTATTGGTCGCGAAATTCAATCAGGTAATATCAGCAACGACGACAAAGTCTTGATCAGTGAAAACGCTTGGGCTAAAAACTATCCTGACTCGTCAAAAATGTTTATCGAAGTTGGCACTGAAGTTCCGGTAAGTCTACTTAACCAGGGAATTATTGTTGCCTCGGGTAATGATGCTTGTGTCGCTATGGCTGAGCATATCGCGGGCAGTGAAGGCGCATTTGCCGATATGATGAACGCCTACGCACAACAGCTCGGTATGAACGGTTCACACTTTGAAAACTCACACGGCTTAAGTGGCACTGAGCACTATACCACGCCACGTGATATGGCTACGCTGGCTAGTGCATTAATTGACGACGTGCCAGAAGAGTATGCCATCTACAAGCAGAAATCATTTACCTACAACAACATCAAGCAATACAACCGCAATAGCTTACTTTGGGATAAAAGCTTAAACGTTGACGGCTTAAAAACGGGCCACCACTCGAAAGCGGGCTACAATCTAGTCACTAGCGCAACCAAAGGCGATATGCGCTTAGTCACCGTCGTTATGGGCACTGACAGCGAGCAAGCGCGTAAAATTGAAAGTAAAAAGTTGCTCAATTACGGCTTTAGATTTTTCGAAACAATAACCCCTTACTCTGCTGGAGAAAGCTTTGCCACCAACCGCGTGTGGATGGGAGACATTGAAGAAGTCGACTTGGGCATTTTATCTGATGTGGCGATTACCATTCCTCGCGGACAACAGAAAAACCTCGAAGCCAAAGTGACCTTAGATCGCCAATTAACGGCACCGTTAGCAAAAGGCGATGTTGTTGGCACAGTTTCACTGCAACTCAACGGTGATGAAGTGGCTAATTACCCACTCGTTACTTTACAAGAAGTCAATGAAGGCAGCATTTTTTCTCGTTTACTTGACTACATTATGTTGCTATTCAAAAACTTATAACTGTTAAGGAAGCACCTCCTGGACACCGTATTTTTAAATGGCGAATGGCTCGCTAAACAGCAAGCAAAAATATCGGTACTCGACCGCGGATTTTTGTTTGCTGACGGTGTCTACGAGGTTATTCCCGCCTATCAAGGCAAGCCTTTTCGCCTGCCCCAACACCTCGTTCGCCTTTGCGATGGGTTAGCGCAAGTCGGTATTCCCTCCCCTTACACCGACAAACAATGGCAACATCTGATTGACCAACTGATCGATAAAAATGGCGGCGGTCACTTATCTATTTACATTCAAGTCACCCGAGGTTGTAACCAACAGCGCCAGCATGTTTATGACTCGGATGTGCAACCGACTGTGTTGCTTATGACGTTGCCTTTGACCACCGACCAACAAACAATTACTTGCAGTAAGGTGACCTTGCTCGCGGATTCTCGGTGGCAACATTGCGATATCAAAAGCACCGCCTTATTAGCCAATATCATGCTCAGTAATCAGGCCAGTGCCCTTGGCTTTGACGAAGCAATACTGCACCGTGACCACGTCGTTACCGAAGGGGCGAGCACCAACGTATTTATGGTTAAAGATGGGCGAATTTATACTCCTGAGAAAAGCCATCTCATCTTAGGGGGCATCACCCGTGATTTAATTATTGAACTTTGTCATCGAGCACACCTTGAAATACACCAACAACGCATCCATATAGACCAGTTGCTAACGGCCGATGAAGTGTGGATTAGCTCTTCGAGCAGAGAAATTTCCCCTGTCATACAAATTGATGATAAAATAATCGGCCATGGCGGTGTAGGCCCGATGAGTAAGTACGTATTTACTCTATTTCAGCAATTCAAACGCGACTTAATAACTAATTCGTGAGCAATTGCCACCAGATATCATTCTGGAGAAGTGAGTTTACCCACCTGCGTTTTAGTTAATTTGCCCCTGCGGCTAGGTAAAGAGATTTATATGAAAGCTAGATTCGATAAAATTATTGAATTCCCTTATGTGTTTAATTTCAAAGTAATGGGCGTTGCGGTACCTCATCTGCCGGATCTTGTTGTTGCTGTATTACAAAGCGACACACCAGGCGATTACGCTCCTACCATTAAACCAAGTAGTAAAGGTACCTATCACTCGGTATCTGTACGCGTCACTGTCCATAGCCAAGAACACATTGAAAAACTCTATAAAGAGCTATCTGCGATTGAAGAAGTAAGATACGTACTCTAAGGTGTGATTTAACCGCTTTGGATTACCTTTTGATCGGCGCCAGTTGACTGGATCTTTGCCGTTATATGGCTATAATAGCCGCCTAATTTTTAACTTTGGAATGAATGTGAGCTACCCTCTGGTTATTCGCCAACTTGGCACGGTCGACTACGAAACCGTATGGCGTGCAATGCAACAATTTACTGATCAACGGGATCAAGACGTCGTTGATGAATTGTGGCTCGTTGAACACCCTGCGGTATTTACCCAAGGCCAAGCCGGTAAAGAAGAACATTTGTTGATGCCCGGAGATATTCCGGTGGTGCAAGTGGATCGCGGTGGGCAAGTAACCTACCACGGACCCGGCCAACAAGTGATCTACTTTATGATTAACCTGCGTAAACGCAAGATGGGTGTGCGTGAGCTAGTCACATTGATCGAGCAAGGCATCATTAACACCCTTGCCCACTACAACATTGAAGCCTACGCTAAAGCCGATGCTCCAGGCGTTTATGTCGAGCAAAAAAAGATCGCATCACTTGGCCTTCGCGTGCGCAAAGGGTGCTCATTCCACGGTTTAGCCATCAACATCAATATGGATATGTCACCTTTTTTACGCATTAACCCATGCGGTTATGCTGGTTTAGAAATGACCCAAACAGTGGATCTCGGTGGTCCAGATAATGTCACCGAGGCGGGTGAAAGATTACAGTTAGAGTTGCAGCAATTACTTAATGCAAGCAATGTTGAATACAAAACAGGTTTAGATAATTTATGAGTAACACCAGCGAGCGTTTAAAAACGTCAAAACTTGCAGCGGGTACTAAGCTACGCGATGCTGACAAAATGCAACACATTCCCATTCAGGTCATTCCATCTGAACGCGAAACCATGCTGCGCAAGCCTGAATGGCTAAAAATAAAGTTACCTCGTACCAGTGAAAATATCGACAAAGTAAAAGCAGGCTTGCGCAAAGGTGGTTTGCACTCAGTATGTGAAGAAGCCTCATGCCCTAACCTAGCGGAGTGTTTCAACCACGGTACAGCGACGTTCATGATCCTCGGTGATATTTGTACTCGACGTTGTCCATTTTGTGATGTTGGCCACGGACGCCCGTTGGCACCTGACGCTGAAGAGCCGAAGAAACTGGCTATGACGTTAAAAGACATGGCGCTCAAATATGTGGTGATCACCTCGGTTGACCGAGATGACTTGCGCGATGGTGGCGCTCAGCAATTTGCTGACTGTATCCGTGAAATTGGCGAACATGCGCCGCATACGAAAGTGGAAATTTTAGTGCCAGACTTCCGTGGTCGCATGGATCGCGCGTTGGAAATTCTAAACGCAAATCCGCCACATGTGTTCAACCACAATATGGAAACAGCACCGCGCTTATACAAAAAAGCACGCCCGGGCGCAAATTATCAATGGTCTTTAGACTTGTTGAAAAAATTTGGTGAAGCGAACCCTAACGTACCAACCAAATCAGGTTTAATGGTTGGCCTAGGCGAAACCAACGAAGAAATTCTCGAGGTGATGCGCGACTTGCGAGCCCATGGTGTGACCATGCTTACCATTGGTCAATATCTACAACCGAGTAAGCACCACTTACCAGTAGAGCGTTATGTGCACCCTGACGAGTTTGAAATGTTCCGTCAAGAAGCAATGAAGATGGGCTTTGAACACGCTGCCTGTGGACCTCTTGTACGCAGCTCTTATCACGCCGACAAACAAGCGGCTGGTGAAGAAGTTAAGTAAGGCTAGGTAGCCATTTATCACAAGAGGGGCAGATATAACCGAGTATCTGCCCTTTTTTATGCCGTCTTTATGTACATCCTCGGTTAATTTCAGTCCAATACGTGACAGTAACCAAATTCACCGTCACTCAACCACGTCTTTATTTCATCGTTGGCGTACATACAGCTAATTGACCTCCTGTATATCTGTCCACATTTATTTCCGGTTCTTTAGTAGTAGTTACGCTGATAAACATTGTGTTAACAAGCTAATTTAGGTAGCTTAAGGTCTACAAAAAATGACCGTCGTAATCATACTAACGACACGCCACACAAGGTGGCACTAACATGATATGGGGAACATAAATGGCTGGATTTAATAAAGTCGTAAATTCTTACGAAGAAGCTATGGCTGGTTTGGAAGACGGGATGACCGTTATCGCTGGCGGTTTTGGCTTATGTGGTATTCCAGAAAATCTAATCAAACAAATCGTTAAACAACAAACCAAGGACCTCACCGTGGTATCAAATAACTGTGGCGTTGATGACTTTGGCCTAGGTTTACTGTTACCGAACCGACAAATTAAAAAAATTATTGCCTCGTATGTTGGCGAAAATGCCGAATTTGAACGCCAAATGATGGCTGGCGAGTTAGATGTTGAATTAACACCACAAGGTACGCTTGCTGAAAAAATGCGCGCAGGTGGTGCCGGTATCCCTGCATTTTTTACCGCCACCGGTTTCGGTACACCAGTTGCCGAAGGTAAAGAAGAGCGTCAATTTAATGGCCGTGATTATATCCTTGAAGAATCTATCACAGGTGACTTTGCCATCGTCAAAGCGTGGAAAGCGGATACCTATGGCAATTTAGTGTATCGTCATACCGCACGCAACTTTAACCCAATGGCGGCAACCGCAGGCAAAATAACCGTGGTTGAAGTAGAAGAAATCGTTGAGGCAGGAGAGCTTGATCCAAACGAAATTCACACCCCAGGTATTTACGTTAACCGCTTAATCAAAGGTAACTTTGAGAAGCGCATTGAACAACGTACTGTGCGTGCGAAATAAGGAGAACAAAAAATGGCTTTAACTCGTGAACAATTAGCAATGCGCGTGGCTCAAGAGCTACAAGATGGATATTACGTCAACTTAGGCATCGGTATTCCTACACTCGTCGCAAACTACGTACCTGAAGGTATGGAGGTGATGCTGCAGTCTGAAAACGGCTTGTTGGGTATGGGCCCTTTCCCAACTGAAGACGAGATTGATGCGGATTTGATCAACGCCGGCAAACAAACGGTAACCATGGCCAAAGGCGCCTCGCTGTTTGACAGTGCAGAATCCTTCGCCATGATCCGCGGTGGCCATGTTGACCTAACGGTACTTGGTGCGTTTGAAGTCGACGTTAACGGTAATATTGCTTCCTATATGATCCCCGGTAAATTAATAAAAGGCATGGGAGGGGCAATGGACTTAGTCGCCGGTGCCGACAACATTATTGTTACTATGACCCACGCCTCAAAGCACGGTGAGTCTAAATTACTACCGCAGTGTACCCTACCGTTAACCGGTAAAGGCTGTATCAAAAAAGTACTAACCGACTTGGCCTTTATTGAAATTAAAGACGGAAAGTTTCATTTACTAGAGCGCGCACCTGGCGTTAGCGTAGAAGAGATCGTTAACTTAACCGCCGGTGAGTTAGTGGTACCAGATAACGTTCCAGAGATGCGGTTTTAACCGTTACATAGCCTATAAGACTAAGCCTGATGTGCTTAGCTAAATTGCTAGATTGAAAAAGGATCTAAGTTATTAGATCCTTTTTATTCGATACATACCTGGTTCTGAAGTCGTTTACTTCAACATCCCCCAATCTAGCTTTGACTTTTTATATGATTTAAGTAAATTAGCACTCGCTATTGGCTGCCTTGTCGGGCTTTGAGTCAAGCAGCGCCATATCAGGCCATTAAACAGTCGGCTTGCGAACAGGGAAAATAAACACAGGGAATTTAGTATGAAAAATAGCTGTCCATATTGTGCTCATCAACTGAGCAGAAAAGAAATTTTCTCATCGTCTTTCATTACCTGCAAAGCCTGCGAAAACAAAAGCTACCCGGGAAGTTTTCTGCAATGGGTATCGATAGCCATACTGAACTTCGGTACGTTATTTTTATTACTGTTGGCAACGGTATCAATCGAAGATCAACTCATTAGAAACACTGTCGTCATTAGCGTTACTCTTGTAAGCTTTTGGATGAGTATTTTTATTATTGTTAGCCCGGTAAAGCTCAACACTGACAAGCCGATAGATTAACTAGACGGATATATCAATGAGTTGGGCGCTGGTGCTAATGATCAAACGGAACGTCTGGATACGCACTACAGCGAAGCCCGTGAATAAATTTTAGCGTTTTAAAAGCATCAAAATAGTTGTGTAATTGCTTAGTAAATTGGACTTCGGTTACTGAACTTTGACTTAACACAAAATCGCTTAGCCCAATGTCGCGCAATGTTTGAGCGGTGGTTGATGACAACTGACTGTACCAATTATCCAGTTGCTGACGATGGGAGTACAGATTGGTAAAGGCCGATAATACTAAACCGAGCTCGACAAATACCTTAGGGTGATAGTAATGATAATCTTGTCCCGTAGCCATCAATTCAATGATTTTGATGACCGCTGGCCCTGTACCAAACGGGACTCTATCAGATTTTCTGGCTTGTAGTTGAATCACCACTTCATCGGCAAAGTGATAATCTCCTAATTTTACCAGCTTGTTTACTAGATAAAAATCTTCTCCTGCGCTGCGTTTAGGAAACCCTCGGCATTGACAATATGCCAAACAATCAAACGCAAGAGTGCTGCCAATGGTAAAAAAAGCATATCGACTGCCTGCCTGTTGTAGTCCTTTAACGTAATAGCGCAGAGCCTGTTCGTAAAGCGAATTGGCGCGATGGACCAAGACATCATCACATTGATGTTTAAAGTCAAAGCCTAAGGCAACAACCGAATCAGAGGCTTGGGTTGCTGCTACGAAGTAATTCTCTGGCAGGGTTGCATCGGCATCGGTTGAATGAATAAAACGATTCTTGATAAGACCTTTTGCAATCATTTCCACCGCCAAATCACAACCAATTTTTCGCGCTAAGCCAACGCCCTGGTTATTTGCAATGGGGTCACTAAACCGATCAACCAATAAAATGGCACTGTGTGTGTCTGCCACCTCAATCAGACGAATAGAATCGTTGTGAAAAACCTCCTCCCCCAACATACTGCAGCTATCAAATAGCTCCCGTTGTGGTTTAGAACCGCTGACTGATTGAGGTTGGTTTACCACGACGACCATCAGGGTTCGTTGTTGGGCCAGTGCAGAGCGAAAAAAACGATGCACAAAATCATCGCTTTCTTTAAAGGCAGGGATGACAATTACGTGCTCAAAAGGCTGGATACTAGTGCCATCAAATGATGATAACAATGAAACTTCACGTTCAGCATAGCTGTGTAAGTATTTACTTATTACCTTTTGCCTATTAGTCACAACGCCTCCGCGACAGAAGTAGCACGCTGCCTATTAATGCAAGGCCGCTCGAAATGGCAGCTTCTCGCAAATTTCAGCTTCGGCAATAAGAATTTCTTCTAAGCGGCTGTAAACTTCGTCTTCAGGGAAGTACTCTAGTGCCAACTCAACAAATAAATTTTTGTGCTTTTCTTCTGATTTGGCGATGTCGTCGTAAAACTTCTTGTCGCGACCTTCAGGCAAGGCTTCAGCAATTAATGCGAAACGCTCGTGACCGCGCGCTTCAATAACACCGGCAACCAACAATCTATCTAGTAAAAACTCGTCACGCCCACGACGAAACAACGTGCGGATCTGATGAATGTACATATCTTTTTGATCATTCGCCTGAATCACGTTGCGCGCGGTCATCAACTTTAATACTTGTTTAAAGTGGATCAGCTCTTCTAAAGCCAAATCCGTCATTGCGCGCACTAATTTTTGTCGATCGGGATAATGAGATAACATCGACATTGCCATGCCTGACGCTTTTTTCTCTGCGGCGGCATGATCTTGTAAGAAGGCGTCAAAGTCTTTGAGCGCCACTTCAGCCCACTCTTTTGGCGTGTGATATTTTAATTCAAACATACTAATCTAATTACAACTTACGATACGCGTTATTTTACACGCAATTGAGGCAAGGTTATAGATTAAATCGATGATTCACCGTTCGACTCCCGTGGTGATAGGTTAGCCAAATAAAAAAGCCACCGAGCCGAAGCTCGATGCCTTTCCCATCCTATATAGGTTATTTCATGTCAAATCGATCGAGACGCATCACCTTAACCCAAGCTTTGACAAAGTCTTCAACAAACTTTTCATCGCCGTCATTGCTTGCGTAAACCTCAGCTACGGCTCTGAGCTCTGAGTTAGAGCCAAAGATCAAATCAACGGGTGTGGCTGTCCATTTTACTTTACCTGATTTGCGATCTTTGCCGACGTACAAGCCATCACTACCTCCTTTTTCCCAAAAAGTCGACATATCAAGTAAGTTAACAAAGAATGCATTATCAAGAGCCCCAGGTTCGTCCGTTAATACACCCAGATTGCTGCCATCTACGTTCGCACCCAGTACGCGCATACCGCCGATTAACACCGTCATTTCCGGAACGTTTAAGCCCAACAAATTAGCTTTATCAACCATCATTTCCACCGGACTCATATAACTGTCTTGGTGATAGTAATTGCGAAATGCATCCGCTTTCGGCTCTAAGTATGAGAACGATTCAACGTCGGTCAGCTCCTGACTGACATCAGCACGTCCCGCAGAAAACGGCACCTTAACACTCATACCCGCTTTTTTAGCCGCGTCTTCTATCGCTGCGGCACCAGCTAACACAATCACGTCAGCAAGCGATACTTGGGCATTTGACGATTTGTCGTTGAAGTCAGCTTGTACTTTGCTCAGCGCTTTAAGTACTTGCTTCAATTCGTCTGGGTTGTTGACGTCCCAGTTTATTTGCGGTTGCAAGCGAATACGCGCACCATTAGCACCACCGCGCATATCCGTAACCCGATGAGTAGAGGCGGATGCCCATGCAGTGCGAATAAGTGCGGCGTTATCAACGCCCGATTTCAAAATAGCCGACTTCAAACGAGAGATGTCGCCATCGCCCACTAGCGGGCTATCAAATTTTGGAACTGGGTCTTGCCAAAGCAATGTCTCACTGGGTACTTCGCTACCTACATAACGCGCACGAGGCCCCATATCGCGATGAGTTAGCTTAAACCATGCTTTAGCAAACGCCAACTCGTACTGGCTAGGGTCTTGCCGAAAGCGCTCGACAATTTTTCGAAACTCAGGATCTTTTTTCAATGCCAAGTCAGTGGTGAGCATCACCGGTGGGTTTCGCTTACCCTTCACATGAGCGTCAGGAACTAGGTCTTTTGCTGCCTCATCGTCTGGGATCCACTGAACCGCCCCCGCCGGACTTTTACTCTTAACCCAGGTAAAGTTCATCAAGTTATCTAAAAAGTTTGTTGACCACTGGGTAGGCGTGACGGTCCATGCACCTTCAAGACCACTGGTGATAGTATCTTCAGCGTTACCTTTACCACATGTGTTTTTCCAACCAAAACCTTGGTCTTCAATAGCTCCGGCCGCGGGCTCCTTGCCTACACAGTCTTTGGGACTTCGCGCGCCATGGGTCTTACCAAACGTGTGACCACCGGCAATTAAAGCGACAATCTCTTCATCATTCATCGCCATTCGGCCAAATGACATGCGAATATCTTGCGCGGCAAGCAGTGGGTCAGGGTTGCCATTTGGGCCTTCTGGATTGACGTAGATAAGCCCCATTTGAACGGCTGCCAATGGCCCTTTCAACTTGCCTTTGTCATCGCGGCGCTGGTCTTCTAAAAACGCTTCTTCAGGGCCCCAATAAACCAAATCTGGCTCCCAATCATCGGCGCGCCCTCCGGCAAAACCAAAGGTTTTAAAGCCCATCGATTCGAGCGATACATTACCGGCTAAAATCATTAAGTCCGCCCAAGAAAGCTTGCGACCGTATTTTTGCTTAACCGGCCAAAGTAAACGTCGCGCTTTATCGAGGTTTGCGTTATCAGGCCAGCTATTTAGCGGGTCGAAGCGCTGTTGCCCACCAGCGGCTCCACCGCGACCATCGTGAACGCGATAAACACCCGCGCTGTGCCACGCCATGCGGATCATAAAGGGACCGTAATGTCCCCAATCGGCCGGCCACCAATCTTGCGACGTTTTTAACACTTTTTCGATGTCTTTTTTTACCGCACTCAAGTCTAATGTTGCAAACTCTTTGGCGTAATCAAAGTCTGCGCCGTAAGGGTTTGATGCTGGGTCGTGCTGTCGCAATGGGCTCAGGTTGAGTTGTTCTGGCCACCAAAATTTATTGTCTTTTGCTTTTGTTATGGCGAGTGCTTGATTCGACGCCACTGACGTAAACAGCATCACGGCACACGCGGTAATCGCCAACGGAAACTGTCTCAATACCATTTGTTCTCTCCTAGCTGAAATAGAGTCTTGCGTATTGAGTATAGAAAACCTGTTATTTTTTTGTAAAATTAAATTAATTAATTGTCTTAATTGATAAATTTAATTATCACTGCACCGCTACGGGTAGCTAACGTATAGAGCAAATTTGCGACCAATAGACGGCAAATCGACAAGAATGAAAGTAGAAAATACAGATGATGACATTATATATTACCGGCGCAGGCGTAAGTGCCGAATCCGGTATTCCCACCTTCCGCGGTGAAGACGGTTTCTGGACCATTGGCAGTGTCAATTACACCCCGATGGAAATGGCCACCCGTGCCATGTATGAACACAATCCTGTTGAATTTCTAAAATGGTATTACCACCGTTTTGCCAGTTACCGACATCACGGACCTAATGTCGTTCATCATTGGCTACGTGATAAAAATTTAATCACCCAAAACATCGATGGTTTAGATGCTAAGGCGGGTAATAAAGATTATATTGCTATTCACGGACGCCTTGATCAAATGACCTTATACCATCCCCAAGACCAGCATGTTGAAACGCTACCCACGCCTTGGGATGAGGTTGACGAGCAGCACTTGACGGAATCGCTATTAGATATCTTTCGCATTAATAAAACGAGTCAGCAGCCCGAACTAAACTTTTCCTATAAGCCTTATGTGCTGTTGTTTGACGAGTACTATACCGAGTTGTACCGTATAAGCGAGGCGGAACAACGGATGTACAACGCCGATAAAATGATATTTATGGGCACCTCGTTTAGCGTCAATATTACGCAAATGGCGTTGCGCGCGGCAATCAGTAAGCAAATAAACATTGAAATTGTCGACCCAAATCCGATCAAAATTGACTACGCCAAGGTCACTTACCACCGTATGAAAGCAAGTGACTACATTCAGTTGTAATCGCGGTTACAGATACTACGTTTTTCGGTTAAATCGACTTGTCTTAGCTTGGTGGCAGTGTTCGCACAGGGTCTCGAGGTTAGACAGCTCAAGTTCCAGCTCTGGGTATTTGGCTCGTTCTTTTATGTGGTTGACTTCGAGCTTGCTTTCGCTGGCACTTGCACCGCATAACTTACAACGCGATTTATCTCGCTCTAACGCTTGCACGCGAAGCTCTTTCCACTGAGGCGTTAAATAAAAATTAGGCGTGTTATTTTGTTCACTATACGGTACGTCTTCAGCTCTGCTAAACGTTGTTGGGCCGTTATTGATTGAATACAATATGGCCTGTTTACTTACCGTCTTTGCGTGTTTAACCAACCATTTGTAAATATGGGTATGCGCTCGTTTATCATCAACGTATTGTTTACGCTGCGTTTTACCGTTTAAAATATAGGTTACCTGAGTCATCGCTAACGCAGTCCTAACGACACATCTTCAATGATAAAGTTACCTGTAAAAATCGGATCTGGTCGTCCAAAAGAGTCGATTTCAAAGAAATCTTGCTCATCTTCGCTAAGCCCAGTAAAGCCATTAATAACGGCATAAACCCAGACTTCTTGATCAAATTCAAGACCGTGCTGATGGTGGTACTCAAGTGCCGAGATGGGCGCTGCACAATCAATAATATGGACAAAGTATTGCTCAACCGATTGCTTTAAACCATCGTCTTCAAGATCAATCCCCTCAATATCGGTAACCTCAAAATTTTGCGCTTGCCGTTGCTGCTGATTCTCACTGCGACTGTGACGCACTTGTTTGATACGATTAACAATATCAGTAAAAGCGTGTTCGTGTTCAATGTTATTCACATCAACGCTCGCGGGTTGCATAATGACCTTCGCCTGATTGAACAGTTCGGGAATATTATGCAATGCGCCGTAATCGTTAAGCCGATAATCAGGCTTTTGTTGATGGTGTAAGACAAAGCCCTTTAACAATTGTGATCGGTGTAGGTACTGTCTAAATTTACCCAGTAAATCAATAAGTTTTGCTTGTGCAACACTCAACTCTTGCCCTATTTCGGTGTGGCTTTTTTGCAATTGCACGACCAACAAACGACGCAGCTCTCGATTCGATCCCGCCAAATCGGCTAGTTCGTTAAACTGAAACATTTCTAGTTGCTGGCGCATTTGTGTCAATTGGCTTTGCGCTAATTCATTTTCGCGAATCTTAGCGTTAATCGAAGCCACGTAACCAAATTCATTGTGAATACGTCGCCACAAACTTCTCACATTGGACTTTAAACTATCGACTAAGGTGTATACTTGCTCGGCTAAATCTTCTAAAAACACTTCCGCTTCACTGTGCGCATGACGATGCAGTGCTTCTTTATAGTGCTTAGTGACGGTCTTAATGGTTGCCAACTTTGAGCCCACATTGGCATCAAGTTGACGATTTCGCTCGTCTTTTAAGCTATTTTCTAACAGGGCGCGCATTGAACTGCGCAAGCGCAGATCTTCTCCCGGCTCGGGTCGCCAAAGCACTCCCAGATCCATCAACTTCTCTAACGCAGCAATGTCAAAATCAAGCTCGCTTACTCGACCAGATACATACCCTTGCATAATGATATCGGCATGCTTGGCCAAGGCTTTTAACAGTTTTACGCCACTGGTAGTTAACTGTGAGCTCACAGTAAGTCTCCCTGCTCGATTGCCATTTCAGCCTGTTGCTCTAGACCTAAATTTTCAGCCTCATCAATAAAGCGAATGACATCAAATACATAATCTACTTTACCTGTGACCAAGTAGATTTGAGTATCCGGGTTAGGGCGCAGCAAATAGCCTAAGTCGACTAAACGCTTGAATATTTGTTTTAGCTGGCCATCAATGGCACTACTCATTGAGTTGAACAAACCATATCGGGCAATTTTCGCTAATTGCTCTGCAAACGCAGGCGTATCCTCTATAACCGTTTGCAGTTCATTTAAGCGGATCACTTTGCCTTCCGATAGCGGTGCATTGTCGCCCCTCGCCTCTTGTACAAGCACTAACCACTCAACCAAGGGAAGTAACGAGCCTGCCGTCTCTCTAAATTGGCTGGCAACGTGTTTGCGCTCTTGCTCACCAATGGCCTGATAGGCGCAAAATATCACACTGCCTTCATTAGCTGTGGCGATTGTCCGGTTCATCGTATTTAACGTGCGTTCGAGTTCCTCACAATGTTCACTATTTTGCAGATATTGAAACGCTAATTCGTTACTGGTTTTACAAATAAAGCCACCGCTGAGCAGTGTTTCCATTATTTGTCCTTGTAAACTGATCACAGTGCTACCTCCTGCGCTCGGCGCTGCTTAAGCTTTTCGGCAATAGGGTTTACTTTCGGTTGTACCATGCGCAACTTTTGTGTTGTTGCATTCTTGTCAATTAAGTAGCGATTTTTAAAGAAGTGCAGCACATCAGACTCAGGGTTCGGAAAGGCTCCGAGCACACTGATATTATTGGCTGCACAAGCATCAAATATTTTCTTCACATTCTTATTTGCCAATGTACCGATTTCATCTATTGGCCAATGAATCACGGCCTTTGAATCACCTCGGAGCAGACGAGTGAAAGCCAATAAGAACTTACACAAGATAAGGTAAGCCATACCGTGACTCGACGATTCATTTAGTTGTCGATCAGTACGGATAACGAGATTTGAATTGCCTTCTTTTAAATGCAGTTCGATATCAAGTAATTGACCAACACCGCCAGTCATTGTCGCACGTCCGAGCACATCCAATACTTCTCGAATAGTTAACATATAGTCTTCATCAGGCAAAACTGCGGACTCGTCAGCTAGCCACTGCTGATGTAACTTATTAAATTTTTGCAGCGTAGGCCAAAAGTCAAACTCACTGATCCGAGAACGAATTTTTACGCTCGACTCACTGACACCATCTAAAAACAATTCTTGATCGACTTGTTTTGATATGCGTCGCGATTGCGCCGCGATACGTTTATCTATGTCGGCGAGAATATTGTAATATTGAGTTAAATCATTACCAAAGTTTAAACCGTTATTGCGCACACCTTCCAAGTGCTGAGGAACCATAACGGTTAATAGCAGATCGAGCTCTTTAACCATTTTACGACAGTCTAAGACCATAATGCCTTGACCGTTCTCGATCTGGCATTCACTGCGTGCCCGCTCCCATGTTTCGGTTAAACTAATACCGGATTTTTGACCAATCGCATTGTCAAAATAGTGAACGTAATCATCAATCTGCTGCAACGCTTGACGATGTTGGCTGAATAATTCACTCGCTTCACTAACCCGCGAGGCAACGGTTCCCGACTCTTGCTGAGCGGCGATGGTTGGCAACTTAACAAGAGCATACTGCTGTTTTATTTGATTGATCTGTTTTACTAACTCATTTTGCTCGCTCAATGCTTTGTCGAGTTGTTGCAATTGTTCTTGGTATTGTTGCTTTTGCTGCCGATAGTTACTTTGCTGATTCGCAAGTTGGCGTTCACTGTTAGCCTTGTTATCTTTTGCTTTTGCCAGTTGTTGTAAGTATTGCGCTTTTTGTTTGCTGAACACTAAATCATACCAGCGCAGGTACTCAGCAACACTATCGCGGTGCTTATTGGTCACCTCGATTTGTTCCGACAATTCGGTAATTTGCTGTTTCAATAGCGCGATTTGTTCAACGTCAACCTCTCGATTGGCCAATTCATCTTGGTACCACTTTTTAGCCGCTTTCACACCTAACTTATATTGTTGTTTTGCATCATCAATTTGCCCATTGGCATTATCGAGCTTTTGCTGAATATCATTGATAATTTGTTGCCAATGCAGCTCGTGCTCCATCTTCTCATCGTGACACGCATCTTTGTGCTCATCTATCGCTTGTGCTTTATTGAGCGTCAGTTTATCAATTTTACTTTGCTCGTTGACAAGCTCTTTTTGACGCTTTTGTTTGCGTTCCAATAACGCTTGCTTTTGCTCGGCGCGCAATTGTGTTTTTTCTTCCTGGACTCGCAGACGCGCTTGCTGTTTAAATTGACATTTGGATGTTAACGCTGTGCAGTCGTTTTGAGCATTGTTAACTTGACTATTCAATTCCTCTAACTGCTTAGATAACTGTTGCTTTTCGTTAATTACCTGGGTCAACTGCTGTTGTGCCAGTTGCAGTTGTTGTTCGAGCTCTGCCTGTGATTGCAATAGTTCACTTTCTTCAATCACGCTCGTATCAACGCATACGCCAAACAAGGTATTTTGGGTTTGATGATCATCGCTTAATACCGGCGACAAATCGCTGCGATTGAGTAAACTTGGATCGATAAGCTTACCCAGGTTATCTTGCCAACCTTGGCATTCGTTGCGCAAAAACTGTAACAGTGTGCGTTCACCTGGGTTTAACCACGAGTCGACTTCATCAACTTTTGCTTGCGCTTGCTTTACTTTGAGAGACGCTTTTTGCAATTGTTCATGAACAGCGATTTGTTGATACTTCAATTGCTGAGTCTGCTCTTGTTTCTTTGTCAGTTGCTCGCGTAGCACATCTTCTTCGCGCTGTGCTTCTTCAATACGCGCTTCAAGTTGCGCCATCGCTTGCTGCTCTTGTGTAGTTGGACCACTAAGTTCTATTTCAGTGGTGAGTTTTTGCAACGCCATGTTTGCCTGTTGCAGTTGAGCGTCAAAGTCACTAACGATGCGTTGATACTTGTTGTCTTGCTGCAACTTTAACTGATGTAAGGCATCATTTTCTAACCTTTGTTGGCCTTGCAGTTCTGCTGTAATCGTATCCTTAAGTTGGGACAACTGAGCAATACTTTTGCTTTGTTTTTTCTCAAGTTCGGCTTGTCGTTTGTGGTAAGCCGCTTCAATATCTTGATGCTCTGCTGTCAACAAGGCGTGCTGTTCACTAGCCGACTGAAGCTGTGATTGCCATGATGGGATCCGATCAATATTTAATTTGTGCTGTTCAATATTGCGATCTTGCCAACCATTAAAATCATCTTCGATTTTATCAAGGTGTTGCTCGGCGCTAGAGACATCCGCCTTAGCGACAGATATATCTCGATTTAACTGATCTCGAGTAGCGTCAAACTCAGCATTGAGTGCAGTCAATTTTTCTTTGTACAATTGCTGATCACTTTGTGCTTTAACAATTGCCTCGGCCAAAATCGAGTAATCATTACTCAATTGATGCTGTAACTGTGCCAAGCGTTGCTCGCTGTGTTCAACCCCAGCATTAACTTGTTTCAACTTGTCATATTGTGGCATCAACTCGTCAAATTGGCGGATCAGAGAGCACTCCTTACGCCAATCTTCTACTTGCGACTTGGAAATTTTACTACTCGGAGTTTGAACGCCATCTTCTTCTAAGATTGCAGCGATCATCGCCTTGATGGTTTCCATTTTACCTTCTTTCGAATGAACCGCTTTAATCAGCTTTTCAATATGGCGTAATTTAGCATTGTGCTCACATAGGCTAAACAAACGCGCCGCATTGACCAAGTCGCGTTTATGACTGCTGTTATTCATCATCGCACGGTCATTTTGAATCACAGCCTTAAACTCTTTGGTATTTAATGCCTTGGTAACTGCCACACCTTCGCGTTTACAGGCTTTTACCACTTCACTCACACCAATAGAGCGCTTGCCAGAAAGATCGTCACCAATAAAGTCATTAACGTTGAAAGGCTTTTCGATAAAACGATATTGAACGCCAGTTGCAGAGGACGTCAACACCGCCATACACACCTGTTGATCAATTCGTTGATACTCATAAATTATGTAACTAGACTCGCGTGGCAAATACCACTTTTGAAAGTTATCGCGTGTGGCGGGAACTACCTTGTTGGGTGATTCACCAAAAAACACCGGTACGAGACGTTGCAATGTGGTCTTACCGGAGGCATTGGTGCCACAAATATTGGTATGTCCGCTGAGTTTAAGTTCTACCAGCCCTGGAAGGTGAGTGTCGATCAAAATGATCCGTTGTAAGCCTGACATAATTCGATTAGCCTAATTTCTACAATTGCCTTATCTTAAAAGCGGTAGCCAGCCTTGTAAACCGAAACATCCAGCTAATTGCTTCGCTTGTAGCGTTTGTCGGAAGATGTCAGTAAGATTGTATAAAAGCTGGTCATTCAAACGACTCTATCATTAGCCACTATTGAGTGAGCGTTAATTTAACAGCTAGGGAAATGCCATCGATGCAATGCTAATGAAAATAGAGTTACGACTAATTAACAGCATAAAGTGAAGTAATGTTCAGACATCGACAAGGCGATGATCTCAGCTGACGTTTCAACCATATATCTTAGCGTTTGCATCGATATGTCAACGACTCAACACTTTACGCTAGGGCACAACACTACGGGAAATTTATGCACCATTATCAGCTCTACATATTCGATTGGGATGGCACATTGATGAACTCTATCAATAAAATTGTTGCGTCATTACAACACGCAGCCGAGTGCGCTGAATTACCCATACCGTCTCAGAGTGACTGTAAGAAAATTATTGGTGCAGGAATGTCACAAGCGGCAATGACGTTATTTCCCAAAGCAACGGTGGATCAGTTAATGGAACTTGAACAGGCTTACCGTCGTCACTTTGTATTTGAGAATCGCGTTGCATCGCCTCTTTATCCAGGATGCCTGGATTTAATCAACAATCTACAGCGGTCTAATAAACAGTTAGCGATTGCAACCAGCAAAGGTCGCATCGGCTTAGATAACTGCCTTCGCAGTTATAACTTAGATGGTGTATTTGATTGTTTGCGCACGGCGGATGATGCCAAGCCCAAACCTCACCCTGACATGCTAGAGCAAATTCTCAGCGCCATGAATATGAATAGGAAAGATGCGCTATATATCGGCGATAGTCGCTACGATATTGAAATGGCTAATAATGCGAGCATCGATAGCATAGCTATTACCCACGGTGCGGGAGAAGTTGAAGATTTAATACAAAGTAGGCCTACAAAATTGGTCAACTCGATAGATGAATTGGCTAGGCAGATATTAATCTCTAACAATCAGTAAAACGAGGCTTGAGTCAAATCAACTGGCTAATTAACGCTTTTAAATAACCAATCTAATGCAACTTGAATTTGGTTAGTATTCGCGTTAATTGGTCACAGTCGCTCTCCGTTTCTTGTTGATTGTTGATTGTTGATTGGTCGAAACTATCAACTAAACTAAGGGAAACTTTTATTTGCCCAATCGGACACACTTCTGTGGGACGGTATGTATGGGTATGATAAATACCTGTAAATAGAAGGGATACAGCTGATTACAAAAAGCAAAAAACCCGTCACAAGGACGGGTTTTTATTAATAGGAACCTAGCGATGACCTACTCTCACATGGGAACTCCCACACTACCATCGGCGCTACTTCGTTTCACTTCTGAGTTCGGCATGGGTTCAGGTGGTTCCAAAGTGCTATTGTCGCTAGATAAAAAACGTCTAGATTTTTAAACTCTAAGTTAATATTACTAGTTAAAGTAATATTAACTTAAAGTTCAGAGTAAAAAGCCCGTCTCAATCAACGGGCTTTTTTCAATTAGGAGCCTGGCGATGACCTACTCTCACATGGGAACTCCCACACTACCATCGGCGCTACTTCGTTTCACTTCTGAGTTCGGCATGGGTTCAGGTGGTTCCAAAGTGCTATTGTCGCCAGACAAAAAACTTTTATACATGGATGTATTTATGTCGCGATGCCATGGATGGCTTGGAGCGACGTCTCCACGTAATTAATAATCTGGAAAGCGATATTTACTCAATTCTTAATCATGCGTGATGATTATCAGACCATACGAAAACCTCTTGGGTGTTGTATGGTTAAGCCTCACGGGCAATTAGTATCAGTTAGCTCAACGTCTCACAACGCTTACACACCTGACCTATCAACGTCGTAGTCTCCGACGACCCTTTAGGGGACTCAAAGTCCCAGTGAGAACTCATCTCAAAGCCTGCTTCCCGCTTAGATGCTTTCAGCGGTTATCAGTTCCGAACATAGCTACCCGGCAATGCCACTGGCGTGACAACCGGAACACCAGAGGTTCGTCCACTCCGGTCCTCTCGTACTAGGAGCAGCCCTCTTCAATTCTCAAACGCCCACGGCAGATAGGGACCGAACTGTCTCACGACGTTCTAAACCCAGCTCGCGTACCACTTTAAATGGCGAACAGCCATACCCTTGGGACCGACTTCAGCCCCAGGATGTGATGAGCCGACATCGAGGTGCCAAACACCGCCGTCGATATGAACTCTTGGGCGGTATCAGCCTGTTATCCCCGGAGTACCTTTTATCCGTTGAGCGATGGCCCTTCCATACAGAACCACCGGATCACTATGACCTACTTTCGTACCTGCTCGACGTGTCTGTCTCGCAGTTAAGCTGGCTTATGCCATTGCACTAACCGTACGATGTCCGACCGTACTTAGCCAACCTTCGTGCTCCTCCGTTACACTTTGGGAGGAGACCGCCCCAGTCAAACTACCCACCAGACAGTGTCCCCATCCCAGATTATGGGACCAGGTTAGAACATCACGCATACAAGGGTGGTATTTCAAGGATGGCTCCACGAATACTGGCGTACTCGCTTCAAAGCCTCCCACCTATCCTACACATGTAGGAGCAATGTTCACTGTCAAGCTATAGTAAAGGTTCACGGGGTCTTTCCGTCTAGCCGCGGGTATACGGCATCTTAACCGCAAATTCAATTTCACTGAGTCTCGGGTGGAGACAGTGTGGCCATGATTACGCCATTCGTGCAGGTCGGAACTTACCCGACAAGGAATTTCGCTACCTTAGGACCGTTATAGTTACGGCCGCCGTTTACCGGGGCTTCGATCATGAGCTTCGCTTGCGCTAACCCAATCAATTAACCTTCCGGCACCGGGCAGGCGTCACACCGTATACGTCATCTTACGATTTAGCACAGTGCTGTGTTTTTAATAAACAGTTCCAGCCACCTGGTTACTTCGACTGGCCTCAGCTTAGGGAGCAAGTCCCATCACCAGAGCCAGCGTACCTTCTCCCGAAGTTACGGTACTATTTTGCCTAGTTCCTTCACCCGAGTTCTCTCAAGCGCCTTAGTATTCTCTACCTAACCACCTGTGTCGGTTTGGGGTACGGTTCCTTATAATCTGATGCTTAGAAGCTTTTCCTGGAAGTATGGCATCAACAACTTCAATTCCGTAGAATCTCGTCTCGTATCTCAGCCTTAAGGAAATCCGGATTTACCTAAATCTCCAGCCTACATACTTTCACATGGACAACCAACGCCATGCTTGCCTAGCCTGCTCCGTCCCTCCTTCGCAATTATAAGAAGTACAGAAATATTAATCTGTTTCCCATCGACTACACCTTTCGGTCTCGCCTTAGGGGCCGACTTACCCTGCCCTGATTAACATGGGACAGGAAACCTTGGTCTTTCGGCGTGGGGGTTTTTCACCCCCATTATCGTTACTCATGTCAGCATTCGCACTTCTGATACCTCCAGCATGCTTTACAACACACCTTCAACGGCTTACAGAACGCTCCCCTACCACTTAATCCTAAGATTAAATCCGCAGCTTCGGTGCTATGTTTAGCCCCGTTACATCTTCCGCGCAGACCGACTCGACTAGTGAGCTATTACGCTTTCTTTAAAGGATGGCTGCTTCTAAGCCAACCTCCTAGCTGTCTGGGCCTTTCCACATCGTTTCCCACTTAACATAGACTTTGGGACCTTAGCTGGCGGTCTGGGTTGTTTCCCTTTCCACGACGGACGTTAGCACCCGCCGTGTGTCTCCCGGATATCACTCACTGGTATTCGGAGTTTGCAAAGGGTTGGTAAGTCGGGATGACCCCCTAGCCTTAACAGTGCTCTACCCCCAGTGGTGTTCGTCCGAGGCTCTACCTAAATAGATTTCGGGGAGAACCAGCTATCTCCCGGCTTGATTAGCCTTTCACTCCGACCCACAAGTCATCACCGCATTTTTCAACATACGTGTGTTCGGTCCTCCAGTTGATGTTACTCAACCTTCAACCTGCCCATGGGTAGATCGCCGGGTTTCGGGTCTATGCCCTGCAACTAAACGCGCAGTTAACACTCGCTTTCGCTACGGCTCCCCTAATCGGTTAACCTTGCTACAGAACATAAGTCGCTGACCCATTATACAAAAGGTACGCAGTCACCCGAAGGCTTCCACTGCTTGTACGTATGCGGTTTCAGGTTCTATTTCACTCCCCTCACAGGGGTTCTTTTCGCCTTTCCCTCACGGTACTGGTTCACTATCGGTCAGTTAGGAGTATTTAGCCTTGGAGGATGGTCCCCCCATATTCAGACAGAATTTCACGTGTTCCGTCCTACTCGATTTCACGGTAAGGTCATTTTCGTGTACGGGACTATCACCCTGTATCGTCAAGCTTTCCAGCTTATTCCACTAATTCACAAACCGCTTAAGGGCTAATTCCCGTTCGCTCGCCGCTACTAAGGAAATCTCGGTTGATTTCTTTTCCTCGGGGTACTTAGATGTTTCAGTTCTCCCGGTTCGCCTCGTTAAGCTATGTATTCACTTAACGATACCCGCCTTATGACGGGTGGGTTTCCCCATTCGGAAATCTGTGCCTATAACGCCTTTTATCGGCTCAACACAGCTTATCGCAGATTAACACGTCCTTCATCGCCTCTAACTGCCAAGGCATCCACCACATACGCTTAGTCACTTAACCATACAACCCCAAAAAGTCTTGCTTGTCTTTTGCGTTATTAGCTGCGTTACGCTTGATGTTCGTTGGTCATTACCCGAAGGTAACTCCCTGCCTCACATCATCGCAAGCCTTGCTACTAAAGCAAAATCTGTACAATACAGTTGCTGAGTAATTTGGTGACAAAACCAAATTCAAATGTATGTCTGACATTTTCACGCATTCATTAAGAATGTTCCAAACAAGGATGTTTGGATGTCGAATTGTACACGGATGTACTTAATTCGACCCTTGAGTATTGATTTTTTTAAAAATCATGAAGAATTTCTTCTTCGTTGGTATTTATATCTTATGCAACACCGTGCGACACGTTGTTGCCAATACAAACACCGGGTTTAATATCAGCTTTCCAAATTGTTAAAGAGCATCATGCAATCGCATGCGAATGTTATCATTCAATTTGTGTGAACACTCAAAAGACAGTGTTTTACTTAAGGTAAGGAGGTGATCCAACCCCAGGTTCCCCTAGGGTTACCTTGTTACGACTTCACCCCAGTCATGAATCACAAAGTGGTAACCGTCCTCCCGAAGGTTAAACTAGCTACTTCTTTTGCAACCCACTCCCATGGTGTGACGGGCGGTGTGTACAAGGCCCGGGAACGTATTCACCGCGGCATTCTGATCCACGATTACTAGCGATTCCGACTTCATGGAGTCGAGTTGCAGACTCCAATCCGGACTACGACGGACTTTATGGGATTCGCTCCACCTCGCGGTCTCGCTGCCCTTTGTATCCGCCATTGTAGCACGTGTGTAGCCCATCCCGTAAGGGCCATGATGACTTGACGTCGTCCCCACCTTCCTCCGGTTTATCACCGGCAGTCTCCTTAGAGTTCCCGCCCGAAGCGCTGGCAAATAAGGATAGGGGTTGCGCTCGTTGCGGGACTTAACCCAACATTTCACAACACGAGCTGACGACAGCCATGCAGCACCTGTCTCAGAGTTCCCGAAGGCACCAAACTATCTCTAGTAAGTTCTCTGGATGTCAAGGGATGGTAAGGTTCTTCGCGTTGCATCGAATTAAACCACATGCTCCACCGCTTGTGCGGGCCCCCGTCAATTCATTTGAGTTTTAACCTTGCGGCCGTACTCCCCAGGCGGTCAACTTAGCGCGTTAGCTACGCTACCCACGAATCAAGTTCACAGACAGCTAGTTGACATCGTTTACGGCGTGGACTACCAGGGTATCTAATCCTGTTTGCTCCCCACGCTTTCGTGTCTCAGCGTCAGTATTTGTCCAGGTGGCCGCCTTCGCCACTGATGTTCCTTCCAATCTCTACGCATTTCACCGCTACACTGGAAATTCCACCACCCTCTACAATACTCTAGACAGCCAGTTCGAAATGCAGTTCCAAGGTTGAGCCCTGGGCTTTCACATCTCGCTTAACAATCCGCCTACACACGCTTTACGCCCAGTAATTCCGATTAACGCTCGCACCCTCCGTATTACCGCGGCTGCTGGCACGGAGTTAGCCGGTGCTTCTTCTGCGAGTAACGTCACAGCTAGCAGGTATTAACTACTAACCTTTCCTCCTCGCTGAAAGTGCTTTACAACCCGAAGGCCTTCTTCACACACGCGGCATGGCTGCATCAGGGTTTCCCCCATTGTGCAATATTCCCCACTGCTGCCTCCCGTAGGAGTCTGGGCCGTGTCTCAGTCCCAGTGTGGCTGATCATCCTCTCAAACCAGCTAGAGATCGTCGCCATGGTAGGCCATTACCCCACCATCTAGCTAATCTCACTTGGGCTAATCTAAAGGCGAAAGGTCCGAAGAGCCCCTCCTTTGGTCCGTAGACATTATGCGGTATTAGCAGTCGTTTCCAACTGTTGTCCCCCACCTTAAGGCATATTCCCAAGCATTACTCACCCGTCCGCCGCTCGACGCCTTCTAGTAAACTAGAATCGTTTCCGCTCGACTTGCATGTGTTAAGCCTGCCGCCAGCGTTCAATCTGAGCCATGATCAAACTCTTCAATTAAAAATTTAATCTACTCAATGAATTCTGTTGCATTTGACATATGTCGTTTGCATGAACCTCATTAAGATTTTGAATAGTGGTAAAACTACATATCTTATGAATGCTCACACAAATTGCATGATAACTATTTGTTAAAGATCAGTACAAGGATGTACCGACATCGAAACGGTTCATGGATGAACGTTTTGTTTCGATGCGAGATTAGACGCACTCGCTAACCTTGTTCGTGTCGCTGCAGGCCTTGCCCGAAGCGAGATGCGCATTTTACGCATCTGAGTTTTGATGTCAACTGCTTTTTGAAAGTTTTTTGAAAAACATTTTTAAGCGTTTTGTTGACCGCTAAGCTCGATATTCTCTGACTTAACTTATCAAAACCGACCTTATCTCAATTTGACTCGGTCTAGTAGGCATTCCCTACTGTTGCCTTCGTTGGTCTGCGCCGCTGAAGATGGTGTGCATTGTAGGGATTTTTGTGATCGGGTCAACCGCTTTATGTCGATTTTTACACTTAATCACAAAGCCGGTTAAATTATAGTCAGAAACCGCTACAATTGCGCAATAAATGAACGCACAGACTCAATGTTTAGTATGTCGGTTTCCTGTTCACTTACGTCTTGCTGTTGGTAACGACTGCTCACTAACACTTTCTTACCGACACCGGCGCGATTTGCCGCTTGCATATCTGACAGTTTATCACCGATGAAAATACTCGCAGATAGATCAATGTGGTGTTCTTTTGCCGCTTGTAAAATCATGCCCGGTTCAGGTTTTCGACATTGACAGTGCTGTTTATAGTCGGCAACACCCTTTTGTGGATGATGGGGGCAGTAATAAACCTGTTCAATAGATACGCCTCGTTGCTTGAATTGGCTGATCATCCAGTCACTGAGTTGCAAAAACTGCTCCTCACTGTACATACCTCGACCAATACCAGACTGGTTGGTGATCACATAAATGTGATAGTCGAGTTTGTTGGCTTTAGCACAAAGTTCAAAAATACCATCGACAAATTCAAAGTCTTCACTTTTATATACGTAGCCATGATCAATATTGATGATCCCATCGCGGTCTAAAAACAACGCTTTGCTCATGTGTTATTTACCCTAATGATATAAAAAGATATGTACGTGATAACTGTCGATAGCATCAAGCGACATTATCGCACAGCATGTCTATGAGCTGATAAAAATAAACACAAAGTGTCGTAACCGCTGACGCTTTGTGTTTATTGTGCTCACTCGGCTGCTAAAATCGCGTCTTCGCAACACATGCCCAGTAAAATAGGCACAATACAATGACGCAACTGCAAATGATGACTACATGGCCAAGCCACCATCGATTTCAATCACTCGACCTGTGAAAAAGTCATTCTCAAAAATATATTTGGCTGTATGAGCTATCTCTTCTGGTGTACCCAAACGTCCCACAGGCTTCATTTTCTCTAAGCGCTCTCGCATTTCGGGCTTCATCGCATCGGTCATGGCCGTACGAATCACACCTGGCGCTATGGCACCGACTCGAATTCCGTAACGTCCCAACTCTCGGGCCCAAGTCACAGTCATTGCGACAACGCCGGCTTTTGACGCTGAGTAATTGGTTTGCCCCATATTACCTTGTCGAGCAACTGATGACATGTTAATAATCACACCTTGGCGCTTGTATTTGATCATTTGCAGTGCCGCTTCACGGCCGCACAAAAATACGCCGGTTAAGTTGACGTCAATAACCGACTGAAATTGCTCTAGCGACATTTTACTCACTACGTCACCGTCTTTGGCTTTTAGTAACAGTCCGTCTCGCAAGATACCGGCATTATTTATTAATCCATCGATGCCGTTAAAGTCTTCAGCTATCTGTGAAAACGTTGATTCAACACTCGTTTCGTTACTGACATCCGCATTGTAGGTTTTGGCATTTGCATCCAGCGCTACTACTTGATCAAGGGTGACTTGTAACGCATCGTTACCTAAGTCAACCAGTGCCAACTTGGCACCTTGTTTCGCAAGCTGTAATGCCATAGCACGCCCTAAACCACCACCGGCTCCGGTGATAACGATGACTTTGTCTTTAATGTCCATTCGTTGTTTACCTATTATTTTTTGTTTTGGTGATCAAACATCTTAAAAATGCTCGAAAAGTCGCTGGTGCCATACCCCTGTGCCGCGTGCAACGAAAAAAGGCTGCGCGCTAGCGCCCCCATCGGCGTTGCTGATTGGCTGTCAATGGCTGTATCAAGAGCCAGACCTAGGTCTTTGGTCATTAAGTCGACCATAAAGCCACCGCTGTAGTTATTACTTGACGGTACGTTATCGAGTACTCCTGGGCACGGGTTGTACCGCTCTAATGTCCAGTTTTTGCCCGAACTTTGGAGCATGATATCAGATAGCGTTTTCGCGTCTAGTCCGTTACTTATTCCCAACTGTAGGGCTTCCGATGTACCCGCCATCAGGATGCCGAGCAGCATATTATTACACACTTTTGCGATTTGTCCGGCGCCATGTGCTCCCGCGTGAAAGATATTTTTCCCCATGTCTGTAAGCAGTGGTTGTGCGCGCTCGAAATCCGCTTTATCACCACCGACCATAAACGACAATGTACCGGCTACAGCACCAGCCACACCACCAGATACGGGTGCATCTACAAACTGTACATCTTTTGCAGCTAGCGCATTAGCTACCTTTAACACCGTTGGCTTATCAATGGTCGACGAGTCAATAACCAACGTATTTGGCTTGATGCTATCGATCAGCCCTTGCTCGCCCAAATACAGCGACTCTACGTGTTTTCCCGCAGGTAACATAGACACAATCACATCAGCGTGCTTGGCCAAGTCAGCCACACTCTCTGCGGTGGTTGCTCCTTGCTTGACAAGATCTGCTATTGCCTCTTTATTTAAGTCAAACACCATAACGCTGTGTCCGGCATTGACCAAATTAGCCGCCATAGGGCCACCCATATTACCTAAGCCAAAAAAGCTTACATTTGCCATGTTAACTTCCCCTTCATCATTGTTCTGTATATTGCCAAACGATTTGGCGACTATTGTTCCAGCTGTTGTAGTGGGTGAGCACCTTGCTCATAATCGTTGTCAAAGAACCAGTCAACAACGGTCTCATCGACACTCGCCACATCTGGGTAGCGCCAATGTGGTTGGTTGTCTTTTTCAATCAACAGCGCGCGTACGCCCTCTTTAAACTCGCCAAATTGAGCGCATTTTTTCGATATAACCAACTCCATCTGAAAGCATTCTGCTAGGTTCATCTGTTGACCTTTGAGCCATTGATGATAAGTAATAACAGCACTGAGTGGGCTACCGTGAGCAAGGGAATTTTGCGCTTTGTTAAACCACTTATCGTCAATTTGTTCGTTGACAATATTATCGACGATAACCTTTAAGTCCTCACCGCTCATTACTTTGTCTATTAACGACTGATGAGCTGCAACAACACTCGGCGGTGCTAGCTCTTGTGACAGCTTAGCGAGTTTAGATAACTCGGTTTCAAGCTGCTGCTTTTGCGTGCTCAAATCACCTGACCAGGAAATTTTACTGAGATTATCAAGTAGCGTTTGTTGCTGTTGATGGCCAATAAAGTAATCAGCTAAATTCACATACATTGCATCGGTTGCATTAATTGATGCCCCTGTTAGCCCCAAAAACAAACCGGTTCTATTAGGCATATTATTGAGAAAGTAACTGCCGCCGACATCGGGATATAAACCAATACTAATTTCAGGCATGGCAATGCGGGTATTCTCGGTCACAATTCTATGACTCGCGCCGGCCATCAACCCCAAGCCGCCGCCCATAACAATGCCATTACCCCAAACAACAATCGGCTTTGGGTAATTGTGAATGAGGAAATCCAATTTGTACTCGTCACAGAAAAATTGCTCGACTTGTGGCGCTTCTTTGCCCCCTTCGGCGGGCATGTTATTGTATAAATGAACAATGTCGCCACCTGCGCAAAACGCCTTATCGCCACTTCCTTGCACAAACACAGCAACCACCTCAGGCTGGCTTTGCCACAGCTCTAATTGAGGCGTTATTTGTTGTACCATTGCATGGCTCAACGCATTTAACGACTTCGGTGCATTTAGGGTGATCACCGCTATTTTTTTATCATTAAGACAATCAATTTGGTCAAATAATACGACGTCTGACATATTAACCCTTATTGTTATATTTTTTATTTAAGTTGTCCTGCGCTAAAGCAACTGTGCTGCACTTTGAGCAAGTAAACGGCGAGCGATAATAACGCGCATGATCTCGTTGGTACCTTCAAGAATCTGATGCACGCGAACGTCGCGAAAATGGCGCTCTAGTGGATATTCTTTGATGTACCCGTAACCGCCGTGAATTTGCAAGGCCGCATCGCACACCGCAAAACCGACATCGGTGGCAAACTGTTTAGCCATCGCACAATAGGCAGTTGTTTCGCTGTGCTGTTGATCCAACTTAAATGCAGCTAAACGCACCATTTGTCGCGCCGCCACCAGCTGGGTTGCCATATCCGCTAATTTAAATTGTAACCCTTGAAACGCAGCAATAGGTTTACCAAATTGCTGACGCTCTTGCATGTACGCTTTGGCGGTATTTAACGCCTGTTGCGCCGTACCTATAGAGCAGGTGGCGATGTTAATGCGACCGCCATCTAGACCTTTCATCGCTATTTTAAAGCCTTGCCCTTCTTCGCCGAGTAAATTCTCTGTCGGAACGCGCACACTGTCAAAGGTAATAAGCCGCGTAGGCTGTGCATTCCAACCGAGCTTTTCTTCAGCCTTGCCATAAATTACTCCGTCAGCGTCAGCAGGAACAACGATTGCAGAGATACCATCAGCGCCTGGGCCGCCCGTACGAGCCATCACCACCAGAACATCGGTTTCACCGGCACCGGAAATAAACATTTTCGAGCCGTTGATAACATAATAATCGCCATCCTTTTTGGCACTTGTTGCTAACGATGCCGCATCAGAGCCAGCACCCGGTTCCGTAAGGCAATATGACGCCAATTTTTGGCCGCTCACTAGGTCGCTGCACCATTGTTTTTTAATTGTGTCGCTTCCCCAAGTGGCCATCATCCACGTTGCCATATTGTGAATGGTTAACATCGCCGTTGTTGTCGTACAGCCCATCGCCAATTGCTCAAAAATAATCGACGAATCCAAACGAGATAGACCTAATCCGCCGACGCTTTCAGGACTGTATAAGCCACAGAAACCAAGCTCCCCAGCTTTGCCGATAACATCGCGCGGAAATATGTGTTCGGCGTCCCAACGCGCGGCATTTGGTGCCATCTCTGCTTGTGCAAACTGCGACGCCATATCAGCAAACATTTGCTGATCTTCGTTTAAATCAAAATTCATTAGCTTTTGTCCTTCCCCATAAGGTCATGTCGCCAAACCTGATTAACGCAAAACAGCGATGTGCTTGTTCACATCGCTACTCACGTTGCGTTATAGCATTTCTATGGCAAGTGCTGTCGCTTCACCACCGCCAATACACAAGCTTGCAACACCTTTATGTAAGCCTTTGTTTTTCAGTGCGTGAATCAGGGTAACGATAATACGCGCACCGCTTGCACCAATTGGATGACCTAGCGCACAAGCGCCACCATTGACGTTAACTTTGTTGTGATCTAAGCCCAATTCTTTAATCGCCAACATGGTCACCATGGCGAAGGCTTCGTTGATTTCAAATAAATCTACGTCGTCCTTTTGCCACATCACTTTATTGAGTAACTTTTGCATAGCCCCAACAGGTGCAACGGTAAAATCTTCCGGTTGTTGGGCATGTGTCGCATGACCTACAACTTTACACAGAGGCGTTAAACCGCGTTTATTGGCCTCAGATAAACGCATCATCACTAACGCAGCCGCACCATCTGAGATCGAGCTAGAGTTTGCTGCGGTTATAGTACCGTCGCGTTTGAACGCAGCGCGCAAGGTTGGTATCTTATCTGGTCTGGCGTTGCCGGGTTGTTCATCGGTATCGACCACCACTTCGCCTTTGCGAGTTTTTACGCTAACCGGCGTCACTTCATTGTTGAAAGCGCCTGACTCGATCGCCGCATTGGCTCGAGACAATGACGTTAGAGCAAAATCATCCATTTGCTCTCGACTGAATTCAACGTCATCAGCGGTATTTTGCGCAAAGCACCCCATGGCAATACCGTCGTAGGCATTTTCCAGACCGTCAAACATCATGTGATCTTTGATTTCACCGTGGCCCATGCGCATACCTTGTCGTGCTTTTGGCAATATATACGGCGCATTACTCATGCTTTCCATGCCACCGGCAACCGCAACGTCGATGCTCCCAGCAGCGAGCGAGTCGTAGGCAAACATCGCAGCCTTCATACCTGAACCGCAAACTTTATTAATGGTCGTACACACCGTTGATAACGCTAAGTCCGCACCAAGCGCAGCCTGCCTAGCGGGGGCTTGCTTAAGCCCCGCTGGTAATACACAGCCCATGATCACTTCATCAACTTGATCATTGCCAATCGCAGCCTGTTCTGTGGCCGCTTTAATCGCAGCACTGCCAAGTTCGGTAGCAGTGATTGAACTCAAACCACCCATAAAGCCACCCATGGGCGTGCGCATCGCACTTACAATTACAATTGGATCATTTAAAACCATAAGTTTTCCTACTCTTTGTGTTAACTATCATTGCAGATAACCAACAAACGTTACTTTTACTATTGCTATTGCGTTTTGTTGATTCTGTGGTTGTGTCGCAATGATTAAAATTACTCATAATGCTAGCCTACCGCAAAAGCTACGTTTACGCCAACGTAAAGCAAAAATAGTCGTAAAAAGTGTACAGTTTGATTGCCAACAACACGGAAACAAACCTTAAAAAGAAACACAAAAGCGATAAAAAACAAAGCATTAAACATTAAATATGGTCATTTTACATAGTGAAAGCTCTACCATCGACTCGATAAACCAACGATGAACAACTTTACCTTTACGTCAACTTACACTAAAGTAAAGGCACTATAGGTATTAGGCAGTTGTGTTTTACTGCCCAGACAATTCGGATAACTCATGGAAAAACAGCAATTTACAATTAGCGATCTTGCAAAAGAGTTTGATATCACGACACGAAGCATTCGATTTTACGAAGCGCAAGGGCTTATTACTCCGCTGCGCAAGGGGCAAACTCGCATTTACAATCGACGCGATCGGGTGCGCTTAAAGCTTATCCTGCGCGGTAAGCGTTTGGGCTTTTCATTAGCGGAAACCGGTCGTTTATTCGAGTTGTACGATACCGACAAAACAAGTGCAACTCAGCTCGACATGATCATGGATTTAATCGCTGACAAACGAGCTGCGCTACATCAGCAATTACAAGACATAAAAGTGGTGTTAACCGAGTTAGCCACATTAGAACAACGCTGTGCCGATGCTCGCAATGAGTTGAGCATAAAACAACACAGTGACCAATAAGTATTATTACGACAAAAACAAAAATTTTACAGCAAGGGTAAGACTATGATCTCTCGTTTTTCTTCTTTAAATTTCAATCTTGGTGAAACGGTCGATATGATCCGTGAACAAGTCAATGCGTTTGCCCGTGACGAAATTGCGCCACGTGCAGCGCAAATCGACATCGACAATGAATTTCCACACGATTTGTGGAGAAAGTTTGGTGATATGGGTCTACTCGGTTTAACTGTTCACGAGCAATACGGCGGTAGTAGCCTTGGGTATATTGAACATGTTATTGCCATGGAAGAGATATCGCGCGCCTCAGCATCGGTTGGTTTGAGCTACGGTGCTCACTCAAACTTGTGTGTAAATCAGATAAACCGCAATGGCACACACGAGCAAAAACTAAAATACCTGCCTAAGCTGTGTTCTGGTGAGCACATCGGCGCACTGGCGATGAGTGAGCCAAATGCTGGTTCTGACGTTGTCAGCATGAAAATTAAAGCGGAAAAACAAGGTGATGAATATATTTTAAACGGCAATAAAATGTGGATCACCAATGGTCCTGATGCCAATGTGTATGTGGTTTATGCCAAAACCGATATTCACGCCGGTTCTAAAGGTATTACCGCATTCATTATTGAACGCGACGCCCCCGGATTTTCTCGCCATCAAAAGCTCGACAAGCTCGGAATGCGTGGTTCAAACACCTGTGAGTTAGTATTCGAAAACTGTCGCGTTCCCGCTGAAAACGTACTAGGTGAAGTTGGTGCTGGCGTTCGTGTGTTGATGAGTGGCTTAGATTACGAACGCGTGGTTTTATCAGGCGGTCCTTTAGGCATCATGCAAGCGGCTATGGATGTCGTTGTTCCGTATATTCACGACCGTCAACAGTTCGGTCAATCAATTGGCGAGTTTCAATTAATTCAGGGCAAGATCGCCGATATGTACACGCAAATGAATGCGGCTCGCAGCTACGTATACGCGGTCGCGCAAGCTTGTGATCGCGGCGAAACCACGCGCAAAGATGCCGCAGGGGCAATATTATATGCCGCTGAGCTGGCTACTAAAATGGCGCTTGATGCGATTCAGATCCTCGGTGGTAACGGTTATATCAACGAATTTCCTACTGGCCGTTTGCTTCGCGATGCAAAATTATACGAAATCGGTGCCGGTACGTCAGAAATTCGACGCATGCTTATCGGTCGTGAATTATTCAACGAATCCAAGTAATCACCTATCCGCGTCAAGATGCTTTGGTGCGGATAACTATGTAACGGTTTCAAACCGGATAAACGAATCTATTGCAAAGGGGTTTGCTAGCCACAAAGGCGCAATCCCTTTGGTGTACCGAGAGGATATCTTGTGGCAGTAATAAACAGTAAAATAAATACGCGCAGCCAAGAATTCAACGACAATACCGAGCACATGCAAGCCCTGGTCGATGATTTAAATCAACTGGTTGAAACAATTAAGCTTGGCGGTGGTGAGCGCTCAAGAGAACGGCACTTGTCTAGGGGTAAACTACTACCTCGCGATAGGGTTTACCACCTGCTTGATCCGGGTTCACCTTTTTTGGAGTTGTCACAACTTGCCGCGCATCAAGTCTACGACGACAACGTCCCCTGTGCCGGTCTTATCACCGGTATAGGTCGAGTAAGTGGGCAAGAGTGTATGATTATCGCCAATGACGCCACCGTCAAAGGTGGCACATATTATCCGCTTACCGTGAAAAAACACCTCAGGGCACAAACCATTGCTGAACAAAACAACTTGCCGTGTATTTCGCTGGTTGACTCAGGTGGTGCAAACTTGCCAAATCAAGACGACGTATTCCCCGATCGCGAACACTTCGGTCGTATTTTCTTTAATCAAGCCAATATGTCGGCTGCCAATATTCCTCAGATTGCCGCGGTTATGGGCTCTTGTACGGCTGGCGGTGCTTACGTTCCGGCCATGGCCGATGAGTCAATTATCGTCAAACAGCAAGGAACAATATTCCTAGCCGGACCACCGCTTGTCAAAGCGGCAACAGGCGAGGAAGTCAGTGCGGAAGATCTAGGTGGCGCCGATGTCCATTGTCGCACATCGGGTGTCGCCGATCACTACGCGCAAAACGATCATCACGCATTGCAGTTGGCTCGCGCAAGCGTTGCTAATTTAAATCGGTTAAAGCCACAACAGTTACAATGCAAAGACGCTATCGACCCCAAATACGATAGCCGTGAGTTATACGGCATCATTCCCAAAGATTCTCGCCAACCATACGATGTACGCGAAGTGATCGCGCGCATTGTCGACGGCAGCGAATTTGATGAGTTTAAAGCGCTATTTGGTACCACACTGGTGTGTGGTTTCGCCCATATTTTTGGTTACCCTGTCGGTATCGTTGCCAACAACGGTATTCTGTTTGGCGAAAGCGCACAAAAAGGCGCTCATTTTATTGAACTGTGTGCACAGCGAAAGATCCCCCTTCTGTTCTTGCAAAACATCACCGGCTTTATGGTGGGTAAGCAATATGAATCGAGTGGTATCGCCAAGCACGGTGCCAAAATGGTGGCTGCCGTTGCCTGTGCAAAAGTACCGAAGTTTACCGTGTTAATCGGTGGTAGTTTTGGTGCCGGAAATTACGGCATGTGCGGTCGCGCCTACGATCCAAGATTTTTATTTATGTGGCCCAACGCGCGAATTTCGGTCATGGGAGGCGAGCAAGCCGCAGGTGTGTTAGCGCAAGTCAAACGCGATCAAAAACAAAAACAAGGTGACAGCTGGAGTGCTGAGCAGGAACAAGCGTTCAAGCAGCCGATTATTGACGCATATGAACAACAGGGTCACCCGTATTATGCTTCGGCACGGCTGTGGGATGATGGGGTAATTGACCCAGCCCAAACCCGTAACGTACTGGGTTTAGCCATTTCGGCATCGCTTAACAAATCAATTGAAGATACCCAGTTTAGCGTATTTAGAATGTAATAAGGGCAACGCTATGACTCAGATATTAAACGAGATTGCTGCTAGCCAACACTTTGTCGACCTATCCATCGACGAGCGCGGGGTGGCACATATCACCTTAAACAATCCACAAAAACACAATGCCTTTGACGATAGCGTTATTGCTAGATTAACTAGCATTTTCGACTGTATTGAACAATGCGATGACATACGCGTCGTAGTGTTAGCAGCGAATGGCAAGAGCTTCAGCGCTGGTGCCGATTTGATGTGGATGAAACGCATGGCATCTTACAGTCGAGATGAAAACCTCGCCGACGCCAATGCCTTGGCCACCATGCTACAACGCCTCAACTTTTTGAACAAACCAACGATTGCCAAGGTGCAAGGAGCCGCATTTGGTGGTGCAGTGGGGTTGGTCGCCTGTTGTGACGTAGTACTAGCGAGCTCACACGCCAAATTTTGCCTGTCAGAAGTTAAGTTGGGATTAATTCCTGCGACGATCAGCCCTTATGTCATTCAAGCCATGGGCGTTAAGGCAGCGCGCCGCTACTTTCAAACCGCAGAGCGCTTTGATGCCAATAAAGCTCAGCAATTGGGTTTAGTTGATGACGTCTTAGCACCACAACAACTCGATGAAATGACCGACAATATCGTCACAGCGCTACTCGCTAACAGCCCAAAAGCCGTTGCACAAGCCAAGCAATTGGTATTCGATGTGGCCTATCAAACCATTGATAAAGCGCTGATGTCGACAACGAGCGAACGCATCGCCAATATTCGCGTCAGTCCCGAAGGACAAGAAGGTTTGGCTGCTTTTTTTGAGAAGCGCCAACCGAGCTGGATAAACAGCAAACAATAATCGATACAGGGATTTTTATGTTTACAAAAATTTTAATTGCTAACCGAGGTGAAATCGCCTGTCGCGTTATTCGTACAGCAAAACAAATGGGTATTTTAACGGTTGCTGTTTATTCTGATGCCGATCGTGATAGCCTGCACGTAGAAATGGCGGATGAAGCGGTGTATATCGGCCCTTCACCATCAAGAGAATCCTATTTACAAGGGCAAAAGGTTATCGACGCAGCCCTGCGAACTGGCGCCCAAGCCATTCATCCTGGCTATGGTTTTTTATCGGAAAACAGTGAATTTTGTCGCCTGTGCCAAGACCACAATATTACCTTTATCGGTCCCCCGGTAGGCGCTATCGAAGCCATGGGCTGTAAGTCGGCGGCAAAAACCATAATGCAACAAGCCAATGTGCCTTTAGTGCCAGGTTATCACGGCGAAGATCAAAGCGAAGCCGTGTTAAAAGCCGCTGCCGATCAGATGGGCTACCCGGTGTTATTAAAAGCAACCGCTGGTGGTGGTGGCAAAGGAATGCGCCAAGTTTGGTCTGAAGCTGAATTTAATAGTGAACTCGCTGCCGCCAAACGCGAAGCGATGTCTTCGTTTGGCGATCAACAAATGCTGGTTGAAAAATATTTGACCCAGCCTCGTCATGTCGAAATTCAAGTGTTTTGCGATGGCCGTGGCAACGCGGTGTATTTATTTGAACGAGACTGTTCTGTACAACGTCGTCACCAAAAAGTCATCGAAGAAGCACCAGCACCAGGGATCAGCGACACTTTGCGCCGACAAATGGGCCAAGCGGCAATTCAAGCGGCTCAAGCCATTGGTTATCAGGGTGCTGGCACGGTAGAGTTCTTGTTAGACGTTGATGATTCGTTTTACTTTATGGAAATGAATACGCGACTACAGGTTGAGCACCCAGTCACCGAGAAAATCACTCAACAGGACTTGGTTGAATGGCAACTGCGTGTTGCCGCCGGCGAAGCGTTGCCTTGCACCCAACAACAATTATCGATTCACGGTCACGCCTTTGAAGCGCGTATCTATGCCGAAGATGCCGATAATGACTTTCTTCCGGCGACAGGCAAAGTGGCCTTTTTATCCACGCCGAGTGAAACCGAGTATGTCCGTATCGACTCGGGTATTCGCCAAGGAGACGAGATCAGTGTGTACTACGACCCTATGGTGGCGAAGCTTATTGTCTGGGACGAAGACCGAGACAAAGCGCTACAACGACTGCAAAAAGCATTGATGGAATATCGAATCCAAGGGGTAACCACGAACATCAACTTTTTACATAATTTGGCCACCAGTCAGCCGTTTATCGATGCCGAACTCGACACCAGTTTTATCGACAAGCATCGCGACATAGTGTTTGCAAGTCAAGATCAAACGCCAATCGACAACTTGCCTATTGCGGCATTGTGTGTGCAGTTACAACAGGAACGAGAACGCGCTGTTTATGCCAATTCACGAGATGTTCATTCACCGTGGAACGCGCACAACAATTGGCGTTTAAATGGGGCGGCCATCAATCGCTTTGAACTTGAATATCAGGACTGTATTTATCCTGTCAGTATCGAGCGCAATGACAGCAACGAGTCGACGCAATACACCATATCGGTTGCTGAGGTCACGGTAACTGCGCGAGGTTGGTTGCAAGGCGACTGTTTAACGGCGAGTATTGATGGTCACAACCGTCGCTTTCAAGTCAGCAAACACCAACAGCGAATAAGCCTTTTTGGCGAATTCGGTGCCATCGACGTTAAACTGAGCGACGAGCACCACGTTGGCGAGGAAGAGCAAACAGCGGGGGACTTCTCGGCACCGATGAATGGTACCATGGTTACTGTACTGGCCAAGCCCGGTGAACAAGTAGTCAAAGATCAACCATTATTGGTCATGGAAGCGATGAAAATGGAACACACCATCAAAGCACCGTACCCTGGGGTTGTAAATGAATTTTATTTTGCTCCTGGCGATCTGGTTGATGGCGGTGCCCAGCTATTGTCATTTAGCGCATTAGAGCAGTAAATGAGTAACATTACGCACATGAATAAACACAACAATCACCCCCTAGAAATTCTACCAAGTCAGGTTAAAATCGTTGAAGTTGGACCGCGTGATGGTTTACAAAATGAAGCGCAGTTTATCGAGGCTAAAGACAAGGTCAGCTTGATCAACAAGCTAACCGAAGCAGGTTTGAGTTACATCGAAAGCGGTAGCTTCGTATCGCCTAAATGGGTGCCGCAAATGGCGACATCAACGGCGGTATTCGAGACCATTAAACGAGGTGCTAACGTTACCTACGCCGCGTTGACGCCCAATATGAAAGGGTTCGAGTCAGCCTTAGCGGCGGGTGTTGATGAAGTGGCTATTTTTGCCGCGGCATCTGAGCGCTTTAGCGAAAAGAACATCAACTGCTCTATCGAACAATCGATACAGCGTTTCATCCCAATAATGCAAGCGGCTAAAGCTCACAATATGAAAGTAAGAGGCTATGTGTCTTGTGTGTTGGGGTGTCCGTATGAGGGTGATATCAGCGCTAAAAAAGTGGCGGAGGTAAGCAAAGCGCTTATTGATATGGGCTGTTACGAAGTATCGTTAGGTGACACCATTGGTGTTGGCACGCCACAGCGAGTGAAACAGTTACTAGCAGAGGTAAGTAAACGCGTTGCGTTAGAGCAGTTAGCGGTACACTTTCACGATACCTATGGACAAGCACTGGCTAATATTTACGCGGCATTGCAAATGGGCGTCAGTGTTATTGATAGTTCGGTTGCCGGACTCGGTGGCTGTCCTTACGCAAAAGGAGCATCAGGTAATGTTGCGACTGAAGACGTGGTTTATATGCTGAACGGCTTGGGGATCGAACACGGCATTAATTTTGATGCCTTGCTGCAAGCGGGTTGGTTTATTAGCGACACCCTCAACAAAGCGCCAACGTCTAAAGTGTCTCAGGCTTATCGTCATCAATGTGACGCCACCTAGGGCGTCTCTGGTAACGACGCTCAAAGTTTACGACAACGGCGAAAAAAAGTACTCTGTTCACGGTGAGTTCATCGTTGGTCAGAGTACTTTTGTATATCGCAATTAACTGGCTGGAATAATATTAATTTCTACGCGACGGTTACATTGACGCTGTTGCGCAGTGTCATTGCTACACAATGGCCATTGTTCGCCGAAGCCTTCGGCAATTAACCGGTTGCGAGTTACGCCTTGTTGGCTAAAGTAGTTTAGTACTGCCATGGCGCGTTGCTCTGATAGCAACTGATTTGATTGTTCACTGCCAACACTGTCGGTGTGACCAGCAATGTGGATTCGCGTTTGAGGAAACTCTTTCAATACTTCAACAATACCGTCTAACGTCGGGTTGATCTGTGCTTGTAAAAAGTACGAGCCCGTATCAAAGCCGATACCGTTACTCATCACTAACTGCAGTTGGTTCTCACCAACGCGTTTTACTTGCACCCCAGAAGCAAGCATCTTTTGACGTAAAATGCGCTCTTGTTGATCCATTTTATAGCCAACACCAGCACCGATCGCCGCACCACCAATAAGCCCTTGGAGAACGCCTTTCTTGCGATCGCTCTTGCTCGCAGTTGCGGCACCAATAATGGCGCCACCAATTGCCCCCGTTATTGCGCCCATGGTAGTTGCATTGGTTTCGGTCTGTCCTGTATGAGCATTTTCACGGGTGGTTTGACACCCTGTTAAAACCAGTGAACCAAGCATTATGGCTATCGTTGTTTTTTTCATAAGCTTCCCTTTCGGTATGTTAGATATGAACATCAGCTCTGCTCTCTCGTAACTGAGCTGACAAAAATTGCGCTCATCATACCTTTGCCGAATGCAAAAACAAATAGCCACAAGCCGTTTAACACGCGCTAGACAACTAACCGTACAAAAAACTAGCGATAACGCACTCTATACAGCATGGCGTAAAGCACGGGGACGGCAATTAACGTTAAAATGGTGGCAAACGCCAAGCCCCCCATAATGGTTACCGACATATCGGCAAAAAACGGATCGCTGAGCAATGGTGCCATACCTAAAATCGTGGTGATCGCCGCCAACGACACGGGGCGAAGACGACTGATACTGGCGTCTACTATGGCTAGCTTCTCAGCTTTGCCCTCTTGTCGTTGCAAATCGATTTCTTCAAGTAACACAATGGCGTTTTTAATGAGCATGCCAAATAGACTTAAAAAGCCCAGCAGTGCCATAAAACTGAAGGCCAAGTTGGTCACGTACAAACCTGCGACAACGCCAACCACAGCCATTGGCACAATCAGCCAAATGATCAGCGGTTGTCGTGCTCTACCAAACAGTAGCACGCTGATCACAAACATCGCCAAAAACCCGGCTGGCAAGCCTTTACCCAGCGCTTGCTGAGCGTCTTTGGAAGCTTCGTATTCTCCGCCCCATTGAAGTTCATAGCCCGGCGGTAATTCGATGCTTTCAATCACTGGACGAATTCTTGCCAAGGCTGAAGCTGCGGTTTCATTAAAGCCAGGGTCAGCGTGAACAGTGATCGTGCGAATGCGATTTCTGCGGCGAATTTGCACCTCTTCACTAACTAATTCAATACCTTTCGATACTTGTCTAAACGGCACGTATTGACGCTGTTGCAATGACCACACTTGCGCATTTTCTACCGCCTTTATCGGGTCTTCATCGGCATTGGCCATTTTGGCGATAATTTTATAGCGATAATCGCCATCTTGTAATTGTCCCAACTGTAGGCCTGAGCTTGCATATTGCATTGCATCATTAAAATCACTGCGAGAAATGCCGGCGACACCGGCGCTAACTTCGTCGTAGTGACCGTTAAGTGCTTTGCCTTTATCTCGCCAATCGTGCCGTATATCGCGAACTTGACCGTCGTCTCTCAGTTTGGCAACGGCTTGCTCAGCTAACTGACGAAGTACCTCACTGTCTGGACCGGAGAATCGCGCGGCCAATTTAGCACCATTACTCGGACCGAACTGCATACGCTCCGAATACCAGTTGGCATCTAAGTCCAACGTGGGTAACTGACGCAGTAAACGCTTGGTAAGATTTTCTATTTGCTCACTGCTCTTGGCGCGAACCATTAATAAGCCATAACTTTCATTTGGCGATTGAGGGGCATACGTTAAGGTATAACGAGCTGCTCCTTGACCGACAAAACTGGTCACTGACTCAACGTCTGACAGCCCTAACACGCTTTGCTCGGCCAACTTAATGACCACATCTGTGCTGCGAATATCCTGATCTTGAGGTCCCCAATAGTGAATAAAGAAAATTGGCGTATTCGAGGGAGGAAAAAAGCCTTGCTTGAGTTTCGAAAAACTGGCCATAGAGCCGATAGTCACCAGCAACAAAACCAGCATGGTAATACTCCGATGGCGAAGACACCAACTAAGCCCACGATGATAACCTGCTAACAAGCGATTTTTACGGTCATGTTGATCGCCATCACCACTGCCCACTTGATAAAAGTAAGCACCGAATAACGGGGTAACAAACACCGCTAACAGCCAGCTTAGCAACAGTGATATCAAGATAACCGCAAACAGCGAATAAAGAAATTCTCCCGTTGAATCGTTAGAAAGGCCGATTCCTGAGAAGGCGGCAATTCCGATAACTGTCGCCCCAAGTAACGGCCACTGGGTGCGTTTTAAAATAAATGTCGCAGCCTCTGTCGCATTCTTGCCGGCGCGCATGCGCAACATCATTCCCTCAGCGACGACGATGGCATTGTCAACCAACATTCCCATGGCGATAACCATGGCACCAAGTGAAATTCGCTGCAGTTGTAACCCCAGTTGCCACATAATTAAAATGGTGCCCATGACGGTTACTACAAGTATTGAGCCAACCACAACGCCCGAACGCCAGCCCATAAATACACATAAGGTGATAATGACCACTGCAACCGACATAAATAAATTTTCAACGAATCCCGATACGGCTTGATCAACTACTTGCGCTTGATCGTAAATCGGCTGCAAGGTTAGACCGAGTGGTAGCTGAGCGATAAGTTGGTTAATTTTCTGGTTCACTCGCTGACCAACGTCGACAATATTAACATCGTCAACGGCGGCCACCGCTAAAGTGATCGCACTATGGCCTTGGTAGCGAATAATCGTGCTTTGTACGTCAACCGGTTCAAGTTTTATTTGCGCAATGTCTTGCAGTTTAATGGTGCGATTAGTACCTGGAACGACGAGAGGCAACTGGTTTATTTCATTGAGCTTATTGGTTGGATTTTCCACCAATATTCGCACCTTCTTATCGCCAACTTGCAGCCGTGCACCGCTCGCTGGTGATAGATTATTGGCGAGTAGATTAACCACATCGGGAAATGACACTCCTAAACCGGCAATGTGATTTGGATCCATGTAGGCTACGATTTGCTCTTGCAGAACACCTTGAACATCGACTTTGCTCACCCCCGGTACGGTCAGTAAGTCACGGCGGATGATACGCGCAAATTCGCGCATTTGCCCTGGGCTAAAGTCTGGCGCAGTGAGTGCGTAATACAAGCCGTACACATCTCCGTAATCATCGTACACTATAGGCGTACCGCTGCCTTGTGGCAAAGACGGTTTTAAATCGACTAAACGCTTGCGCAATTCATCCCACACCTGGGGTAATTCACGTGAGTCGTAGTGCGATTGCATTTCAACCGTAACCTCCGATACACCGGGCTTGGATATAGAGGTCAGGCGACGCAGTTGTGACATTTGCTGCAACGCGATTTCAACCGGCTCGGTTACTTCTTGCTCAACTTGTTCTGCACTTGCCCCTTGATAAGGGGTGATAACTTTAATCGTTTTTATGGTAAAGGCAGGATCTTCAAGGCGCCCGATTTTCTCTAAGCCAATCACGCCACCAACTGTGAAAATGACGATCAACAACCAGATGTTTACCGGACGCGTAATCGCGTAATGAGCAATATTCATTAGCGCTCACCTTGATACACGCGTACACTCATGCCATCGCTTAAATGACTTGCGCCCGCAGATACGACGCGGTCGCCAACAACTAAATCTGACTCGAGTAAGGCATAACCATCAACGACTTTAATCACCTCAACAGGCACCAGCGACACTGTGTTATCACTCATCACTTTAAAGACTTTAAAACCACTTTCTGAAGCGCCAACTAGCGCTGAAAACGGCACCCGATGATGACCTAAATCAGAGCTGTTATTAAAAGCAATATCTACGGTTGCACGCGCTCCAGGGGTGATATTGCGATTGGCGATAGGGTCCATCGCAAACACAACTTTGTAGGTTTGACTTACCGGATCAACTGCGGTTGAATGTTCAACGTATTCAATGGCAAACGAGCCGGGTTGATTGACTAACTTAGCGCGTGCGGTCACAACCGGATTACCTTTATAGATAGACAGTAAACGCTCTGGCACGTTAAAGGTAAAATATATACGCGACATATCTTGCAAGGTGGCAATTGGTTGCCCCGCTTGAACTAAGTTATTCGAATCGATTAAGCGCTCAGACACTTGTGCATCAAATGGCGCGTATAGCTTAGTATAATCGAGATCCTGTTGTGCCTTGAGCAATGCGATTTGCGCCAACTCATAGTCCGTTTTGGCATTGTCTAATGCGGATTGAGCAACCAAGTTTCGACTAAATAACGCTTTTACCCGCTTTAACTCGCGAGCGGCCTTATCGCGTAACGCGGTTTTTTCATTGACTCGTCGCTGATACGGCACACTGTCAAGAGTGGCCAATAAATCGCCTTTTTTGACTTGGCTTCCTGTTAGTAGAGCGTTATCCAGCAAACGGCCTGATACTTCGAAACTCAATGCCAAATTTTTCACTGAGGTTACCGTCGCTGGAAACGTGTAATGGGTTAACTCAGGTCTATCAACCACCGCGGCCACTTGTACGACTTTAGCCGATGGCGAGGTTGATTCCACCGTTGTTTGACCGCTATCTGAACACCCCGCGAGTAGGCAGATAAGACAGACAACGAGATATCGACTTAAATGGTGCATAAAGTTCCCTTGAATTTTGAACAAAAAACACACGACAATTAACTGTCATCTAGAGTACAGCGATTATCGAAGCAACGACGGTATTAACCGGCTTGCGGATGTTAACACATTTACACTAAGTGTAAACATTGATGACCTGTAATTTATGCAATACGCTGTTCGTACCTACTATATTAGACCTTACTTAGCGTGTTAGAATGGTATTATCTACGCGGGACTCCCGTTTATTGGCGATCAACAACCTTGGTTACGACGAAGTTATGTGATGAGTAAACTATGGCAAAAAGCAGAGAGAGAATTTTAACTGCAGCAAAAAGCTGCTTTACCCAGCATGGGTACCAAGCAACCAACGTCTCGTTAGTTAGCCGTTACGCCGATATATCTAGAGTCACAATTCACAAGCAATTTGGCTCCAAGCAAGATTTGCTTAGAGCGGTAATCAATGAGCATTTTGACCAAGAAAATGCACTCTCTGAAGTGTTGGTCGAACGAGATATTGACTGCTGGTCGAAAATACATTGCCTGCTACAAACGTGGGCGACGCCGCTTTTTACCGATATTGAACAAGACCTTATCCGCAATGAGTTATTGTTTGCCGCCAACAAGTATTGTGATGACTTACTGTTCGAGCACCGTCAGAAAAATACCCGTTATATCGCCACAGTTTTAGAGCGGGCATTGGCTGCCAATCACATTCAGTTAGAGGCGGTTGATTTATCCACTGTGCAGTTTGCCGAGCTGATTGAATTAAACTTTAAAGGCTTATTACGCGCTCAGAACACTGGTGCGATTGACACACTTATTGAGCGCAATATAGGCGTGTATCGTCAAGCGACATTGGTTACTAACTGCAACTAAAATTCCAACTACCGACGGCTAGACTGCATTGACACCAAAGACACTGGCGCAGCGCGTGTTACTTTTTCGATTTTGCTCAGTTTAATTTTTTTATTTACTGCGATAAATCTTTACAGCGTCATAAAGTTTGCACATAGTTAACAAATAAGATGACCGTTTAACGTCACATGGCAGAGCATGGCTGGTAAGCAAAAAAAAACTTATAAAGATGGAAAAACCGGATTGCTACTCACCGGCGGTGGGGCGACGGCAGCCTATCAGGTAGGCGTGCTTAAAGCGATTTCTAAGTTTTTACCACGCAATCACTCAATTCCTTTTCCCATCATCACCGGAACCTCTGCCGGTGCCATTAATGCGACTACCATCGCCTGCTATGCGTCGTGTTATCACTTGGGTATTCGAAAACTAGAGTACGTGTGGAATAACTTACATACCTCAAAAATTTATCACTCGAATGCAAGTCGCGTTTTTGGCCATATTCTCACCGGTATCATCGATACCTATCGCGCTGACTACGCTGCCAAAAAAGCGGTTAGTTTACTCAATAACGAACCTTTGCGACAACTGCTCAATCAGGTCGTAGACTTTCGCCGGATTGACCGCAATATCGCACAAGGACACCTATCGGCCATCGCCTTGACCGCCTCGAGTTACACCTCTGGTGATTCAATCAGCTTTTATCAGGCTGACAAATCTATCACGCCGTGGAAGCGGGCAAAAAGACGCGGCGTGCAAACCACTTTGCACACAGACCACCTACTCGCATCAAGCGCAATACCAATGATTTTTCCATCAGTAAAAATCAAAAAGCAACATTACGGTGACGGCTCGGTTAATCAGTTATCGCCGTTGAGCCCCGCGATTCACTTAGGTGCAAAGCGAGTTTTTATTATTGGTGTGGCTCAGCCGATACAGCACGTGCACCAAGCGGTCGATTTTAATTCGCCGCCAACGACCGCTGAAATCGCCGGCCACTTAATGGATACGGTCTTTACTGAGGCTTTAAACAGTGACTTAGAGCGTTTACAACGCATCAATCGAACCCTGTCATTAATAGAACCTGAGCAACGCCAAGAGACGGTGTTAAAGCAGATCGATACATTTTTAATTAACCCCAGTAAAAACTTCCACGTTATCGCCAATGAACACTACGAAGAATTACGCTGGGCACTGCGGGTTATTTTACGCTTGATGGGCGGTGGTAAAGGCTCTGACTCTACCCTACTGTCGTATATTTTGTTTGAACAAAATTATTGTAAACGCCTGATCAACGCCGGCTTTGAAGATGGTATGAAACAAGAACAGCAAATTCGCGAATTTCTGCAACTGTAGTACCGGGCGTTTGCGTATATCAAGCCACTAAAATGTCGCCTCGCACTTCGCTCAAGATTGTTTGAGTTGCAACAACGCCGCTTTTAAAGATATCGTACAAACCGCATTAGCTCGACTCGCCTTGTTGCAAAAAGCGCTCAAGTCGCTCTACCCGGCGCGGTTTTCCTTGTAAAATAACCATATCCTGAGCCTTGATAATAAATTTGGCATCGATATCGGTTATTTCGTAATGCTCTCGGCGAACGCCAATAATATCAACACGGCGCTGGGTTAAATCCAGCTCACCGACTTGTTTACCAATTACCCAAGCGTCATCGGGAATCAATACCGGATGAATAAACTCCAAACGCTCGATAGACTCCGAACTCATATTCGTATCGACACCGGGGTAAAAGCCATGTAAACGATTGTAATGGTTTTTTCGTTCATCTTGGATACGCCGAATGACTCGAGCAAAAGGCACGCCCGATAGACTTAGCACTTGAGAGACTAACATCAAACTTCCCTCTAAGGATTCGGGTACCACCTCATTGGCACCGGCACCTTTAAGTGATGTCAACGCATCGTCGTTGCGGGTGCGAACCAGAATGGGAACGTCGTGTGATAAACTGCGAATCTTTTGCACAACTTCGACCGATTGTTCAGCCACCCCATACGATACCACAACCAAACGTGCCTGTGAGATGTTAGCGGCCTCGAGAACTTCGCTTTGCCGTGCTGAGCCAAATAATACGTGCTCGCCGGAGTCTTTTGCTTCATGTACTCTGAGCGGGTCAATATCGATGGCAACGTATGGTATTTTTTCTTGTTTTAAAAAGCGACTCACCGTTTGCCCTACTCGGCCAAAACCGCATATAACCACGTGTTTACTGATTTTTGCATGCTGTTTTGGTACTGATTCAACTGGCTCATCAAGCGTTTCACGATAGGCTAATTTAACCGCCCAAGCGCGTGCGTGTTTAATCATATAAGGGGTTATTGCCATCGACACAATACCCGCGCCGAGCAATAAAGAGCTCAGCTGTGGCGCTAACACATTATGGGTATCGGCCAACGATATCAATACAAAGCCAAACTCTCCCATTTGCGCCAGCATAAACGCCGCCGCCCAAGCGTCTTTTCTTGACTCCCCTGCGCGTATCGCTAAAACGCCGATAATCACAAATTTTATCAACATAAAAGCAACGACAATGGCCAATATCGTCAACGGGCTAGTTATTAAAATGGCCGGATCCAACTTCATGCCAACGGTAATGAAGAACAGTCCCATCAAGATGTCTCGAAACGGACGAATATCGGCTTCGAGTTGATATTTGTATTCGCTTTCACTAAGCATCATACCGGCTAAAAAGGCACCTAAGGCCAGCGACAAACCAAACGCTTGGGTGAGGCCGGAGGCAAATAAGGTAACAAACAAGGTGGTTAAAACGAATAATTCATCACTGCGCACTGAAGCGATTTGTTGATATATTTTAGGTAATATCCACTTGCCAACAGACATCAATAACGCAACCACAAACACGCCTTTTAGCAACGCTTGAGATAACGCCAGCATCATCGATGCACCATTTGACGAAGACAATAATGGAATAATAATCAGCAACGGTACAACGGCAATATCTTGAAACAGTAAGATGGCTACCGATATTTGTCCCGACTTGCGCTTGATAGAACCTCGCTCATTCAATTGGCGTATGACTATTGCAGTAGACGACAATGCCAATACCGCGCCAACCACTAAAGCCGACTTACTATCCATATTAAATAGCAACGCCAGCGCCCAAAATGCCAAAATCGACAACACCACTTGCTTCAGGCCAACGCCAAACACCAAGTGGCGCATCGCCATGAGTTTGGGCAAGGAGAATTCAAGACCGAGGGTAAACAACAAAAAGACGATACCAATTTCGCCTATGTGATCGTAGTCAACCTGACTGTTAAGCACGTTAAAACCGTGTTCGCCAATAGCAATACCTGCAACGAGGTATGCCAGTATCGCCGGCAAGTTCACGCGCCTAAACAGCCAAACACATACTACGGCCACAATCAGTAGCGCTAATATTTCATACACCTAATAATTGCCCTTTTCTCTCGTCACCTGTTAACAACACCTTAACATAAGAACGTTCAATTGCAGACTAAGATTTTTGTCTGCAATTAAAAGCAATGTTACCAAGCGAAATTGCTAAGCAGATTAGTAACATTGCAAACGTTGGCGCAAATACCATAATTAGTATTACCAAAAATGCCGTAACGAGACAGCTCATTGTCAGACACTACGCCTAAAAATGAAAAAAATAGCGCCGCTGAGTTCCATACAGTGATAGATCAGGCGACCTTGCAAAGCTTGCACCAAGGTTTTTGCTTAAATCACGTTATCGTTGAGCCCGATGAAGGGCTGATTATTCGCGACGGTACCCGCTATCACTTAGCGCCCAAAGCAATGGAAATATTAGTATTTCTCGCTAGTCAGCAGTGCCAAGTGGTCAGCCGTCAAGCGATCTTGAATTTTGGCTGGGGAGAAGGTGGTAGCAGTTACGCTAATGTAACGCACGTCATCAGTGAAATTCGCCATGCGCTCGGCGACCACAAAGAATGTCCTCGTTTCATCCAGACCATTCCGCGCAAAGGCTACCGAATGATGGTAGCGAGTGAGGAAAAGCCAATGAGTAGCTTTTTCAAACTAACCGATGACGCTGTTGAACCACTGCAGGCAAAACGCAAATGGAGCCTCACTTTATCCATCTTCAAAAGTAGTCGTCTGTTCAAAGCCAGTGTCGCGTACGTCATTTTTAGCTGGGTTATGCTGCAAGTTTTGTCGGTTGTCCTCCCCATTTTTCACGCCCCTAATTGGGTGTTGATTCTATCCACTCTACTACTGATTGTTTGTTTTCCCTTACTGATTTCATTTCAATGGTTTAAAGAACTTCGCAAGCGCCGAAGAAACCGCATAGATGAACGACAGCGATCGAAATTTTTTTACCAGCAATTGGCCGTAGACTCAGTGTTTGTTTCGCTGGTGTTAGTGGTTATTTATTTTGTTTCCAGTTATTTAATGGAGCGAATCGAAGAAGAGCAAAGTGGTCAACTTGATACGGTAAAAAACAGTGTCATCGAACAGCCTGTGACAGCCAACGCCATAGCCGTTATGCCCTTTACCGTCAACTCACAACAAGCCGATACAAATCAATACCTAGTCAATCAATTACAGGAAGAAATTATCAATGTCATCGGCATAAATCCACATTATCAAGTGGCCTCGTTACGAGCAACCGCTGGCATAGATAGCAACGCATCTATTGATGACATTAAGCGTCGCTTGGGGGTGCATTACATCGTTGAAGGCGTTGCCTATTTTAGTGGCAACTCGGTTCGAATTAACACCCAAATCATTGATACAGTGTCCGGATTTCAAGTTTGGAATGAACACATTGACAGCCCTCGCGACAGTGCTTTAGAGCTTTATCAAGAGCTGAGTCGCAAGCTCATCAGTGCACTACAACTATTACTCCCTAATAGTGCTAGCAATCAAGTAAGTGCCGAAATATCGACTAACAACGTTGATGCGTTTGATGCGTATTTGCAAGGTAAAGAAAAGCTGCGCAACAGCAAAAGTATTACCTCGTTAAATGACGCCATCACGTTTTTTAAGCAGGCCATTCAGTATGACCCAAATTTTGTCGATGCCTCAGCGATGCTGTGTCAAACTCATATGGAAGCGTACCTATTGAGCAGTCTGACAAGCCATTACGAAAGCGGCGTGCGAGTGTGTAACATAACTGCCAACGTGACCCGAATCAATGTCAATACCTATGTTTCGCTGGCCAAGCTGTATTTTACTGAGGGCAGACTTCTTCAGGCTCAACAACAGATAGACAAAGCCTTAGCTATCAACGCCAACGCTATTCCTGTATTACTTACCCAAGCGCAAGTATTAGAAAAGCAGAAGCAAATTGACGAGGCGGATCTCATTTTCAACAAAGTGATTTCGCTAGAGCCGACTTTTTGGCAAAACTATTACGATTACGGGCGTTTTCTATACAACCAAGGGCAATATCAACAAGCGATAGAGCAATTTAACAAAGCGACATTACTCAAAGAAGACGTTGCCATTGTTCACAATGCCTTAGGTGGCGCGTATTTTTTATTAATGGATTGGGAGAAAGCGAGCGTCAGTTGGTCAAAAGCGATGGCCATCGAGCCAACGGCGATGCTTTACTCAAATTTGGCCACGAGTCTATTTTTTAATAAGCAATTTGATGACGCCGCGACCACCTACTTGAAAAGTCTGGAGCTGTCACCTGACGATGATTTGCTTTGGGGTAACTTGGGCGATGCCTATAAATACTCTAGCGCACAACAACACAAAGCAACCGAATCCTACGAAACGGCGTTATTGCTGGCAAAAAAGAAAGAGATGATCAACCCAAATGATCTATTTTTGCAATCGCGAATAAGCCGCTACCACTCTGAGCTTGGTAACTGTAAAGCGGCTGACTCGTATCGACAAAATGTATTGCGCCAAACAATATCTGATCCGTACATTTATTACCAATTAGCGATATTAGCGCTCAATTGTAACGATAAAATCAGCGCCGAACAGCACTTACTAAGCGCCATTGAACTCGGCTACGCCAAACCTCTAATACTGGCAGATCCTCAATTTATGACCTATAAAGAACAACTTAGTAATGTGTTTAATTAACTAACCTCAACAACTGTGACCTAGCCTATTCGCTCAACTATCGTGGTTTTGAACGAGATTAAGGTGTATTGCAACTGACGTATAACGAGGTTAAATCACCTAGGACCCTAGATATGAACCACTATATGCCAACACTACCAAAGATGATTGCCACATGCCGTCGAGCGCTTATCATTGTGTTAACCGCTCTTGTAACAACGGGTGTCAGCTACGCCCAAGACGCCAATACAACCGATGCTGATGATAAAATCAAAAACACTACCATCACCATCAACCTTGATGAAAATAATTGTGTCATTGAGCCGTTAGCCATTTATCCTGATAATTGCGCGGCAAAATTTGGCAGTGAAAACAATCCGTGTCAAGATAAAAAAGACTGTATCTGTTCGAAAAAGGACAAGCACATTACTTGGCTGACATCGCCGAGTCAGGAGTTTGAAGTGCAATTTACCGCATCGGATAATGCCGATAGAAAAACGCCGTTCAAAGACGACTGTTCGCTAAAAGCTGATGGCGACGGTAATGTTGATTGCAAAGTCAAACACAAAGGCACGTTCGTCTACGATATTGCTGTAAAAGCTTGTGAAGGCTCTAGTTACGATCCGGTAATTATTATTCAGTAATATCGGCGTTTAGCTGACGTAACAAACGTTGTCGCTCGGCCGGGGTGTGATCAACGCACCCACGTGCAATGCGCACGGCCTGAGCGAATCGTTGCCTTCCTAAGATATGGACAATTTGCGTTAAAAACGCTTGTTCTAGGGCAAAGGTCTTAGCAAAAAATGAGATAGCGTGATGCACATCTGGGTAACGTACGCCATCAAAAGTGAACGCTTGGCTGATATCGTCAATGTGCAGTTCCTGGGCGTCGACAACGAGCGACCAGCCTTGAAAATTAAGCCGCTGTTTTGCAACTTCAAACACAAACCAAGCGCTCTTGGCAAATCCTGCAAAATTGCCCCCTTCAAACTCAGCCTCCGCCAACTCTTGTTGGGTCCAATTTTGACCGATCGCCAAGTGCTTTTGATAGCGGCTCAACAACGCCTGTTTGACCTCGTCTCGAACATCAAAGATAGTCGATTTTGACGAGGCTTTGGCGAAGCTTACGCATTCGTGGCAAGCGTTTAACGAGATCAACGGATGCGCGTTATCTACCAGCATAGAGTGAGCGTGTGGAAAGCAAAATTCTAGCGCACTAGGCTCTCCACAAAACCAACACGTATGGCGATAATTAAAAGGTACCTCTATGGCTTGATAGTCCATTATCTTTGCTCCGCTTAGCGCACTTATTTACTTGCTTGAGTAACGGCTACGCTTTTTCGGCTTGGTTGCTTTTTTACTGGTTTTAGCCGGTGTTTTTTTCGATACAGCTCTATTTTTTAGTTGCTGAGCTTGGTAACGATTTTTACCCGTTTTTGCGTTATCTGCTGGTGCACTTGCCTCATTGGCGGTAGCATCAAATTGATAACCGGGTAACTGAACCTTGGTAATCTTTTGACCTATGGTCTTCTCTATGTTGGCTAAAAACTTGTTATCTTTTGGCGATAATAACGAGATTGCTGTGCCCGTTTTACCTGCGCGCCCCGTTCGACCAATGCGATGCACATAATCCTCAGGCAAAAATGGCAAGTGATAATTGACCACAAATTGAAGATCGGGAATATCAATACCGCGAGCGGCAACATCGGTAGCAACCATGACTCGGGCTCGACCTTCAACAAAGTCTTGCAACGCTTTATTGCGCGCCCCTTGCGATTTTTCACCGTGACAAAGCACGGTTTTAATACCGTCTAGTTTAAGCTCTTTCGCAATTTGATTGGCACTGTCACGGGTTCCAGCAAACACCATTACCTGTTGCCAATTATTGACCCCAATAAGCTCGGCTAGCATCTCACTTTTGCGCTGCTCTTGCACCGGATAAACAAAGTGGCGTATTTTGGTGTTGGTGGCATTTTGCTTGGCTGTTTCAATCACTCTCGGATTGTGCAGAATCTGCTTGGTCAGCGTTTTTACTTTGTTTGAAAACGTCGCTGAAAACAAGCAAGTTTGGTACTGATGTTTGAGCGTCGCCAACAGCGTTTGAATATCGGTTAAAAACCCCATGTCCAACATCCGATCAGCCTCATCCAAAACGAGGTGCTTCACTTGTGACAAATTAACGTGACGAAGTTGTACGTGTTCCAATAAACGCCCAGGTGTGGCAACCAGTATATCGGCGCCTTCTTTGAGTTTTTTTTCTTGCTTAGCCATACCGGCACCACCGTATACAACGACGGTTTTCAAATGCGTATGACGGCAGTAATTCGTGATGTTTTCGGCCACTTGTTGTGCCAACTCGCGAGTTGGTGTAAGAATCAGCGCCTTAACCACTGGTACGCTTGAGGCTTTGGCCGTTAACAGGTGTTCAATAATTGGCAATGAAAACGCCGCTGTTTTACCCGTCCCCGTTTCTGCACTAACCAGCACATCTTGACCACTGCGAACCGCAGGAATAGCGCGTTGCTGTACTTTGGTCATGTTTTTGTAGCCGCACTCTTTTACGGCAGCTAACAGGGGCTCTGGTAAACCTATGGTGTCAAAACTCATTGCATTCCTAATTTGTTGTCAAAAATCGGCGCAAGCATAGCAAAGTCAGCGACGATAATAAAATAGTTAACACGTTAATACTGATCACGTTAGCCGCTAGTTGCGGTCAGTGCTGGCTTGTGTGTTGTGCAACGGATTATCTCGTTGCCAAATACCCGGCGTTAAATTCATTTGTTGCTCTTGCTCCGGTGACGCAACAAAGTGAGGTATCTCGCCGCGATCAATATGTTCATTATAGTCTTTTGCCAAGGTTACTAGGGTTTTGGTCATTAACACTATTGCACTGACGTTGATTATCGTCATTAAGGCCACGGCTAAATCGGCAAGCCCTAACACTTCACCTAACGTTGCAATCGAGCCATAGAAAATCATGCTTAAAAAGATCAACAAAAACGCTATTCGCCCCCATTTATTATTCATTTTTAAAAACGGTAAGGCATTTTCAGCATAAGCGTAGTTGGCAACGATTGAGGTGAAACCAAAGAAAAATATCGCCAATGCGATAAAATCGCTGCCCCAGAAACCAACTTGATTTTCTAACGCTTGTTGTGTCAGTTGAATACCAAAGGTTTGACCGAGTTCAATGCCACTGAGTAAAATAATCATCGCCGTACACGTACACAATACGATGGTATCAAAAAACACCCCCGACATTTGCACGTAACCTTGGGAAACAGGGTGTGGAGGGTTTGGCGAGGCTGCCGCGGCGGCGTGCGGCACCGAGCCTAAACCAGCTTCGTTAGAGTACAGACCGCGACGGATGCCTTGCATCATTGCCATACCTAACATACCCGCTCCAGCTTCTTGTAAGCCCAACGCAGAAAAAACAATGTCTTTTAATACCCCTGGAATTTGCTCTAAATTGGTTAAAATTACCCATAGCGCCACTAAAAAATACGCAACGCCCATAAACGGCACCACCATTTCAGAAAAGCTGGCAATTTTTTTCATTCCCCCCATCACAATGATACCGGCCAGGGTGGTAAGTACTACCCCAGTAATAATTGGCTCAATGCCATAGGAGTAATTGAACGCTTCAGCTATGGTGTATGCTTGTGGTGTTGAAAAAACAATGCCGTAGCCAATAAACAGACAAATCGAAAAAACCAATGCCATGGCTGGGCTTTTTAACCCTTTCAACATGTAATAAGCCGGACCACCGCGATAGTTACCTTGTTGGTTCTGTTCTTTATAAAGTTGCGCTAAGGTACTTTCGGCAAATGCTGTTGCCATCCCCAACAGGGCTATTAACCACATCCAAAAAATGGCACCAGGCCCACCAATAGATATCGCAACCGCTACCCCCATCAGATTACCCGTACCGACACGCGCTGCTAACGAGGTACACAGAGCTTGAAATGATGAAATACCGTGACCGTCAGTAACGCGGCTGTTTTTCATCACTTTAAACATATGCGCAAAGTGAAAAAACTGAATGGCTTTCAACTTAAAGGTAAACCAAACACCGGCAATAAGTAGTAGCGGTACCAGTAACTGGCCAAGTAAGCCATTTAATAAATGAAGAAGTTCAGTTAACAAAACAAGCCCTTAATTACACACAAATATGATGCTAATTGTTAGCACGCGTTTAGTCACTATAACTGCTATGACGCAACAGTAAAAGATTAACTATTACACCTTGTACCTAGCAGTTAATAATAGTGAGGGATACGGCAAAATGATATTTTATTGAATTGTTTTTGTGCGTGCACTGTTTTGTTGGGTATTTTTTATCAATTAGCACTATTTTCTTGCAACATTGGTCCTTAATTAATCGCTTGTGTAACCATTCTGGTTCCGCCGTTATCTACTATCGCCTCGCTCCCTCAGTGACGTACATTTTGGCTGTAAAAAGCAACGCGTAAATTGCTATTTTTTTATCGCCATGGCATATCCAAAAACCCAGCTGTAACGCTATAATACGCCCCCTGTTTACTGACTGTTTTATTCTCTTGTTAAAAACAATGTTCGATTCATTACAAAAAAAGCTATTTGCGTTAAAAGAAAATAAAGTGTTTGAGATGGCGGTGGTTGCCGTAATCATCATTTCAGCGTTAGAAATCGGTGCTAAAACATTTGAGCTGCCGGAAGGCGCGATCTCGATGACTCAGCTGCTCGACATTTTTATAACCGTTTTTTTCTTGTTTGAAATTACCATTCGCTTTTTAGCCGATGATAATAAAAAGGCATTTTTCAAAAATGGTTGGAATATATTCGACACGGTAGTGGTCGTTATAAGTCTTATTCCGATTAATGACGCTGAAATGGCCTTACTTGCGCGTTTGGTGAGAGTGTTTAGAGTACTGCGCATGGTATCTGTCGTACCGGAACTTCGGGTACTGATCAATTCCTTACTCAAGGCCTTGCCACAATTGGGTTATGTGTTGTTATTAATGTTTATCATTTTTTACATCTACGCGGCTATCGGCAGCTTTGTCTTTAAAGATATCAACCCGACCTTGTGGGGAGATATTGCTATATCAATGCTAACCCTGTTTCGAATTATGACCTTTGAAGATTGGACTGATATTCAATATGAAACAATGGAGTTTTATCCGTTAAGTTGGATTTACTACTTAAGTTTTATCTTTTTTACGGCCTTTGCTTTTTTAAATATGGTTATAGGCATTGTCGTGAATGTGATGGAAGAGGAGCACGCCAAGGCCAACAAAGAAAAGGCACAACAACAAGGCGAGCCAAGCATTGCCGATTTACACGCCGAAATACACGAGCTAAAAGCCCTGTTAACATTGCACATGAATACTAACACTGGCAACAATGTCGCAACCGAGAAAGTGACAAAGTCGGCTTAAGCCTGTGTTGCGCGGTCGGTATTGCGTATATGTTTTGCGCGCAATGCCGACTGTTCACAACACAATAACCAATTAGCCTCGCTGTACAACCCCGTTGCGCTGGTGGTGCTAGGGTGTCCTATGGCAGAACGGTAGTGGACTAAGCCATTTAGCACTAATTTTAGAGGTGATATAAGTTCCCAAGGGACATAAACCACTGACGACGGCTTTGCTCTTTGAGTCACTTGCCCAAAAATAGCGTCATCCCTGTGTCATTATTCCATCATGTTTTTCGACTGCAAGGATGCAGGAGCTAGAGCAACGCATGGAACAGTTACCGAGGATGGGATTTTTGCCAGTTTTAAGGTGCCTTGTACGGCTGTTTTGTGCCATTCAGAGTAGCTCACATAATTAGAAACAATTCAGCGTCATCCCATCATGTTTTTGGATGGGATCTCCTTCAGTTTCAATGTGTCTTGACCGGCCGTTTTGTGCCATAAGCCGAAGCTAGAAAAAGAGCACCGTCATCCCGTGCTACGACACGGGATCTCCGCATGTTTTGATGTGGCTATGAGGGGCTGCTTTGTGCCAATTACCGCCATAAACTATTACTTCAATAAATTAAAATCGAAATTGAGTTCTATTTAAAGTTTATCGATATTTGGAGCCCAACACCATATATCATCCTCTAGGGTTATAGATGAAAAGGTATAAGGCCAGTTTAAATTTGGAACTAACAAACTCGTTATTAAAATTTGCTCGCCTGTTTTTAATATAAGCACCGCATAACTATATGCTTGCCAAGGAAAACACTGTGGTGAGTTGTTCTTTTGGGCAGTATTTAAAACTATCCGTACATTATTTATATCCGAATGTTTAATTATCCGCTCTGAATTTCTAGATTTATATCGTATTTCTTTATTCTTTTTATCGAAAGAAACCTCTTTCCCGCGACTTAGTAGTGTGTATCTGATATGGATAATTGAATGGGGAATAAAGACGACAAAAAAAATTATTAACGCTGCATTGACACCAAATCCAAAGCTCTGTTCGCCGAACTCTGATACAAAAAGATAGGGGGTACAAAGTGCAATACCTAAAATGATAAAGATAGGCCAAGCTTGTATGAAGTGACTTTTAATGCTTAGGCTGAATTTTTTCATTTTAATTTATTATCGTTCTCGTCTAACGGCTGTAAATCGCTCACAGCAGCCCCTCACGACTATCAATTATCCAATAACTTATGTTATTTCTGACTGCGTCACAAATATGCCAGCAATAGACCGTGAGCTTTGGCTAATATAACAGCACTTGAAGTGCTAGCTCATAAATTCATGTCTAAGATGTCGGTAGCAAATTCATTATTCTGCTCTGACTCGAATTCTCTCAACGTTGGCGTATTGCGTTACCACCGGCTTTTCTGATAATGCAAATTCAATAACTACATACTGGTTGCGATGTTTTTGCGCTGACTTGGTGTAAACCCACTTCTGGATCCCAAGTATGGTTGTGGCATCAAAAAGGCCATCGAGATCTGAAGCAACAACTTGAATATCTGACACATTTCCATCTTTTTCTATACTGAAATTAACCAATACACTGCCTTCTAAGCCGTTTTTGATAGCGTACTTAGGATACACAGGCAATGCCCTTTTCACGACCGACACATCAGTAACATCGCCGCCAAAGGTGTTAAATGACAATAAACTGAGCATAAGTACAATTCCAACAGGAACTGCTCGCAAGGCATGAGTGAGCGCATTCAAAAAGTTAATAGGTGGTCTTATCATAGTGTTTTCCTTTTTTGTTTTTATAGGTGGTGATTCAATACCTGCGGCACTTTAGTTAACAAAGGATAGCAATATTCGTTCTGCTGCCAAATGAAGGTATCTGTACTGAAATAGTCATTTTTCAAACATTATAAAAGGCTGTAGGTCGCTCACAGAAAACGTTAAAGACTACATCTTATTCAATAACTTACGCCACATTACAAACAAACGCAAACGAATCAGAATCGGGCGTTTAACATACATATTTGGCTAAAATCGTATTTGAGTAACAAGTTTCAGTTGTCTTAACTCTAAGCGACAGGCCATATCGATTTTAAACGTAGCAAAACCTTTCCCTCTAGTTAAACTCATGCATGAGTCAAACATACTCATTATGGTCTATTAATTGCAAGAATAGCTTTAAATAAGTAAAAACAGCCACGAAATAGGACCATTATGCAAAAAATTAAAACAAATCAGATTCTAATATTTACCCTCAGTGTTTTACTTCTAAGCAGTGCTATATCTTACCTTGCTTACAATGCTGACAACTTAAATATTAGCTTTCTAGCGGTATTCACTCCGAGTTTGGTCGCACTTATACTAACCGTGGTGAATAATGGTAAAAATGGGGCTAAATCACTATTCATTAGTCAATTAACTAAGCGCTTTGACTTCAAGTGGCTGTTTTTTGCAATGTTGCTCTTTCCGTTTCTAGGAGGCTTAGCAATTATTATCCATAACCTTTTCGGTGGACCTGAGTTATCCTTGCGCACAACACAATTGTTCCCCCAACTCATCGTTATCTTGTTAATTTCACTAGGAGAAGAATTTGGTTGGCGTGGCTTCTTGCAGCCAAAATTGCAAAAACACGTTTCAGTGCTAACCGCCAGCTTAATCGTCGGAAGTGTATGGGCTATTTGGCATTACCCCGCCGCGTTAATTGGTACGGGAGTACCTCAAGACATGTCTTTTTTTACGTTCGCCATTTGGGTCTTGCTTGCAAGCATCGTTATTGGCTGGTTGTACAATAAAACAGGTAGCGTGTTAATCGCTATTATCATGCATAGCATGGCAAATATAACGTTTAATTATTTGCCTCTATTACCTGAATTTACTAATCAAATAACCACTTTTTATATATTTATGATTTGCGTCGCCGTACTGACAGTTCCATTTTTACCAGCCATTAACCGAAAATCAGTAGATGTGTTTTCTAAATAATAATTGCCCAAAAACAAGCTAGAAGTTAGATCCAGTGCTTAGAGCTGTAACTCCTTGGTTAAAGCCTTAAGCACGGTTTGTTAAAATCACAGTTAACATCCGCAAAGCCATTTGATTACAGCGTTTTGCTTAGATAATAACGCTTACCTGCTAACGGGTAGTCGTGCTGCGTACATTGCACTTGGTAACCGTTTTTTTGGTACAGTGGCTTGGCTTGAAAATCTAAGGTGTCAACAAATGCGAACTGGCACTGGCGTTGTTTGGCTTGCTCTTCGATAGCGACAAGCAATTGCTGACCAATGCCCTTACCGCGCAGACTATCAGCTACCCAAAGGCGCTCTATATGCAGCCAATGGCCAAATGTAACCCCTGATACGCCGGCTAAAATTTGCCCCTGCTGATCTCGATAGGTAAGTGCTAAGGGCTGTTTAGTAACCGTCCAATGCTGGTGATTAAATTCGACGATTTTTTTGCTCAAAAAAGATGCGACTTCAGCTTGTCGCGTCGTTTCAACGGTGATTTTCATTACTTACTCTTCAAAAACACAGGCACTCTTTGATACCGACAACATGCCCCAATACATTGGCTTTAACTTTTGCGTTAATGGCCGTCTTCGTTCACACAGGGACAGGCCTCGGTATCTAACGCACTCTAGCCGATTTTTGCATGCGTTCGCAATAGCGATAACAATTGTCGTCGCTGTTGCGATACACGAGGTGCTGCGTGTCACAAAAATTTGAGTCTTTTAAAAACGTATAGTTGAATAATACAGAGCAACAGTAATATCCCGCTAAAGATATAAAATGCCTGCCCATGTTCTACGCCGGGCATGCCGCCAATATTGATACCAAACAAGCCGGTTAAAAACCCAAGGGGTAAAAAGATCGCGGCAATGATCGATAGTAGATAGGTGTTTCGATTCATCAACGCTGCGTTTATTTGCTCGATATGTCGATTTAATACTTCTATTTGCGCTAAGTAAAAATCGATGGTTTCCACTAAACGACTAAGAAAGTCGAGTTGGTTGGCGCGATTGACTAATAAATTAGAAAAGCTGTTTAGTTCGACTTTTGTAAACGCTGTTAACGCATATGCTTGTGGTTTCAAAAAACGATTTAAGCGCAGTAACTTTTGTTGCATTTCATTCAGTGCGATCGAGTCGCGATGATCTAAGCCATTATCGTCGATATGGTCGATAAACGTCTCAACATCGGTTAAAAATGCGTCGATACGAATATTGAGTTGATTGATAATTTCGAGTAATAAATGCTCAATATCTTGCGGGCCGCGTCCGACCTCTAGTTGGGCAATGACCGCATCAATCGCCTTAGAGTTTTGCACGCTGCAGCTAATCAACTGCTTAGGAGTGTAGATAAAGCGTATTGTTAGCATGTCATCTGGGGTTTTGCCCTGATTCAAGTTCACGCCGCGTAAATTTAATACAAAACTGTCATCGCAAATCATTTGAAATCGCGGACGGGTATCATTGGCAACAACCGATTCGATAACCGAATCTGAAAAGCCGCGCTCGCTTAGCCAGTTGGCAAACTCAGGCGCTGAACGATCGGCATGAACCCAATCACACGTTTTCGCTTGCGCCGAATTCAACTCTACCCGGTGTGACTGTTCACCACCAACCATCCAACTCGTTGTAATGAAGGTACTCATTTATAATCCCAACTTGCAACGCCACCTTTTGTGTTAAGTGACATTTATTAATTGATATAAAAACCAATATAACACAGGCTATTAGATTGAAAATCTAAGATTTTATTAAACTTGATGAGACGCGCGTTACCGCAACCGATAAGAGGCTGTAAAGGTAAGCAAATTAAATCTCAAGTAAGACAAGTTAGCGATGTAAATACCGTATGGCGTCTACATCGCTACTTTGAACAAAGTATGGATTAGAAAGTGTTGTTAACCATTGGACGCAACAAAGGCATTTGCAGCATCGATATAGAAGTGCTCGCCTATTGCTTGACGACCCAATAGCATCAGGTAAGTCATATCTGAGCGATCGGTTAAGGTGATTTCTATATTCCAGTGATATTGACCTAACACCGCAGGGGTTTTTATCACATAGCGTTGCTCACTGATGCCATTAGACGACTTCACCTTTCGCACATCGTGAAGTAACGCTTGGCAACGAACAACTTTGTCAACATCGTGTATTTCAGGGTGTAAATCAAAAGCCACCCCCGGTTTTTGATCAATTTTGATGCGTTCAATATTGTCGACGTGTAGCGACGACGTTTGCGCTCCCGAATCAACGCGAACGGTGAGCTGTTGTATTCCCAAATCGGGTAAATCAATATTTTCGATATGGCCAATAATGATTCTGTCCATCACAGTAATGCCTCATTGTCTTGTATTTTTTCTACTAATTGTTCTTCTATTGATTCAATGTGCTCGGCAATCTCTTCATCGTCCTCTTTAAAATAGGCAATGTGATACATTGCTTCGCCTTCTTGCACCAAAGGAATATTTTGCTTGCCTATGATTACACCGCCCTTGTTAGCGGTAACCTCACCCAACGGTTCACCATATGGGCTACCGATATCAGCGAGAATTTGTCCTTTTTTAACCTGATCACCTAACTTAAAATGATGTGAGACAATACCGCTTGCGCTTGCCCTCACCCAACCGCTGTTATTGGCAATAAAATAATTAACCGCTTTTTTTCGAACCCGCCGTTTGGGCATCATTTTTAAATGACGTAATACATTGACCACACCGCGAATACCAGCACGGATAGAAAACTCATCAAGGCGTAACGCTTCTCCAGCCTCGTACAGCAATACTCGAGTATCATTAGCAACCGCAGATTGGCGTAGTGAGCCGTCTAATACATTTGAATTTAAAATAACTGGTACGCCAAATTCCTTGGCCAGTTCCAGAGTTTCATCATCACTCAGATCGGCTCGTATTTGTGGCAGATTAGAGCGATGAATAGCGCCGGTGTGTAAATCGATGCCGTAGTCGCAATGTTGGACAATTTCGGTGAGAAAAATATTGGCAACACGTCCCGCTAACGATCCTTTCGCAGAGCCGGGAAAACAGCGATTTAAATCGCGTCTATCGGGCATATAACGGCTTAAGTTAACCACACCGTAAACATTGACCATAGGAACAGCGATCAAGGTTCCCGCAGTAATTTTAAAGCCTTTTAAATTAATCAATCGGCGAATAATTTCAATACCATTAAGCTCGTCACCGTGCACCGCCGCACTGACAAACATAGTTGGTCCATCTCTTCTCCCCCTAACGATGTATACGGGTAAGTGCACATCAGCATCGGTATACAACTTCGCTACCGGCAGTTCAATTTTTTTTGTCTCACCCGGTAAAATAGTGTGTTCACCAATTTTTAACGCTTTCATCTGGCCACCTGCCACAATCGGTTATGCGACTAACCTTTGCCCTTTGTTTTATTTGCATTGAACTTAGCATTTTTTTCAATAAATTCAATAAGCTTACTGGCAACATCAAACCCAGTTGCGGTTTCAATACCTTCTAGCCCAGGAGATGAATTTACCTCCATTACCATGGGACCGCTGTTCGAGCGAAGTAAGTCAACACCACAAAAGTTTAAGCCCATGACCTTAGCGGCATTTACCGCTGTTTCTCGCTCTTGTTTGGTTAATTTAATAATTTCAGCGCTACCGCCGCGATGCAAATTGGAGCGAAATTCACCTTCTGCACCTTGTCGTTTCATTGCTGCCACCACTCTACCGCCAACAACGAGACAACGAATATCAGCACCACCTGCCTCTTTAACAAATTCTTGCACCAAAATATTCGCTTTTAAGCCCATAAAGGCTTCGATAATACTCTCCGCTGCTTTATTGGTATCCGCCAATACCACGCCAATGCCTTGCGTCCCTTCAAGTAGCTTAATAACCACCGGCGCACCACCAACGTTTTTAATTAAATCTTTGATTTTATCTGGTTTACAAGCAAACCCCGTTCGTGGCAGACCGATGCCCTTTCGCGATAATAGCTGTAATGAACGCAGTTTGTCACGTGAACGACTGATCGCCACCGATTCATTAACATTAAACGTGCCCATCATTTCAAATTGACGCGCAACGGCGGTGCCGTAAAAGGTAATTGAAGCACCAATACGCGGAATGATGGCGTCGTACAATGGCAGTTCTTGGCCGTGATAACGCACAGTCGGTCGGCTACTGGTGATATCCATATAGCAATGAAGTGTGTCGATTACATCCACCTCGTGACCTCGTTCTAATCCCGCTTCTTTTAGTCGGCGAGTTGAATATAAATTTTCATTTCTGGATAGAATGGCAATTTTCATTTGGTTTCCTTTTGTTAACAGCCGGGAAAGTATCAAAAAAATAATCAATAGAAAACAATAATTTGTCTTTTATATAACGAGCACTGCTTTGCTAAAGTCTAGTTGATAATTGAACAGCTTTGATGGAAACTGCACAAATTTGTTGAGTAAATATATGAACCCGATAATCAGCCGTTGATTATCGAATGATATGTATCAATAGATTGCATCAATTGTCGCTGCCAGAAGCTCATCCGCGCCATTCTACACTAGCAAAGTAAAGCTTTTATTCGCTAGCCCTACACACAGATAGAGCACTTGAATATCAATAAGCCATCGCGTGGTAAATGACGGTTTGCCGGTCATAGCAGATCAAACAATGTGATAAGACAACATATCGCTAACCGACCTTATTTGTTAGCGTGACTACATCACTCATATCCGACTGGATTTATTTTTATAAATGCGAAGAGTAGCAAGTGGTGAGATAAATAACAACGAGACCTTTATAAGATCTCGTTTGAGATAAAGAGGAAAAAGGTAAAAAGGTGTTCTATACCGAAGGCACTAGTGTTGGTGACCACCAACTCCATGAGCATGACCGTGACTGATTTCACTTTCTTCGGCCTCGCGTACATCGATGACGTCAATGTCGAATTCTAAGGTTTTACCAGCAAATGGGTGATTGGTATCCACAGTGATCATAAAGCGGCCCACTTTAACAACCGTTACTTGGCGTTGCCCCTGATCGGTATTAACGATGGCAACCATGCCTGGCTTCCACTTACTCGCACCTTGTAAGTGTTTAACCGGCACGCGTTGCTCTGCGCCTGCAACGTATTCACCGTAGCCGTCTTGCGGTGCAACTGTTACGCTGAAACTGTCGCCTTTTTGCTTACCCATCAGCGCGTTTTCAACGCCGACAATCATATTGCTATGACCAACTAGAATCGCTATCGGGTCGCTTGCCCGAGAGTCTTCAACCGTGTTGCCTTTGTCGTCCTTTAGCACGTAGTGAAATTGTACTACCGTATTTTTATCTATTTTCATGGATGTTAAGCCTAATTATTGATTAAATATCTATGTGTTTAACTTTAGTCGATTTATTGAGTAAGGCAGAAAAAAGCGGCGCAACAACACCTTCTTGGCCGGTGGTCAAAAAAACGTCCTCATCATCATGGCTTTGCTCGTCAACAAGACCAGATTGCAACAAGCGAGTTTCTACTTGACGGGCCACGGCCTCAGACGTATCAAAAATATCGACGCCTGCCGGCAATAACCGAGAAATTTGTTGTCTAACAAAGGGATAATGGGTACAACCGAGTACCAAGCCGTCAATGTTACACTCGGTGACTTGGCTGACAAAACCGGCTAACAGGTGATTAAGTTGCTCGCTATTGTGTGGGAGTGTTTCAATGGCTTCGACCAAACCTCGGCAAGCAACTGTGTGAAAGTCAACTTGCTGTTTGTACTTCGACATTAAGTTATTAAAGCTTGGGCTCGCTAGTGTAGCGCGCGTTGCAAATACGCCGACGTGTCCCGTTTTGCTGGCTAATGCCGCTGGCTTTACCGCTGGCTCAACACCGATAATCGGTAACTCAAACTCGTCGCGTAAGCGGCTAATCACCGACACCGTTGCCGTATTACAGGCGACGACGATAGCCTTTGCACCTTGTTGTTGCATAAAGCGACAAATAACTCGACAGCGCTGTAAAATATAATCCAGTGACTTTTCACCATATGGGGCATGCGCATTGTCGCCAATATAAACAAGCCGCTCATTGGCGAGGCGCTGTGTAATTCCTTGATAAATAGACAAGCCCCCCACGCCAGAATCAAAGATACCAATGCGATTAGTAAAGTTGTATTGGGTTGCTATCGTGTTAGCCGCAGATATCGATGCCAAAATAAGTAAGGGTCTGGAAATAAAAACAATTATAAACTGACACAGATTGCCAATGCCAGAGAAAAACGCCTCAACTGGACACTCCAATCGAGGCGCTGTGACATGTGGTTGTCAATTCATTAGAGCGCTTTAATAATTTGCTCAACGCTGTCTTTTGCATCACCGAATAACATATCGGTATTATCTTTAAAAAACAAAGGGTTTTGCACACCGGCATAGCCGGTATTCATTGAACGCTTAAACACCACCACTTGTTTTGCATGCCAAACCTCACATACCGGCATACCAGCAATTGGGCTACTTGGATCTTCGCTTGCGGCTGGATTTACGGTGTCATTGGCACCAATGACTAACACGACATCGGTATCGGCGAAATCTTCGTTGATTTCTTCCATACCAAGTACAATGTCATAAGGCACTTTTGCTTCGGCTAACAGCACGTTCATATGTCCCGGTAAACGGCCAGCCACCGGATGAATGGCAAAGCGCACTTGCACCCCTTTTTTCTGCAGCGCTCGCGTTAACTCATACACTGGATATTGAGCTTGCGCCACTGCCATGCCGTAACCTGGGGTAATAATAACCGACTTAGCGTCAGCTAATAATTCAGCCGTCGCCTCGGCACTAATTTCGCGATGTTCGCCATAATCAACATCACTTGCGGCCTGGGTGTCATTGCCAAAACCACCAGCGATCACACTAACAAATGAGCGGTTCATCGCTTTACACATAATGTACGATAAAATAGCACCCGAGCTACCGACTAAGGCACCGGTGATAATAAGTAAATCGTTGCCCAACATAAAACCAGCAGATGCGGCAGCCCATCCAGAGTATGAGTTCAACATAGACACGACCACCGGCATATCAGCGCCGCCTATTGATGCAACTAAGTGATAACCAAAGACGAAGGCGATTAAAGTCATAATCATTAAGGGCATGAGCACGCCACCTGCCGCTACAAATTGCACCATTAAATAGACCGACACCAACACCATAATTAAGTTGAGCTTATGCCGATGTGGCAGCATTAGTGCTGCGCTGTTAACCAACCCTCGCAATTTGGCAAAAGCGACCACCGAACCGGTAAACGTCACCGCGCCAATAAATACACCTAAGAAAATTTCGACATTGTGAATAGTCAACGCACTGCCGGTTATCGTTGGGTCGTGCGCTAAATAACTGTTGAAGCCAACAAATACCGCGGCTAAACCGACAAAACTATGCAAGATAGCCACTAATTCTGGCATCTCTGTCATTTCGACTCGTTTGGCTAGAATGAGTCCAACAATGCCACCTAGCGCCATACACGCGACAATAATACCAACTGCGCCAACGCTGGGGCTGGCAATGGTCGCAATCAATGCGATTGTCATACCAATAATGCCATACCAATTGCCCGCTTGCGCGGTTTCTTGCTTGCTTAAACCGGCAAGCGATAAAATAAATAACACCGCGGCAATGACGTATGCTGCGCTAATCATCCCTTCAGTCATTGTCATTCACCTCTTTACGGAACATCTTTAACATTCTTTTTGTCACCAAAAAACCGCCAGCTATATTGATAGATGCAATTAATACTGCAACGCCTGCCAATATTTGCACCACCGCATTATCGCTGCCTACCTGTAATAAAGCGCCAACAATAATAATCCCTGATATGGCATTAGTTACGCTCATAAGAGGGGTATGTAGAGCGTGGGTAACATTCCACACCAAGTGATAACCAACCACACAGGCCAATACAAAAACGGTAAAGTGAGACAAAAATTCACTAGGTGCAACGCTGGCTATCCAAACAAAAGCAAGCGCGGCTAAGACCATTGAGATATATTTTAACGCTCCTGATTTTTTTACTTCAGGTGGCGCTTGTTGATCACTTACCTGTACTTTTTTGGGCTGAGTTGGTGTGGCTGATACTTTGATTGGCGGTGGCGGGAACGTGACTTTGCCATCTTTTACCACCGTCATATTGCGAATCACTTGGTCGTTGAAATCAATGTCGATTTGACCATTTTTTTCCTTACACAATAACTTGAGTAAGTTGACTAAATTGTTGGCATACAACTGACTTGCTTGGTTTGGTAAGCGAGAGACTAAATCGGTATAGCCAATTATTTTTACTTGATTGACCTCAGTAACTTCGCCGGCTTTGGTAAGCTCACAATTTCCGCCGCCAGGCGCTGCTAAGTCAACAATAACAGATCCGGGTTTCATTAAACCCACCATATCTTCTAAGATTAATTTGGGTGCGGGTTTACCGGGGATCATTGCGGTAGTAATAATGATATCGACATCTTTGGCTTGCTCTCGAAACAAGGCCATTTCAGCATCGATAAAGGCTTGACTCATTTCTTTGGCATAGCCGTCACCTGAGCCGGCTTCTTCTTCAAAATCGAGCTCTAAAAATTGCGCCCCCATACTCTCTATTTGCTCTTTAACTTCTGGACGGGTATCAAACGCGCGAACGATGGCGCCTAAACTTCCCGCTGTCCCTATGGCGGCAAGACCAGCGACGCCTGCACCGATAATCAACACTTTAGCAGGAGGAATTTTACCGGCAGCCGTAATTTGCCCTGTTAAAAAACGACCAAAGTGATGGGTTGCTTCAACGACAGCTCGGTAACCGGCAATGTTCGCCATTGAACTCAACGCATCCATCGACTGCGAACGAGTCATTCGCGGCACCATTTCCATTGCCAAAGTATTAATATTTTTTTGCTTTAACGCCTCTAACAGTGCATCGTTTTGTGCTGGTGCAATAAAGCTAATCAAATTAGCGCCATCTTTGAGTAGGTCAACCTCATCCATGGTTGGTTGATTGACCTTAAGCACAATATCCGCCTGCCACGCTGAGTCTCGGTCGCTGATCACTGCTCCCGCTTGCTGGTACGCATCATCGTTAAAGCTGGCCTTATCCCCTGCTGCCGCTTCGACTATCACATCGAAACCTAACTTTATTAAACTTTGAATCGACGCAGGAGATGCTGACACTCGGTTTTCACCGTTGAGCGACTCCTTTACAATGCCTATTTGCATATCATCAACCTTTTCTTTGTTCACCTGTTATCAGGTTACGTTGTTATTATTCGTACAAACAACATGCATACAGTCTTTGAGTTATCCTTGCGAGCATCGGTAACAAGCTTTTGCCTCCAATGCGAACACTGTAATTACAGTGCATAGATCCTACTATTCGCATTTGATAACTAATCAATAAATGGCGATATAACAAAACCTTATAACGTTTAATTCGAACAAAAACCAACATGTCGTGTATTATTTGTAACACCTTTTTGAGTAAAAAAGAATCAAACCAGTTAACTTTTACAAATATACAAAGGGGTAATTAAAATGAGCGATGTCGCGGTGGTGTTTAAAGTTGCTAGCAATGTGCAAAAAAATGAAATATCTGCATGTTAATTATGGAAAAATTTGGTAAGTTAGTTGTACAATAAAATAACAACTCGGATCTGTCGGCATGGAAAAAAGTGGTGTGGCGCTTATTTAAACTGGTAAATATCGCCGGTGATACACCTCTCTATTAAAGGCTGGGCACTGCCGTCATTTTAACGGCATCACGTATAACATTTTTAAAACGAGCTATGAAAAAGATAATCCTACTGATCAGCGTGTTACTCAATCCCATATCGCTCAGTGTAGCTGCGCCCAAATTAAGTCATGACAGTATCAATCACATAGCTCAGCAATTTATCGAATATCACCGCACTGAAAATCCCGATTTATTAAAAAATGTTATGGCCAAAAACGTGCAAGTAACCGTCAGTCAAGGCTCAAATGGTTACGGCATGGTACTGCAATACTCTCGTCAAGAGTATGTTGATTACCTGCAACAAGGGCATCGCAGCAAAGTGCGAGTAGGCACAGATGTCGCCCTGTTATCGTCAGAGCTTATCGGTTCGTCGTCGGCAAAAATAGTGATTCGCTACCGTTCCAAAACGCTGAATAAATACGTGTGGATGGAAGGTATTATTGATGTCGTTAATGGCGCACCGAAAATAACCAGTATCGATGAATACACCTAACCAGGTACATACAAACCAGTAGCTGCGGTCAACTGGCTTTTAATCGTTCGCGAATAGTTTGCACAATCACGTAACACACGGGAATAAGCAACGTCCCGATCACTAGCGCCATCGTCATACCACCAAAAATAGTAATACCCAACGATTTTTGACTAAACATACCTGCCCCTGTTGCGACAACTAACGGAATAATACCGACGATAAAAGACACTCCTGTCATACATACCGCTCGAAACCTTAGTATTGCCGCTTGATAGCCAGCGTCACTAATCCTCTCGCCCTGTTCCCTTAAGTTCTTTGCAAATTCAACGATAAGGATTGCATTTTTAGCCGCCATGCCAATTAGCAAGATCAAGCCTATTTGGGCAAACAGGTTTAGCGATATCCCCGTTGCATTAAGACTGACTAATGCCCCAAAAACCGCAACTGGGACGACTAAAATAATGGCCACGGGTATTGACCAACTCTCATACTGACCAACCAAAAATAGATAAATAAACACCAAAGCTAGGGAATACGCATAAATTGCCATATTGCCCGCTTCGATTTCTTGGTAGGTCATGCCGGTCCACTCATATTGAAAGTTTTGCGGCAATATTTGATTGGCGATTTGCTCCATTGCCGCGATACCGTCGCCGGAGCTATATCCGGGCGCGGTTGAGGCGCGAATGCTTAGCGAGCTAAATTGATTATAACGCTCACTGATATCGGGTCCGTGGACACTGTCGATATCGGCAATGGTCGACAAGGAAATCATTTGCCCACTCGCATTTCTCACGTAGAGGTTACCGATGTCAAAAATTTCCGCCCGACTTGCAGACTTGGCTTGCATGATCACTTTATAAGTTTGGCCAAATTTATAAAAATCATTGATGTACATTGAGCCCAATTGCGATTGCAGTGTCGTAAAGACTTCACTCAATGGAATGCCTAATGTTTTGGCTTTGACTCGGTCAACATCTACCAAATACTGAGGCACATTGGCGCGAAAGGTGCTGTACACATTGGTTAGTGCAGGATGCTGATTTGCCTCAACGACAAAGGTATTAAGCACTTGAGATAATTCACTATCCGATGCGCCAAGTTTATCTTGTAAAATAAACTCTAAACCGCCAACCGCCCCCATACCGGGTACCGCTGGTGGTGGTATAGCAAACACCTGGGCCTCTGGCACTTCCATAAAAGCCAAGTAATTTACTTTTTGGGTGATCGCAAATACGATATCTTGGCGTTCAACCCGCTCATCCCAATGTTTTAATACGATGAACATTGAGCCGGCATTATTTTGCGCAGCACCGGATAAAATACTGTACCCAGCGGCGTAGGTAATACTTTCGACACGTGAATCTTGCTGTATTTGCTTGGTTAGCTTATCGAGCACTTCTTGGGTGCGTTTAAGAGAGCTCGCATCGGGCAATTGTACACTGACAATAAACACCCCTTTGTCCTCGGCCGGCACAAAACCGGTAGGTGTTTTTAAGAAACTCCACCCCAACAATGCAAACGTTATCGCCATCAACACACTCACGAGCAAGGTTTTGCGAATAAAAAACGCAACGCCTTTGCCATACCTATCTCGTATCCGATCAAAAAGGCGATTGAATTTTTGATACCAACTCGCCGAATTTTCACTGCGCTTTAACAGTAACTTACACAGCGCTGGTGATAATGTCAGTGCGTTTAACGAACTAAAAAGTACCGCTACACAAATGGTCAGTGCAAACTGGCGATACATAATACCGGTCAACCCCGGTAGCATCGCCACCGGAACAAAAACCGCCAACAACACTAATGTGGTAGCCACAATTGGCCCCGATACCTCTTCCATAGTACGAGTAACCGCCAACTCTGGGGTCATCGCCTCGCCGCCTTCATCTAAGTGACGTTCGGTATTTTCCACCACCAAAATGGCGTCGTCGACGACCACCCCTATGGCTAAAATCAACCCGAACAAGGTAACGGTATTGATGGTCATTCCAACCACAAGCATGACCGCTAATGTCGCAATAAGCGAAACGGGAATAGCAATCGAAGGAATCAGCGCCGCTCGCGCACTCCCCAAAAAAATGAAGGTGATAATAATTACGAGCGCAATGGCTTGGACAAGAGATATCACCACTTTACTGATCGACGTTGACACATAGCGCGTGGTGTCGTAACCAATAGAGTAATCAAGCCCTTGAGGAAACGTCTGTGCCATTTGCGCCATCATCTGCTTAACATTACTGCCTGTTTCAAGGGCATTTGCCCCTGGTAGAAGGTATAAGGCAACCGTGCTTGCGGGGTGCCCATCGACTGCGGTATAGATGTTGTAGTCTGCTTGACCTAGTTCGATATCTGCGACGTCTTTTAACGTGACCAAGGCTCCGTCATTTTCAGCGCGCAAGATGATGTTCTCGTAATCGCTCACCTCACTGAGTTTGCCCTTAACGGTAAGCGTATACGTTGTTTTAACGTTGTTATCTGACGGTGGGGCGCCCACCTTACCAGCGGCTACCTGCACATTTTGTTCATTTAACGCTGCTTTTATATCACTTGGGGTCACTTTTAAGGCGGCCATCTTCAGCGGGTCTAACCAAATGCGCATCGAATAAGCCGCTTCGCCCAAAATCATCGCTTCGGATATTCCATCAACCCGTTTCATTGCACTGAGTAGGTTAATTTTTACATAGTTAGAAATAAACGCGCGGTCAAACTCATCGTTTTGTGCATACAAGTTAACCAAAAACAGCATGTCTGGTGATTGTTTCTTTACTGAAACTCCTGTTAGACGGACGTCTTGAGGAAGTTTTGGCTCCGCCATTGCTACCAGATTTTGCACCCTAACTTGCGCCATATCTGCGTCGGTGCCTGTGGCAAAGGTCACCGTCAGTCGATAACTACCGTCATTGGCGCTTTTTGATTGCATGTAAATCATCCCTTCAACACCATTGACCGCTTCTTCAATCGGTTGTGCGATAGCTTGTTTGACAACGTTTGAGGATGCACCTGTGTAGTTGGCACTGACCACCACTTGTGGCGGTGCGACATTGGGGTATTCTGAGACGGGCAAGTTGATACCTGCGATAATGCCACACAACGTCAACACGACCGCAATAACCAGAGCCAGTTTAGGACGTTGAATAAAGGTCTTGCTAAACATAATCGCCCTTACTTTTTAATCACGGATGCTGAAGGGGGTTGCTGTTCATCTTCATCAGCAGAGATAGCCTTGACGGTCATGCCGTCGCGCACTTTTTGAACACCGCGAATAATCACTCGTTCACCTACATCAAGGCCCGACTCGACGATAACTAATGTATCAACACGGCGATCTAGGTAGATATTTTTGCGCTGTACTGTATTGCTAGTGTCTACGGTAAGTACATAATCCCCCTGCTGATCTGATTGCACTGCAGTTTGAGCAACCATGATCACGTCCACCGGGACGGGGAGTGTAACGTTGACGGTGACGTATTGACCGGGTTTGAGTACACCATCTGGGTTAGGCACTAACGCCCGTACTTCCATTGAACCAGTGTCTGGGTTAACGCGGTTTGAAATAAAATTAATCGTGCCTTGGTGTTCATAAATATCGTTTTCGGAAAATGCAATTTCAACGATCGGCTTGCGCACACTGTCGTCCATTTCTCCTTTTTGCAGTTTGCGCACCATGTCCCAGTATGCTTTTTCACTGACTTGAAAAGGTACCTCCATCGCATCACTGGCAACAATAGAGGTTAACAGACCGACATCTGGGCCAACTAAATCGCCTTCGGTAAAACGAGAACGATCAATAATTCCGGTAATTGGAGCGTGTATGCGAGTGTAATCTAAATTGACTTGCGCATTTTTAAGCTTTGCTTGAGCGGCTTCAAGTTGTGCCTTTGCCTCTAACACGTTTGATTCGAGCTGGTCGAGCTCTGAGCCCGATATGTAACCATCTGGCGCTAACTCGACGCCGCGGTCATAGTTTTTTTTCGCCACGGCAAGAGCTGATGTGGCTTGACTCACCGACGCTTGCACTTGATCGTACTGCGCCTGCAACTCATCTTGATTTAAACTGTACAGCAAGTCCCCTGCGCTAACCTGTGCCCCCTGCTGAAAGTGTACTTGTTGCACTGGCGCTTTTACTCGAGCAATAATTTCAACATCGCCAATCGCCTCTAAGCGGCCAACAAAGGCATTACTGCCCTGAAACGGGTATTGCTTCACCTCTTGCACGACCACTTCAACCTCGGTTTTAACCGGTGCTGGTTGTTCACACGATGACAATAACAGTATCAGCAGGGCTCCTACGATAGCGTTAACAAGGATTATTCTCATAAATGTTTGCCAAACTTCGGGGAATGATTTGTTAGTATAGTTCAAGAAAGACGTTAATATCTCGGGAGGTAGGCGTAGCAGGGTCTGCTGTTGAAACGGTGTAAAAACAACAGATGATGACAGCTACCGAGATGGTGCGCGACATTGACCAAGTTTAACTATTGGCACCGAAAAAGTACTCAGCCCACGACTCGTAGCCAAGCACTAAAGCGTTAAGAGATGCGCTGAGACCATGCCCTTTGCTCTGATCACCAGCCGCAACGATCACCAGCCGCAAATGATGAATTTAGCCTTCGTCGACATATTGGCGTTGGGCAAATAAGATAGCACCGTACTCTGGGGGACGTTGAGGACGACTTAGCACGGTTTTGACTCGGTTGGGCAAATGAGGTGTCAGTAACGGTACTAAACCACCGATGAGTGCAATCTTGCCTTGTTGGAAATCAGTAAGAGCATCAACCATCTGACAAAAATACGACAAACCTTGTTCGACAATATTCATAGCCAATTGATCGCCTTGCTCGGCGCAAAAAAATACCTGTTTCGCTAATTGGCCATAAAAACCCGCTCCTTGACCTGCACTTTTGGCAATAAGTTGATTAATGTTGGCCACCTTTAGTTGATCAAACAAGCACTGTTGCAACTGCGTTGCTGGCTGGAAACCATCGCTACTGAGCAGTACCTGTTCAACCGCTCGCAATCCAAACCAAGCGCCAGAGCATATATCTCCGTGGGCAAACCCGTGACCTCCGAGGTGAAGCTCACGTATACCGTTATGGGCATAACCAGCAGACCCTGTACCACAAATGATTATTGCACCGGGCTCTGCTTGATGGGCTCCCAAACACGCTATCGCCATATCGGTGGTCAGATAAAATTGCGCAAACGGATGTTGCCAGTTGAGCATCGCTTGGCGACTGGCATCGATATTTACTCCGGCAAGCCCCGCTCCGACGACCAAACTTGTCAACGACATATGCGATAAGCCGGCATCATCAAGCGCCAGCACAGTGGCATCTATAATTGACTGTTGGGCTAATGTTAAATGCTGAAATGCATTGGCTGGACCAGCGACGCCATGCCCCAGTATTTGCCCGTGGTTGTTAACAACGATAGCTTTGCACTTGGTTCCGCCACCATCGATACCTACGAATAACTGTTGCTTGGCAGTCATATTGTTTTCCTCGCCACAAAGACAAAAAAAGGAGCAAGCGCGTGCTCAACTCCTTTGTCGTTTCTTGATTATCAAAAAGTTTAGTGTTCGGTTATAAGCTTGATTACTTGCTTATGCTACGGCTAGAGCCGCCTTTTTCTGCGCTAATCGACGGATTTGATGCACAGATGTTAAGTGTGAATAAATCGGTCCTAGCATACCGCGCTGACGCAAGGTTACGAATTCCTCATCAGCCATTTCATTTAACTTTTTCTCATTAACAATGTACAAACCGTTAATTTGAATCTTTTCACCGTTAACATCAACGTTTAGGTTTTGCGCTACCAATAAATCGCGCTCAACTAGTTCTTTGGTGAATGCTTTGGTCATATGTGAATGCTCGTAAAAACGCACTAAAGCCTCTTTGCGCTTACTCATGTATTCGGTTTCTTGACCATCGTCGTTAAATAACGGCTGACCTTCTTGCTCGTTAACGGTGTTGTTGTCGGTAGCGATCAACACCATCAGCTTTTCGCTATCGTCTCGGTGCGGCACTAAGGCAAATGGAAAGTTAGTCAATACGCTCGGAACGTAGCTCGCCTGCCATGTATCATCGTTGGCGTATAAGTTTTCCCCTGGCTTAAGACCAAACAGAACAACTGGCTGAAAATCATTATTATCTGAGTTTTTAACAAAAACCACAGGAAACTCAGCTCCGGCACTTGAAAACTCCTGTACAACAACTGGCACCATATGCTGGTCTTTAACATGAGCGAAGTTTTTGGTTGCTTTGATTTTAGTATTTGCGTGAACGGTATTGTTTAGTGGTTGAATATTTGACTGGCTCATTTTACTACTCTCCAAATGTTGCCTTGTATTTCATTTTAAAAATCGTTGTCACTAAGACTAAACCGATTAAAGCCTGCAATACAAGAGATAATCGTCAAATATATTCAACATTAGTCATTCGATTAACTCGCAATACCATAACCGCGTAAAAACAAGCCGACCGATGAGTCGATGTAGGCTTTGATTTGTTTGGTTGATGGTTGCCATGTCGTGTTGTACTCGCGTCGCATGACTGCCTCTCCTTTTACCAAGCATAAAAACTGAATCGCAGCGCGATACGTATCGTCAATAGCCTTGCCCACGCCACCGCATTGGCTGACTTGTTTATTAATATCGTCTAAAAGCTCAGCCAAACTTTTGATCACCAATTCAGGCCCGGCTTGATAAAACAACTGTGACACCTTTGGATTAACTTGTGCCTCGGCAACGCACAAACGGTGAGCCGACATGCCTTCATCAGACAACATTAAACGAATAAACTCGACGGCAAAGTTTGTTAAGGTGCCTTTGATATCGGTTTGTTTGCTACTGGCAAACGCCGCTTGCTTAAACTCTTCGCATTTTTTCCCAACCGATGCCATAAATAAATCGTCTTTGTTGCCAAAGTGACTGTATACCGTTTGTTTCGATACCCCGGCGAGTTTAGCAATACTGTCCATACTGGTATGAACAAAACCGTTTTCACTAAAACAGCGTACCGCCGCTTTGAGAATACTGTCTCGCTTGAGTTCGCTTTTACTGCGAGTGCGTATTTTATCTGTCAAGGATCTGCCTCTTTGTTCTCGTCGAGCCTGTTATTTGGCTCACATCGTCTTCAACCAATCAGTAGGTTTACCATCAAATGTGAATAGTAAAGATATACTTAGTTTACACTACCCAAATCAAACTGGACAGTCTAGTATGATTTAACTAAACTAGACTAACCGGTCTACTTTAATATTTTTTGCTAATCATGTTTGATGTAACGCCAACTAAAGTTCACTCAACAGTAACACTGAGCAATACAAAAAAAGCAATACTGCTTATTTTACCCTGGTTGTGGTTAACAGCTTGCTCAGAAAGTGCACCTGAGCCTAAGGACAACGCGTCCTATTATCACCGCGTATCAGCAATGCCATTGGTGATAAGTGATGAATATCAGATAACTCGTCAATTTATTGGCAAAGTGGTTAGTAATCAACAGGCCCAATTAAACTTTGAAGTGGCCGGTAGAGTGAAGAGTATCGACGTTGATGAAGGTGATAAAGTTAGTAAAGATCAATTATTAGCGCGTTTAGATAACGATCGGCTGCTCATTGAACGCGCTCAACTAGACGCGCAAAAGCAACAATTTATCGCCCAAATAGAACTCAACCAAGCCACATTAAAGCGAGTTAAAGCGCTGCGTAAAAACGATTATGCCTCAATTCAAACTATCGACGAGTTAACCGCTCAAGACAAGGTGCTCAAAGCGCAATTACAACACATTGACGCTCAACTGGCTGCTAATACATACCAACTAGAACACAGCGAACTTCGGGCACCGTTTTCGGGCACGCTGAACAAGCGTTATATCAATATGGGTGAAGTGATTACCCCAGAGAAAACGGCTTTGTTATTAAATCAAGATCAGCATCTGCAAGTAAAAGTTGGCGTTCCACAAATGGTTGCAGAACAATTAGCGCAAATAAATGATCCCGCCAACAGTTTTGATAATCAATACCCAATCAATATCCGCTTGCAAGTTAACGACCGCGATGTTGCGATTAACGGCATTAATATCAGCAGTAACATCAGCTCCGATTCACGCAGTGTCCAATTGCGAATACCACTGGATGAAAACGTAAAAGCCTATCACAATCAACTTGCTTATTTGTATTATCAACAACAATACCAACAAATAGGGTATTGGATTCCGATGAGCGCACTGACAGACGGCGTGCGAGGTACGTGGAACATTTTCACCCTCGAAAAACATAAAGATGCCCTGTTTAAAGTCCATCAACACAGTGTCGAGGTAATACACAGCGAAGCTGACCGAGCTTTTGTCAAAGCTCAATTGCCAGATGATCAGTTACTTGTGGCCGCTGGTTTACACCGTATTGTACCTGGCCAGCTAGTCCGTATTAATCGCTCGGATGTAAGCACGCAAGGAGACTCGCTATGATAGAGGGCTTTGTTCGCAATGGCCGAATGATGGCGTTGTTTATTGCGATAATTGTCGTCTCTGGTTTAGCGTCGCTGAGCGTTTTGCCTCGCAGTGAGGATCCCGCCCTCGAAAATCGCTTTGCCATTGTGATAACCCACTATCCAGGCGCAAGTGCTGAACGAGTCGAGTCGTTAATTACCGAGCCTATTGAGCAACGATTGCGGCGCATTGCGGAAATTGATTACATAGAATCAACATCGAGAGCGCAAATATCCATATTACGAGTAAAACTCAAAGGTTCCGTGTCCGATGGTGCGCCTATTTTTAGTCTTATCAGAGATCAACTGGCCGATATACAAACGGACTTACCGGCGCAGGCTAGCCAACCGATTTTAGACGAAGAGCGCAGTTTTGCGTACACCGAGCTTATTGCTTTAAATTGGCAAGGCCCTGGCGAGCCGCAATTAATCCAAATGGGGCGCTACGCCGAAGAGTTAAAATCGCAACTGTTGCTCGTGACCGATACCGACATCGTCAATATTTATGGTCAAAATCAAGAACAAATATTAGTCGAACTTGATCAGCACAAAGCCGCCCTAGCCGGCATATCAATAGAACGTGTGATACGCGCCATTAACCAAGCCGATGTTAAAGTTCCCGCGGGTAAGCTAGTCAACAGCGAAAATCAATTACAAATAGAAATTATAGGTGCCCTAGACTCATTAGATAGAATTCGCAATATTCCAATTTACTCCGAGCAGTTTGCCGCGTTAACTGTTAGCGATATCGCATCTGTTGAGCGTCAATTAATCAACCCGTTAACTAAGCTAGCTATCGTCAATGGTAAACCCGCTATCGTGGTTGGCACGCGCATGTTGCAAAACGCCCGCATTGATCATTGGACGGAGCAGGTTAATACCGCTCTCGATCAGTTCACTGGCATGCTGCCGAGCAGTATTGGCGTTGAGGTATTGTTTAGTCAAAACCGCTACACCCAGCAACGGCTTACTGAATTACTCGATAATATATTTATCGGTTTTGCCTTAATCGCAATTGTCCTGCTATTTACCTTAGGTATGCGAGCGGCGGCAATTGTTACCGCAGCGCTGCCGTTAACCGTACTATTCACCTTGGCTGTGATGCGATTTTATGATCTGCCGATCCATCAAATGTCGATAACAGGCTTAGTTGTCGCCTTAGGTATTATGGTCGATAACGCCATTGTTATGACCGACACAGTATTACAAAAGAAGAAGCAGGGGATTAACGGTCTGCAAGCGGTGATTGAATCCGTACGCCACCTCTGGATGCCATTGCTCGGTTCAACCTTAACTACCATTTTGGCGTTTATGCCCATTGCCTTAATGCCTGGTGATGCCGGTGAATTTATTGGCGGTATCGCTTTGAGTGTAATTTTTGCTCTGATAGGCTCGTACTTAATTTCGCATACAGTGGTTGCCGGATTATCGGGACGGTTTCTAAAAAGAGCAACCAGCTATCCCTCAGGTACTAAACTACCCAATTGGTTGACTGAGGGTATGCATTTACCGCGGCTAAATGCATTATTTGTTCAATCTTTACAGCTGGCGTTAACGCATCCAAAAACGGCCACCCTATTACTCATTGCTTTACCATTGAGCGGGTTTATCAGCGCTCAACATCTACAGGAACAATTTTTTCCGCCCTCAGATCGAGATATGTTTCACATTGAAGTGTATTTACCGGCACAAAACAGCTTACAAGCAACTTATCAATTAACCGATAACATAAGTCAACACATCGCTCAGTACGACGGTATCAAATCTGTAAATTGGTTTGTTGGCGAAAGTGCCCCGTCCTTTTACTACAATTTGGTCGGCGCCAAAGACGGGATGCAAAATTACGCGCAAGCAATGATCACCACAAAACACTTTAGTGTCGCAAACCAGCTTATTCCAAAATTGCAACTGGCGTTAGACGATAAATACCCACAAGCGCAAATTATTGTCCGTAAGCTAGAACAAGGACCGCCGTTTAATGCGCCTATCGAAATACGCCTATTCGGTCCAAGCTTAGATACACTCAAGCAACTTGGCGATCAATTGAGACTGATCATTAACCATACCGAAGATGTCATTCACTCGCGAGCGACGCTGCTTGCTGGCACACCGAAAATTTGGCTAGATATCGATGAAACCATCGTCAATGGGCAAAATATGGGATTGACCGATATTGCCGGACAATTGCAATCATCACTTGACGGTCAAAAAGCCGGTTCGGTTATCGAAGCAACTCAGTCGATAGATGTACGAGTTCGGCGTCCGCAATCACTGACTCAATCGAGCGACGACTTGTATAGTTTCCCGATAGTGACACAAGGCCAGACAGAGTTTATGCCACTATCGACGGTGTCCCAATTGTCACTTAGCCCAAGTCACGGGGCAATACCGCATCGAGATGGTCGCCGGGTTAACATCATTGAAGGTTACTTGAGAGCCGGTGTACTGCCTTCCATAGCCCTAGATAAAATCAAGCAGCAAATTAGCGCGACCGATTTTGTTCTTCCCCCTGGCTATCACCTAGAAATAGGTGGCGAAGCTGGAGCTCGCAATAGCGCTGTAACCGATCTGATGAGCAGCATTGGTATTATTGCTATCTTGTTGGTGACTACCGTGGTGTTGTCATTTAATTCATTTCGCATTTCACTCATTATTTTTACCACTGCACTGATGTCTGCGGGCTTGGGTTTACTCAGTGTTTGGCTATTCAATTACCCATTTGGCTTTACCGTCATCATTGCTTTACTGGGTTTGTCAGGGCTAGCCATTAACTCTGCTATTGTGATTCTTGCCGAGTTAAAAGCGGATTCACAGGCAATTAAAGCCGATACAACCTCTATTATAGGTGCGGTAACGGGGTGTACTCGACACATCAGCTCAACAACAATCACCACCGTAGGCGGCTTCTTGCCACTGATTATCGCCGGCGGTGGGTTTTGGCCACCTTTTGCCATTGCGATTGCGGGTGGTACAGTATTAACCACGCTGTTATCGTTTTATTTGGTGCCGGTGATGTTCTATCGATTTGCTCGATACAAAGCATTTGAACAAACCAGTCAAAGCCGTCGTTAGTTAACTACCCAGCTCAAGCTATTCGCACCGATGCGGATTAAGATGAGTCAATATGGGTAAGGTTTAACCAAATGACACTTAAAATTGATAAATATCACCGATAACAAGCCTAACTTGCTCACTCTTTAGACAAACGAAAAAAAAGTGGTACTTTTTTTGAAAAAACAGTTGACGGCTACAAGGCAGATTTGCATAATACGCCGCACTTGCCGAGGGCAACCAAGGTAAGCAATGGTATGGCTACGTAGCTCAGCTGGTTAGAGCACATCACTCATAATGATGGGGTCCCCTGTTCAAATCAGGGCGTAGCCACCATATCGCGGGAGTGGCGGAATTGGTAGACGCGCTGGATTTAGGTTCCAGTATCCTCAGGATGTGAGAGTTCAAGTCTCTCCTCCCGCACCATTACATTGTAGGGGTATAGCCAAGCGGTAAGGCAGCGGGTTTTGATCCCGTCATTCAGAGGTTCAAATCCTCTTACCCCTGCCAATTTTTAATTGGCGGTTTAACACAGTGTAATGATGAAGCCTTTGCAGGGGTATAGCCAAGCGGTAAGGCAGCGGGTTTTGATCCCGTCATTCAGAGGTTCAAATCCTCTTACCCCTGCCAACTTCTTCATCTGAAGATGGTAGGCAAAAAAGCAACTGATGTGCGCTTTACAATTTATTGTTAAAAAACATCAACATCGCGGGAGTGGCGGAATTGGTAGACGCGCTGGATTTAGGTTCCAGTATCCTCAGGATGTGAGAGTTCAAGTCTCTCCTCCCGCACCATTTAATGGTTAGTGTTTTAACTACATTGAATTGGTTATAGAAAACTCTGAAGAGTGTTTCAAATGAAATCTTCTTCAGAGTTTTTTTAGCCCAGAATATTTCTCGGTTCGATAAACAACTCTGCAGGGGTATAGCCAAGCGGTAAGGCAGCGGGTTTTGATCCCGTCATTCAGAGGTTCAAATCCTCTTACCCCTGCCAATTTCTTTTTTTAGAAATTGAAAACTCAGGCGTTTGATATAGTCTTTTAAAGGCTTGTTAACAAACACCGATGGCTACGTAGCTCAGCTGGTTAGAGCACATCACTCATAATGATGGGGTCCCCTGTTCAAATCAGGGCGTAGCCACCATATCGCGGGAGTGGCGGAATTGGTAGACGCGCTGGATTTAGGTTCCAGTATCCTCAGGATGTGAGAGTTCAAGTCTCTCCTCCCGCACCATTTAAGAAAACTCTGAAGAATATTTCTAGTGAAATCGTCTTCAGAGTTTTTTTATGTCTTATACTTTTTAATCTCTCATCAGCTCGATAATTACATCCGTTTAAAGCGGGTTTAACGACAACTTTGTAGCAACGGCGACCCATTGATCGGTGCCAAATAACAGTGAGTACTTGCACTAACACTCACAGCCACACTCACATCGTCATCAAACACTAAAACAAGCCGTATGTCTTTGTCGCTTTATTGAGTCTAATGTTGACGGCTTGAGCTGTACACAACGGCCTTGATACAACCGCCAAAAAGAAAGTAAATAAAAGGCTTGCGCTTAAACGGAAATACTCTATAATCCTCATCCGAATCGCGGGAGTGGCGGAATTGGTAGACGCGCTGGATTTAGGTTCCAGTATCCTCAGGATGTGAGAGTTCAAGTCTCTCCTCCCGCACCATTTGAGAAAACTCTGAAGAATATTTCTAATGAAATCATCTTCAGAGTTTTTTTATGCCTATTACGGCGATATTGCCCTAACCTCTCGTTGTTTATCGCTTACAATGCATAAGCAAGCCAGTGATCTGCCTGTGCTAAATCGGCTGGAATGAGCTCGTTTTCACTGTAAAGTAAGGTGAGTATGTAGTTGGCGTTGCCGTATTTCCTCCTTCCTGCCTTCTTGAGGTAAGCAAGTGCTCGCTCAGTATTTAAAAACGCCTCTTCGCTAAGCATAAAGATTCCCGCTTTGTAAGCCCCCATGACGCTAAAGTACTTGGCAGCGCGCTTGTACCAGCGCAATGGCAGCTCTAAGTTTTTTTCAGTACCGTACCCAACGTGATAAAACGTCGCCAAAATTTCCATCGCATCGGCATAACCTTCGCGGCTGCGACGTTTGTATTCTTTAAAATAATGTTGGCACTGAGGTGTATCACATGCCGGTATCTGTTGATAGCCCGCCTGCGCGTCAGTTGACTGCAAACCGGATACGGCTGCGAACGCCATTGCACAGGTTGTGGTTATAACTTTGAAAACGCTCATAATGATCCCCTTGTGATTGGTGTAACACTGGTTGTTACACCACGGTTTAACTGCCCATGTAAATAAAGACAGCGAAAGCGCAAAAAGGGTTACAAAAAATAAAAACGAGGTTAAACAAAGCGTATGTATAGGGGAAAATAAAACCAAGCTCGGCCAATAGCCGACGATAAACGCTTCTTTAGGCAGTCTAACGGCAGTGTTTACTCAATGTGTTTCGAAGTAACTACACGGCTCTATTTCGGCTTGAACAACCGTTGAATGTAGGTGTGGTTTTAAGCTTGCTAACGCAATCCACAAGCGTATTCAAGTGCTTTTGCTTTTAACAGTGGCGCTCGATGAGCAACAAACAGCCCCATATTGCGCAACAGCTTTAGCGGTTTCGCTGGGTGGGAAAAAACGCTGTATAGAGTGTCCATTGCCGACATCATTAGCAGATTGTCGTTGCGTCGTTGCTGCTCGTAGCGTGCTAATACGGTGCTGTCGTAATAACACTGTCCAGAGCCTATGGCTTTGGCGATAACGTTTTGCAAGGCGAGAACGTCTTTAAAACCTAGGTTTACCCCCTGCCCCGCGAGCGGGTTGATGGTATGTGCGGCATCACCTAACAACACCACTTGGCCTTTGACGTATTGATTTGCATGGCGTCGCGTTAAGTTAAATGCCCCTTTGTTAACCACCTTAACTAAACCCAAACGCTTGGGGAAGGCGCGGTTGACCTCTGCCGTTAACTGGCTATTGGACAAACGAGATAAGCGGTTAATTTCACCTTTGTGCTGATACCACACCAAGGATGCGTTATTACCCGGCATCGGCAAAAACGCTAACGGTCCAGTTGGTAAAAATTTTTGCCACGTAATGTCTTGCTGGTCGAGTTCTGTCTCAACGTTAATCAGCATCGCACTTTGTTGATAATCCCAACCGGTGACGCCGATACCCGCGAGTTGTCTGACCTTCGAATTAGCACCATCAGCAGCGATTAATAGTCGTGCTTCAACCACTTGCTTACTCAATTGCACAGTGACTGAGTGGGTGTGGTGCTGAAAAGACTCTAATGTTTCGGGGCACAACACAGTAATGTTGTCGTGTTGTTGCATTTGTTGCCACAAAGCGAGCTGGATAACTCGATTTTCGATGATGTGCCCTAAATGCGATTGATTAATTTCATTGGCATTAAACTCGGTATACGACAGCTCGTCTTCCCAAACCCCTAAACGGCGATAAACACAATGGCGCATAGCCTCAATTGCCGGCCAAGCCTGTAGTTGGTTAAGTAATGACTGTGATGCTAATGATATGGCTGACACCCTCAAATCCAATGGCTGAGCAGAGTCAAATGCCAGTGGCTGTGCCCGTTCGATGACAGTCACCTGCAAACCAAGTTCTGCTAAAGCGATTGCTGCACTTGCACCGATCATGCCGGCACCCACAATTAAACAATCGGTATGTGTAGGGGCTTGTTGGATCAAAATATCGTCTCGTTGCTCAATAAGGTAGCTGAGCTTAGGCACCTTATCGGTTTCTTCTGTGATTACAGTAGATTGTAACCAAGCTAGTTATATTCGCCAAGGTATTAATCACACCGATCATTGATGACTATCAATAAACCGCTGATTTTTCGATATTTACAAGCTATAAAAGAGGCGCTAAAGTAATTTTATGCTCTCTTTCAATCGCTTACGCCAGAATAGGTTGTGATGACACTGTCTCAATATTGGTTTCGCACAGTGACTTGGTCGCTAAAAGTCGCCTCCAAATTTCTCAACATTCCCAAACCACTGCTGTTCTGTGGCCTCGACAGTCGTTATAAACTGTTGAATTTAATTGCTGATCAGGGCAGTCATCGCGTGTTATTGGTGAGTGACTCTGGGCTGTTGAAGCTGGGTCTTCTCGAACCATTAGCCAATCACTTAGAGCAACAAGGGGTAAGCGTTAGTCTGTTTACCGATATCATGGCCGATCCCAGTGAGTCGGTTATCGTCAAAGGCATTCATGTTTTACAGCAAAAACAATGCGACATTGTACTGGCCGTGGGCGGCGGTTCGGCGATTGATGCGGCAAAAATGATCGCGGCATTAGCGAGGCTACCAGATGTTAGCGAACACAGTATAAGGCGTTGTGCTGGCATGCTTAAAATAATCAACAAAGGCCTGCCGTTATACGTTCTGCCTACCACGGCGGGAACTGGCTCAGAAGCAACGATGGCGGCGGTGGTCAGCCATAGTAGTACCGGGCAGAAATACGCGATTATATCTCCAGCAATAAGCGCTGATGTGGCCGCCCTAGATGCACAGTTAATGACCAAGCTTCCCGCGCACTTAACGGCCGCGACAGGCATGGACGCGCTAACCCATGCCATTGAAGCGTTTTGTTCAAAAAACGCCAGCAAAGAAACCGACTTGTTTGCATTGACCGCGACCCGCTTAATATTTGCTAACTTATTAACCAGTGTTAACCAACCGGATAATTTAACAGCACGTGAAAATATGGCTTTGGCATCGTTTTATGCCGGTCTAGCCTTTAACAAAGCCGGTGTTGGCTACGTGCACGCTTTTGCCCATCAACTCGGTGCAAAATACCACATATCACATGGGCTAGCTAATGCCATGGTTTTACCCACTGTTATGCGCTTTAACCAGGGTGCATGCGCATCTCGTATGGCAGTATTAGCACGCCATATCAATCTCGAAGGCAATGAGCAGGATCAACTCAGTGAGCGGTTTATTCAAGCTGTAGAGCAACTGTGTCATCAACTCGACATCCCCCAAACGGTGTCGCCACTGAGTACTAACGACTACGATGATATCATCAAACACGCCCTTGACGAGGCGCATTACTTATATGCCGTACCGCGTTTTCTCGACGCTCAACTCGCTCGCTCTCTGTTACAATCAATCACCGCTTGAGCAAACCGCCCCCTCGTAGTGAACATATTAACCTGATAGTTACAAATTAATACGCGTGCAATGCTGGCAGAATATGTGAAGAAAGAGTAAAATACGCCCCCTTTAGATTAAACTTAGCGTACCTGTATAAAAGGTTTCCACAGCTAAATTGTGGTTATGCATGCGCTAGATTCGTGCGTAAATTATTTTAGACACAGTTATTTTGGGCAATTATCAGATGAGTAAAAAGCTTTACATTAAAACCTGGGGCTGTCAGATGAACGAGTATGACTCGCAAAAGATGGCAGACTTGTTAGATTCTACTCACGGTTTCGTAGAAGTAAGCGAGCCGGAAGAAGCAGATGTGTTGTTATTAAATACCTGCTCAATCCGTGAAAAAGCTCAAGAAAAAGTTTTCCACCAACTCGGCCGTTGGAAAACGATGAAAAGTAGCAAACCAGACCTTATCATCGGTGTTGGTGGCTGTGTTGCATCTCAAGAAGGCGACGCAATTCGCCAGCGTGCGCCATACGTTGATATCGTATTTGGTCCACAAACGCTGCACCGCTTACCGGAGATGATCAATCAGGTAAACAACAACGAGCAATCTGTGGTCGATGTGAGCTTTCCTGAAATTGAAAAATTTGATCGCCTGCCAGAGCCTAAAGCAGAAGGCCCAACTGCATTTGTCTCAATTATGGAAGGTTGCTCTAAGTACTGTACATTCTGCGTTGTACCTTATACCCGTGGCGAAGAAGTATCGCGTCCGTTAGATGACGTGCTATACGAAATTGCCCAGCTGGCGGCACAAGGCGTGCGCGAAGTTAACCTACTCGGCCAAAATGTAAACGCCTATCGCGGTGAAACCCACGACGGCGGTATTTGTCGCTTTTCTGAGTTGCTGCGTTTAGTGGCAACCATCGATGGTATTGATCGCATTCGCTACACCACATCACACCCAGTAGAATTTACTGACGATATTGTTGAGGTGTACAAAGACGTACCTGAGCTTGTGAGTCACTTGCACCTGCCTGTACAAAGTGGTTCAGACCGCATCTTAACAATGATGAAACGCGGTCACACAGCGATTGAGTACAAGTCAAAAATCCGTGCCTTACGTCGCGCTCGCTCGGATATTGCCATGTCTTCAGACTTTATCATTGGCTATCCTGGCGAAACTGACCAAGACTTTGAAGACACGATGAATCTGATCAAAGCCATCGACTTTGATTTGAGCTTTAGCTTTATCTACAGTGCACGTCCTGGTACGCCTGCCGCAGATGCGGTTGATGATGTGACTGATGAGACCAAAAAACAACGCCTACAGATATTGCAAGATCGCATCAACTCGCAAGCCTTACAGCATGCGCGACGTATGCTGGGCAGCGAACAGCGCATTTTAGTTGAAGGCCCGTCGAAGAAAAACCCAATGGAACTTCGCGGACGTACCGAAAACAACCGCATTGTTAACTTTGAAGCGCCTCATACGGTTATCGGTCAATTTGTTGATGTTGAAATTACCGATGTGTACGCAAACTCATTGCGAGGCAAGTTAGTGCGCACCGAAGATCAAATGGGTCTTCGCATCGCTCACTCACCAGCGGATATTTTGGCCAACCAACACCACAATACGCCGCGCCACGGTGTTGATGAACTCGGCGTTGCGACATTTGAGCCATAATTTATAGTAGTGTACGTCTATTACTTTTTACGTTGACGAATCGAGCATATTTTGACCAATACTGATAATGACAAGAAACACAGCCACGAAGCCTTGTTAGAGCCGCTTGATAATAATCGACTAGCGGTTCTATGTGGCCCGTTGGATGACAATCTACGCAAAATTGAACGCCGCTTTGGCGTTGAAATTAGCTACCGAGGTAATAACTTTAAAGTGCACGGTAAAGATTTAGTGTGCAAAGCTATTATCAAGTTACTCAAAGATTTATATGTGACGACGGCACCTGTCAAAGGCAAAATCGGCAATATTTCAGCTGAAGATTTGCACTTGGCGATGACCGAACTCAACGTATTAGAGCAAGAAAGTAGTGAGCATGAGGCTGACTACGAGAAGATGGTTACCATCAAAACAAAGCGCGGAATTATCAAACCACGCAATGATAACCAAGCCGAATATGTACAAAACGTACTCACTAATGACATTAGCTTTGGTGTTGGCGTTGCCGGTACCGGTAAAACATATTTGGCCGTCGCATGTGCGGTTGATGCCCTTGAACGACAGGAAATTCGCCGAATCTTACTAACCCGCCCTGCGGTTGAAGCCGGTGAAAAGCTTGGCTTTTTACCGGGTGACTTAAGTCAAAAAGTCGATCCTTATCTACGCCCGTTATACGACGCGCTATTTGAAATGCTCGGTTTTGAAAAAGTCGAAAAGCTGATCGAACGCAATGTGATAGAGGTAGCGCCTCTTGCTTACATGCGCGGGAGAACCCTAAATGACGCGTTTATTATTTTGGATGAGAGCCAAAACACCACCGTTGAACAAATGAAAATGTTCCTGACGCGTATTGGCTTTAATTCAAAAGCGGTGATCACTGGTGATATTACCCAGGTTGATTTACCTCGCGGTCAACGCAGTGGATTGCGCCATGCTATTGAAGTGTTGAACAATATCAAGGGAATTAGTTTCAACTATTTCCAAGCAAAAGACGTTGTTCGCCATCCCGTTGTCGCTCGTATCGTAGAAGCGTACGAGCGTCACGATACTCAGCACAATTAGCGAGACCGATGATGAGTAGCTCAGATATTGCCGTTGATTTACAAATTGCTTGCGATAATCCAAACCTGCCAAGCGCTGAGCAGTGTCAATTGTGGGCTGAAACCGCACTTGGCGAGTACAACAAGCCATTTGAATTGACCATTCGTCTGGTTAATCGCGATGAATCTCAACAATTGAACAAGCAATACAGGGACAAAGACAAACCGACCAATGTTTTGTCTTTTCCATTTGAGGTACCCGATGGCATTGATCTTGATTTACTCGGCGATCTGGTCATCTGTGCCGATGTTGTTGAAACTGAAGCAACACAGCAAAACAAACCGCTTTTTGCCCACTGGGCACACATGATCATTCACGGGTGCTTGCATTTGCTCGGCTTTGATCATATAAACGAAGATGATGCAAATGAAATGGAAGCGATAGAAATTAGGTTACTTGCCGATCTTGGTTTTACTAACCCCTATATCGTTTCTGAAGATTAACTAACTAAGGATATACAACTGCTCTATGAGCGACGACAATTCCCAGTCTCCTAACGGCTCTTCGAAGTCTTTGATGGAAAAAATAGTTCAAGCCTTTAGTCAAGAGCCGCAAAGCAAAGAAGAATTAGTTGATGTACTTGTTGATGCAACCGATCGCGATCTGATCAAGCAATCAACCAAACAGATGCTTGAAGGCGTGTTAGAAGTAAGTGATATGCGGGTAAGGGATATTATGATCCCTCGTTCTCACATGGTCACTATTGACATATCGCAAACGGTAGAAGAGTTTTTACCGACAATGATAGAGTCTGCTCACTCTCGATTTCCAGTAACCAATGAAGATATCGATCACATAGAAGGTATTTTGTTGGCCAAAGATTTATTGCCTTATGCGTTTAGTAAAGACGCAAGTGAAATTTGCGTTGCTGACTTGTTGCGCCCTGCGATGATTATCCCAGAGAGTAAGCGCGTAGAGCCATTGCTCACCGATTTTCGTCAAGAGCGTTATCACATGGCGATAGTCGTTGACGAGTACGGTGGCGTATCTGGGCTAGTTACCATCGAAGATATCCTCGAGTTAATTGTTGGCGAAATTGAAGACGAGCACGATGACACGCTAGAGCGCGAAATCCGCCATTTAAGTGGTCAAGTGTATCAAGTTAAGGCTTTAACAGAATTAACTGACTTTAATCAGTACTTTAATTCGGGCTTTAACGAAGAGGAAGCCGACACGGTTGGCGGTATTGTGATGCACGGCTTTGGTCATATGCCCAAGCGAGGAGAAAGCATCACCATAGACAAATTTAATTTTAAAGTGGTTAGTTGTGATCGCCGACGTATTCAACAATTGCAGGTAACCATTCCTGACGATCATGAAATCAGTGGCAAACTATCTGACTAACCTGCCTTTTCACTGACTGTAAATAAAATAAAAAATATGAAAAAAGCAGCGCTAAATAACCGTTTATTGATTACCAATTCGTTATTAGCACTGCTTTTTTGCTTTTTCAGTGGCGCCATAGCCACCCTGGCGTTTGCGCCGTTTGGCTATTGGCCGTTAGCGTTTGTCTCGGTCATCTTGTGGTTGTCGCAAATCGATCAACTCGATGCTTGGCAGGCGACTAAGCGCAGCTTTGCTTGGGGCTTGGGCTACTTTAGTTTTGGCATTAGTTGGGTTCACGTTTCTATTGAACAATTTGGCGGCTTACCACTGTTAGTTTCGCTGCTATTAATGTTGCTACTATGCGGTTATTTGGCTCTTTTTCCGGCGTTTGCGGCATGGATAAGCTCGCGCCTAACGCGAACCCAGCACGTCAGTATATTATTGCTTCCCATGGCGTGGTTACTCAGTGAGTATCTGCGCAGTGTGCTGTTAACCGGTTTTCCTTGGCTCGCCCTAGGATACAGTCAAATTGACGGACCACTTGCCCCGCTTGCGCCGATTGTCGGTGAAATAGGGATCAGTGTGTTGATGATGTGTATTTGTACGAGTCTGTGTTTACTGGTCAATAAACGTCGAATCACCTTGGCGTCTCTAGGTCTGCTGGTCATCGCCATTAGCACGGTTATTAGCCAGCAGCTGTCGTTTACACAAGTTAAACCAAATAGCTTTAGCGCCGCCTTAGTGCAAGGCAATATCGAACAGCAACTTCGCTGGGACGAACAAGCAGAGCAAGATATCATCGACTTGTACGTAAATTTAAGTGAACCTCTGTATAGCCAGCACGATATTGTAATATGGCCTGAAGCCGCAATTCCAAGATTAGAACCACTGGCGCAAGACACGCTTAGATTGGTTAATCAAACAGCACTAGCCAACAACAGTAGTGTGATCACGGGGATCATTAACTACCAACCGCAAAGCCGTGAGTTTTTTAACAGCATTGTCGTACTGGGCAAACACAGCCAAGACGACCAACGCTCGGGTTATTACTACGGCAATAGCAATACGTTTAATAAACATCACTTGCTTCCCATTGGTGAATTCGTGCCATTTGGCGATCTGCTTCGCACTATTGCACCACTGTTTAATTTGCCGATGTCATCGTTTACCGCTGGCGATTACGTGCAAAATAATTTATTGGCAAACGGCATTCAGTTACTGCCGTTAATTTGCTTTGAAATCGTTTTTGCCGATCAGCTTGCCGCTAATTTAACCGCGAACACCGACGCCATACTAACCATCAGCAATGATGCGTGGTTCGGTGACTCACACGGGCCTCACCAACATTTAGAAATAGCCCGCATGCGAGCCTTAGAGTTCGGCAAGCCGGTGATCAGAGCGACCAACAATGGCTTGACTGCGGTGATTAACGAGCACGGTACGATCACCGAGCAAATACCTCAATTTACTCAGGCGACACTATCGGCCAGTATTAACAAAGTACAAGGTAACACTCCGTATGCCACTTACGGAAGCCTAGTGCACACCGTCCTCGTATCCTTGATAGCCATAGTATTTTTATTGCGCTTTGGCCAACTTCGCTATCGACGCCCAACCGTTTAGCCTCGTATTTACCACGGTTTAACCCGCGTTTTTTTTTATCTTGTTGCCGCGTGTTTGATCGAATCACTATTTAGCCTGCGACATTTTTCTTTTGCTTTGGTGAGCATCGCGTTATGGTATAAAAACAGATGATAACAAACACTTAGACTGACGGGACGTTAACATGAAACTGCACGCCTTGCTTTGGCTCCCCTGCTATTTAATGGCCAGCTCTGCGCTAGCGCAAACCTCGCTGTTGAAAAACATTAATGGCTATACCATGGAAAATGGTAAGCTGGTTAAATTTCACGCGATAAAGTACAGCGATGATACCATTGATAAAATCTTCAAAGACGGCGAAACGCTGCCAAGTACTGACCAATTACAGGTCATTGACGGTAAACAAAAGACCGTATTGCCAGGGTTAATTGACGCACATGGCCACGTGCTTAACTACGGCCTTAGTCTGATTCGAGCAAATTTGGTCGATAGTACCAGCGAGCAAGATGCGGTAAGCATAGTCAGTCGATATAGCAAACAAAACCCAACGATCAAGTGGCTACAGGGGCGTGGTTGGAACCAAGAGCGCTGGGAGAATAAAAGCTTTCCTAGCGCGAGTAGCCTCGATCGAGTCATTGCTGATAAACCCGTGGTGCTGGCTCGCATCGATGGTCACGCAATATGGGTCAATAGTAAAGCCATGCAACTTGCCAACATAGATAGACACACTGATGATGTTGATGGTGGCGAAATCGTTCGCGACAGCGATGGAAATCCCACAGGCGTATTTATCGATAATGCGATGCAACTGGTATACGACACAATACCCGACATGACTGTGGCCGAAAAAGAACATGCGTTAACCATGGCGATGCAGTCACTTGCCGCTGTCGGGTTAACCAGTGTTCACGACGCGGGTATTAATTCGGATAATCTGCAGGCGTATAAAAATTTGAGCACGCGCAAGCAAATGCCGATCCGTATAAATGCCATGCTCGATGCGACTGACCCACTGTATAGCAAACATTTAAACGATGGACATGTTCGCTCTGACGATGACACGTTGGTAATGCACAGTGTTAAAATCTCCGCAGATGGTGCGCTCGGCAGTCGAGGTGCGGCACTCATTGAAGACTACACTGACAAGCCGCATCACAAGGGTTTACTGTTGCACTCAAAGCACCGGTTAACAGACTTAGTGCAGCAAGCTATGCAAGCTGGGTTTCAAGTCAACACCCATGCCATCGGCGACGATGCCAACAAGCTGGTTTTAGATACCTATCAACAACTGATCCAGCAAACACAAAGTGGTGCAATGCGACATCGCGTTGAGCACGCACAAGTTTTACAATTAAGTGATATACCTCGCTTTGCCGAGCTCAACATCATCGCTTCAATGCAAGCAACGCATGCCACATCAGATAAAAACATGGCCGAAGACAGACTGGGCAATCAACGCATAAAAGGGGCTTACGCATGGCGCAGTTTACTCGACAGTGGTGCGGTAATTGCCGCGGGCTCTGATTTCCCAGTTGAATACCCAAATCCATTTTTTGGCTTACACGCCTCAGTGACCCGCCAAGATCACGCCAATCAACCGCGCGATGGCTGGTATAAAAACGAAGCGATGACATTAACAGAAGCATTTAATAGTTTTACCCTAGGTGCAGCTTACGCAGGACATCAAGAAAACATTATCGGTAGCCTTGAAGCGGGCAAGAAAGCCGACTTTATTATCGTTGACCGCGATATTTTTAGCATCGACAGCAAAGACATTTGGAAAACACAAGTGCTAGCAACTTATGTAAATGGTCAGCCGGTAAAAATTGACTGAGGCAAAAACTTTTCTATTGGCATCAACGTAATGATGCCATTAGAATTATTAAAAACACGAGAGGCGGTATTATGAAAAAATTATTAACTTTAGTTCTTACCACGGTACTTTCAGTTAACACAGCTTTTGCAGAGCAGGTGCAAGAAACATCTGGCTTAGTTGTTGCTGGTGGTAAACCAATTACACTATTGGGAAAACAAGTGTACAAAGGCAACCCTGCACCTGATTTTAGTGTTGTTGACGAAGGCTTTAAAAGAGTCTCACTTGCCGATTTCAAAGGCAAGACGGTGTTAATTTCTGCGGTGCCAAGCTTAGACACAGGGGTATGCTCAATTCAAACCAAACGCTTTAACGAAGAGGTTGCCAATTTACCTGAAAACGTTGTTGTTCTGACGATCAGTGCCGATCTGCCATTTGCGCAAAAACGATTTTGCAGCACCGAAGGCGTTGACGCGTTAAAAGTGCTATCGGACTCTGTATGGCACGATTTCGGTGAAAAATACGGGTTGGTCATTAAAGATATGGGGCTGTTAAGTCGCTCTATTTTTGTTATTAACGGCCAAGGTAACATTGTGTATAAAGAGTTGGTTCCAGATATTTCAAAAGAGCCTAACTACGACCAAGCTCTGGCTGCAGCCAAAGAGTCAGCCGAGCTCGACAAAGCCATTTAATTGATACCCATAGTCCTTGGACCATGGGGTATTCAAGTTAAACAAGCCACCTGCGGTATCGGGTGGCTTGTTGATTGACCCAAGTTTCATTACATTACAATTTTCTCTGGCCAATACAAAGCGCCTACCCTGAATCCCCCTTTGCTGCGACTGATACGTTAATTTACCTTAATTCCCCCCCTGCCCTTACAAGTTGTTAATTCAGGCTTTATTTCACCTGCCACATAAAAAAATATAATTTTTTTAAGGTTTTCCCTTGAATAGACATTTTTTGCCCATATTAAATAATTGTCGCCGCCATAATGGGACGACAACACAGTAAACCGATGATCTGTTTACTTATTTTATTAACGCCTGTTCAATTGTGAAGGGCACAAATACACAGTCGAAAAACGCTCGAATGTGTCAACATATTGCTTAACGAGGATATGATTATGCGTACTTTAACTACAGATTTTAGCCCACTATACCGTTCTTTCATTGGCGCCGAGCACCTTGCGAGCCTGATGGACCAAGCAAGCCGTTCAGAAAAACAGTCGGCTTATCCCCCGTACAACATTGAGTCTATTGCCGATGACAAATACCGCATTACTATGGCTGTTGCCGGTTTTGTCGAATCAGAACTCGATATCGAGTCGCATGAAAATTCACTAACGGTAACCGGAACCAAAACACGCAAAGAAGACGAACAACGCACCTATTTGTATCAAGGTATCGCCGATCGTAACTTTGAGCGTAAATTTCAATTGGCAGACCACGTAAAAGTCGTCAATGCCTATATGGAAAACGGCCTACTGCACATTGAATTAGTACGAGAAATTCCAGAAGCATTGAAGCCTAGAAAGATTGCGATTAACGGCAAAAACTTATTAGAATCAACAACCAATTAAGCCGTAGCAACTTCATTTATCTCCCTGTTTAGCCCAGCCTTTGCTGGGCTTTTTTGTACATGGATGTACTTATCCTCGCGAGCCATGGATGGTGCTAGCGTGGGTTTGTACATGGATGGTGCTAGCGTGGGTTTGTACTTGGATAGTGTTAGCTAGCCAGTGTACTTATCCTCGCGAGCCATGGATGGTGCTAGCGTGGGTTTGTACATGGATAGTGCTAGCGAGGGTTTGTACTTGGATAGTGTTAGCTAGCCAGTGTACTTATCCTCGCGAGCCATGGATGGTGTTAGCGAGGGTTTGTACATGGATAGTGTTAGCTAGCCGATGTACTTATCCTCGCGAGCCATGGACGGTGTTAGCGAGGGTTTGTGCATGGATAGTGTTAACTAGCCGATGTACTTATCCTCGCGAGCCATGGATGGTGTTAGCGTGGGTTTGTACATGGATGTACTTATCCTCGCGTGCCACTGATGGTGCTAGCGAGGGTTTGTACTTGGATAGTGTTAGCGTGGGTTTGTACATGGAGTACTTATCCTCGCGTGCCACGGATGGTGTTAGCGTGGGTTTGCAGCGCCCTATTACACTCATCGTCTTGTTTAGGTAAAATACGCTGCACCAACGGCGAGAACAACGATAAGGACAAGTCACTCAATGGCTAAACCCAACAAAAAATTGCCACAAAGAACCGTCAGTGTGCAGTGTCAGCAATGCAAAGCGATATTGTATAAATACAAAAAAGGGGGCAAAGGAAGTTTGATCAAATGCTTTAAAGAGCGCATTGTCGAAGACTTCACCGAGCAGCCAGGGGTTTGTCCCAAGTGTGTTACTCAATTTGCCCGCGAAACCTTGGTAAGAGGAACGCCCGCATTTAAAATCATTGGCAATAAGGCAATTTGTAAATAGCAGTATGGTCAATAAAAACCAGTGAGCACCAGCGTTACTGGCGAAGCCGCAGTCAAAATACTCAGCGGATAGTAACGATGGCAGCGGAGCGCCTAATAGCTCAGTTTGAACAGAATGTCCTCGAGCGACACCTGCCATGCGTAATCAGCCAAACAGCTCCGTCCGTTGTCAATAACCACACCTTCTTGTTGTAAACGAGACTGTTGCAGTAAATACGCCGCACTGCCTTGGGGCAGTGATATTCTCCCCTTCGCGTTCACCACTCGATGCCATGGTATTGAGCTGTTATGAGCTGACTCAGCCAATGCTTTACCAACCAGTCTAGCTCGATTTGGCAAGCCGGCGAGGTCGGCAATTTGGCCATACGTAGCTACCTTACCTGGAGGGATGTATTTTACCGTTTGGTAAATACGCTGGTAGCGTTGTTGGCTCATTCGCTAACTCGCAACACCAATAAGCGATTTTGCCGGTGTTCTTTGGCGTCATTATCTTCGCTATCATAGCGCACGAGTAGTTCCGCTTTGCCGTCTAAATTGAGATCATCGGAGGTAAGTAAAACCCCATCTTTTGGTAAGCGCACACTGACACTTTGATATTTTTTATCGAGCAAGCGTCCCTTACCTCTGCCGGGATAAATTTTTAGCATATTATCGTCTTTTGATAAGATCAGCTCTTTCGAACCATCGCCGTCAAGATCGGCAAACTGAATCACCGGCGCACCACTTTTTCCCGATGACAAACTGAACTTAAGCTCCACTTCATCTTCAAAGCGTTGTTGATACTTTAACTCGTCATCAAGAGAGAAAATTAACACTTTCTGATCGACGCTACCCGATAACAGGGCCTGAATCACTTGTGATACCGATATATCAAAGCTCGAGGCCATCACTTCTTGACGCGCATCGTTATCGACGTCGATAAAGTCTAATTGTGCCAACGTTCCCTCTGACTTTATCGCGGTACTTGCATTTAACGGGTAAGCAATATTTTGCGATTGCTTTTCCCCAAGGTAAACTTCGTAATCATTGCTCTTATCGAGCACCCCTGAGCTTTTAGTAAAGCGCACGATAATATCGGCAACGCCATCGTTATCGACGTCGCGCAAGTCATCAATTGTGCGATGAATAAAGTTACTTTGATCTAAGTTTTTACCATCTGCGCCCCTAGCATCCCACCAATTTATGGTGCTGATGGTGGGGTTAAGAGCAATATTAATTGCCTTTGCGTTAAAACTGCCTCGTGTATTTTGCGGGTACACGTCAAGAACACCTTTTGCCGGTAACACTAAGTCTTTCAAACCGTCAAATGTCATATCCACCAAATAGTACGGCGTTTCGGTATAACTTACCGAATTTTCAAATATCTCTACTGTCGGCTCTATCGCCATCTGTTGTTGCATAAAGGTGGCATCAGGCAGCTGTAAATAAACGTTAAGCGTGGTGAAGTCGATTAATACCACATCGTCTAGCTTGTCATTATTGATATCTTTAATAAAATTAGAGCGCTTCAGGTATTGAGCTCGATTGTTGATGTAAATTGAGCTGACCTCAACGATGGGGGTGAAGGAGGGCTGCTTTGCAACATCGAGTTTGGCCACGTGATCACTGGCCAAAAAATACAAACTTGCCTTTTCTAGCGTATCGTCATTATCGCCCCGCTCGCTCATATCGTAGGCAAAGTAAGCGTCGCTTAGTTCAATGTCAAACTGCAAGCTATATTCACTAGTGTTCGGATCAAAGGCATACATAGCTAACCGAGACTGGCCATTTCGGTCTCCTACCAGCAAGATTTCTTTGCCCGGATGGTCGCTTAAATCAACACTAATAGGCTGTTGAGATATATTAAACGGCGCGTCAATTTGATAGGTGTCGAAATCAAAAAACGGTTTTGCATCAACGCCTAAGGATAGTCCTAATAGCGCAGTCATTAACCAAAAACGTGGTTGTCTTACCATAAATAACTCTCTTGCTGTTTGCCAACGCTGCAGCGCACGGCCACTCGTTCATTGATAGTTTACTGGACACACGAGCACAACGTCGCCCGTCCCTTGTTGTAGCCCTGTGTTGTAACTTACTGCTCGTCGTATTTAACGCCACCGCCTACCAGGCTAATGGCTCGCCATTGGCGTGAAAAAACATACCCGATGTATTCATATCCAACGTCTCGATAAGTGCCATTATCCGCTTGGCCGCTTGTTCTGGCTGAATATCTCCGCGCAATTGGGTCATTTGGGTTTGTACGTAACCCGGGTGATAAACCCCAACGGCAATGTGTCGTTCTGACAAATCTTTCGCCAGCGAAACAGCCCCAGCGTTTAACGCGGCCTTACTCATTCGGTAGCCGTATCGGCCGCCTGAGCTGTTATCGGCGATAGAGCCCATTCTCGATGTAATAAAAGCGATTTTGCTACCTTGCTTAAGCTTCGGTAACAAAGCTCGGCTAATATTTAACGGCGCTAAGGCATTTACCATAAACTGGTCTGTAATTGTTTGAGTATTAAAATCGCTTAAGGTTTCATTACGCAATACCCCCGCGTTATTGATCAGTAGATCAACATCAACGTTAGCCAATGCACTAATTAATCTTTGTACACCTTGCTGTTGAGTGATATCAATTTGGTCGATGATGTGGATATTGGGCAACTGACCGAGTTGTTCACTCGATTGACGACACACGGCGTAAACATTATCCCCGCGAGCGCAATAATGTTGCGCGAAGGCCAAACCAATACCGCGGTTTGCACCGGTGATTACAACGTTATTTTTCACAATAAACTCCTATTTTTATTGTAATTATGGTTTATAAACGATAATAGTTATTGATTACTAATGTAAATCATTAACACCGTAATAGAAACAGGTGACTATGACTCAATACCATTTGCCCACGCTCGAAACAGAGCGCCTCGTGCTTCGCCCTGGTTTGCACAGTGACTGGCCGTTTATTTATCGCATGCAGTCTGATGTTGAGCAAATGGCGCACATAAGAACGGTTCGAACAGATGCACAACTAAAGTCTTGGTTTGTCGACTTTGCCAAGCCATTTACTGGGCAAGAAAACGCTTGGGTTACATTAACGGCAGTAGACAAGCAAAGCGAGCGGCCAGTTGGGTATTTTTGCCTGCGAATTATCAATATGTATAGTAAAACCATTGAAATCGGTTATCAGATCTGTAAATTTCAACAACGCCGAGGCTATGCGAGCGAGGGAGCGTTAGCGACAAAAACAATGGTCTTTGAGCGATGGGATATGCACAAAGTATATGCTTATTGCAATCAACCCAACGTGGCCAGCTGGAAAGTCATGGAACGCATTGGCTTGCGAAAAGAGGGATTACTAGCGCAAGATTATCGCATTGGTGACACTTGGCACAATACGTTGATTTATGGCGAGGTTAACCCGAAGTACAAGTCGTAGCATTTTAGTTGTCCACTGGATTACCCGCCAATGCGTTAACCGCACAACGTAACAATCAACGCACTTGCCCATATATGTACTGCTATCCGGTTTGTTCTCGCTCAATAAACAAGGTGGCTAACTGTTGGTAAGCGCGTTGCCACGCTTGCTCTGTTTGTGAGGTAAAATCGGCACCGAGTAACTCGCGTAACGTTTCAATTAAATGAACGCCAACAATGTGATAATGCGCAGGTTGCACGCCTGCTTGCTGGTGCTTATGCACAATGTGATCAATAACACCATTGAGTACGGATAAGTCATCTAAGTGTTTGACGTAACCCACAATGGCTTCAAATAACGCCAATTGTTGCTTGCCTGTTTGCAAGTTTTCACTGCTAAACATTGGTTGTAATTCAGGGTGGTGGGAAAATAAACGTTGATAAAAGTGTTCGGTACTGGCACTTTTCACCGCCATTAGTGCGGGGAGTGTAGCCTGAACTCGCTCAATATCACGGCTTGATAACATACGGGTTTAAATCCTTATATTTTTTACTTTCTCAGACCTGTGTACAGCGTTTAATCCACTATAAACCTAAGTCACTGTGCGGTGTATCAATTTATTAGAGTGTAGCGCACAACCGACACTTACACCCTGCATTTGATACAAATATTGTCAGACATAAAGTGCCTATTACGCTATAATCTGGCCACTTGAAATTTGCCTATGTATCATTTTATTTGATAAGGACTCTCCATGACTGTTGAGCAATTCGATCCTAAACAAACGACCACTTTGCAGACGCCAAAGAAGGTTATAGAAGAACAGTCTCGCATGACAACCAACCAGCAAGTAGAAACCGGTGTTGCGAGTAAGCCATCTCGTATCGGCTTTGTTAGCCTTGGCTGCCCTAAGAACTTAGTTGACTCTGAACGCATTCTTACCCAATTGCGCACCGAAGGATATGACGTAGTAAATTCGTACAGTGATGCGGAGCTCGTTATCGTTAATACCTGTGGCTTTATTGACTCTGCGGTAAAAGAGTCACTTGATACCATAGGTGAAGCACTGGCTGAAAACGGCAAAGTGTTAGTAACGGGGTGTTTGGGAGCCAAAGAAGACGAGATAACCGAAATTCATCCAAATGTACTTGGCGTTACAGGCCCCCACGCGTACGATGAAGTAATGAACCAAGTTCATCAACACGTCACAAAACCCGAGCACAACCCATTTGTTTCACTGGTGCCTAAACAGGGGATCAAATTAACGCCGAAACACTACGCCTACTTAAAAATATCAGAAGGCTGTGACCATCGTTGTACCTTCTGTATTATTCCCTCAATGCGCGGAGACCTCGACTCTCGGCCGGTTGGAGAGGTCCTCAGTGAAGCCAAACGCCTAGTAAAGTCTGGTGTTAACGAGTTATTAATTATATCGCAAGATACATCAGCGTACGGCGCAGACGTTAAGCACAAGCTCGACTTTTACGAGGGGATGCCAGTAAAAACCCACATGAATGCGCTGTGCGAAGAGTTATCTAAACTTGGCGCATGGGTGCGTCTGCATTACGTTTATCCATACCCGCATGTGGACGACATTATTCCGTTGATGGCCGAAGGCAAAATACTGCCTTATTTAGATATCCCATTACAGCACGCCAATAAGCGCATTTTAAAGCTAATGAAGCGCCCTGGCAGCTCAGACAGAACCTTAGAGCGGATCAAAAAATGGCGTGAAATCTGTCCTCATCTGGTTATTCGCTCAACCTTTATCGTTGGCTTCCCTGGCGAAACTGAGGAAGAATTTGAAGAATTACTCGACTTTTTACGTCAAGCACAACTCGATCGCGTCGGTTGTTTTGCCTACTCAGATGTTGAAGGTGCACGCGCCAATGAATTACCTGACCACCATAGTGAAGAGGTGAAACAAGACCGCTTACAGCGTTTTATGGCGGTACAAGCTGAGATATCTAAACAAAAGTTAGCGGATAGAATTGGTCAAGAGTACTTGGTCCTTATTGATGAAGTAAATGCTGAAGGTGCTGTTGGGCGAAGTTATATGGATGCGCCTGAAGTTGACGGCAAAGTGTTTTTAACCGACGAATTCGATGTTGAACCGGGCGATATGATATGGGCACAAGTCATTCACGCCGATGAGCACGATGTCTGGGCGGTTAAGGTAGAAGACTAACCGCTAACAACGTCCTATCAATGCGCCTTTAGCGACTAAAGGCGTATGAACAGTCGCTAAAATAGCCTCTGGATACAAAATCAATACAAATTAAAACAAGCCTAAAATTCGAGCAAAACATTAACTTTGTTAATAACTTAGTCACACCTATGTCACATCCCTAGCGGTCACAGTGTCAATGCTGAGCAGCGCAGCATTGATTTTTACTGCGAATTTGCATAATCTAGCGCAAATTTTGAACACCCCAATACAAATCACCATCAAACTTAGAGGTAGTATGAGCTTAGTTTGTCCACAACGTCGTCGCTTTTTTAAGAAAGCGGGTAGTCTCCTTGCCATCGGTGCCACAGCGTCTTTAGTCAGTAAAACGGCTTACGCAACCTTGCCCGTTGAAGCATCGACAAAGCATTTGTCTCTCTATAACCGCCATACAGGTGAGCGCGTGCAAGGGGTATTTTTTAGCAATGGCAATTATCAAACAGAGGTGATGAGCGCATTTAATCACCACTTGCGTGATCATCGTCAAAATGAAATCACAGAAATGGATCCTAAGTTGTTTGACTTTTTACATAAGATTCAACAGTACTTAGTCACTGACAAAGAAATTCATATCATTTCTGGCTACCGTTCACCGAAAACCAACGAAATGTTGGCAAAGCGCAGTAATAAGGTAGCAAAACGCAGTTTTCATATGCGCGGCAAAGCCATTGACTTTGCCATTCCAGGCATTGAGCTGAGCCGAGTTCGCGATGCGGCCAGAGCATTAAAACTCGGTGGCGTGGGTTATTACCCCGGTTCTGGATTCATTCACATTGACACTGGGTGGGTGCGCAACTGGTAACGACTTCGCCAATTTAGTAGACATGTCGCATTTTCGCGAGAAACGATGCTAATTTTCCCTTATGATTGAAACCTCATAATATCATAAGAGATTGTCATGCTACTTGAACCAGCAATTTGCCATCAAGCGCGATTGAGTAAAGATCGCCGTTTTGATGGCAAGTTTTATACCGCAGTGATCACCACGGGTATCTACTGTCGACCAACCTGCCCTGCAGGTCCCGCACTCGAGCCCAATGTGCGTTATTTCAATACCGCCGAACAGGCTGAATCGCAAGGTTTTAGAGCCTGTAAGCGGTGTAAACCAGAGCTCGCACCAAGACAACCTCTGCCAACCACAATTGAACGCGCTATTAATAGCTTGCAGCAGCAACCGTATCTCAACGTTGCTGAACTAGCTCTACAATTGCAACTCAGTGAGCGCCAACTGCAACGTTTATTTGACCAACAGTTGTCGATAACGCCACAACAGTTCATTAGCCAGCATCGCCTCATTCGCGCTCGTACCTTGTTATTGCACAGTAACCTGACAATCTCTGACGTAGCAACGATTGCAGGCTTTCGCTCATTGCGAAGCTTTAACGACAACATTAAGCGTCATTACCAAGTTACCCCAAGCCAGTTGCGCCAGCAAAACACCGCAGCGTTAAACCCGCAACAAAGCTACAGTGTAAAACTTGCCTACCAAGCCCCGTTGGACTTCAAGCGATTACTTGAATTTTTTAAAACTCTCATGATCCCGGGTGTTGAATTTATCGATGACGACAGTTATCAGCGCTCCATTCAGTTATTTAATGACGCGGGGCAAGTGACGTGCCAAGGCTGGTTTAGGGTGAGTTATTACAATCAATACTACTTGCATTTAGAGCTTCAATTGAGTGATTACCAATACCTGAATCAGGTATTACAACAAGTTCGGGTGATGTTTGACTTGGATTGTCATATTGAGCAAATAAATCAGCACCTCAAACGAGATCCGCGGTTAGCCGACATTATTCGTCAACACCCGGGCTTGCGCCTGCCGGGTTGCTTTGATTTATTTGAATTTTCTATTCGCGCCATACTTGGTCAGCAAATTAGTGTTAAGGCGGCAACCACCTTAGCTGCGCGAATTAGTCGTCGCTACGGTACGTCAATTTCAGCATCTGCCTGTGCGCCGAGTCAGCTTAGCCATTACTTTCCCCGTGTTCAAACTCTTGCCAACGCGGAGTTTGAACAACTTGGAATCACCACGACGCGCATTGCCACCCTGCGCCGGTGGATAGATTACTATCAGCAAAACGGCGCGACATTATCTAAATATCAGTCGGCAGAAGACTTGGCCAAACAATTGTGCAAGATCAAAGGTATTGGTCCTTGGACCGCACATTACATTGCGATGCGCGGACTGAGCCTAAATGACGCTTTTCTGCCATCCGATCTGGGGGTGATAAAAGCCTTTGACCGCCAGCTCAGCAGCAAACAAATATTAACTGAAGCCGAAGCTTGGCGTCCTTGGCGCGCTTACGCGACTATGTACTTGTGGGCATCGCTGAGTTCTGCTGAGGTACCGATGAACAAGGATAAATCAAAATAATCATGCTTTATTATCAATCAATGAACAGCCCAATGGGCGACATTATGGTGGTCGCCAACGACCACGGCATAACCGAAGTGGCCTTTCAACAAGGCGCTGTACCGGTGATCGTGCCAACCGAGTCAAGTGATACGATCGTCCTTGCAAACCAGCACAGTGGCCGCCGTGTTCCCGACCATTTAGCGCGCGCAATAACACAACTCGATCAGTACTTTAGTGGCCGTAGAACAACATTTGACTTACCTCTAGCCCAGCAAGGTACCGATTTCCAACAGCGCGTTTGGCAGGCCTTAACTGATATACCTTACGCCAGTACTTGCAGTTACGGCGAGCTGGCTCAACAGCTTGGCAAGCCCAAGGCGATGCGCGCGGTTGGCAGTGCTAATGGCAAAAACAAGATAGCGATTATCGTGCCGTGTCATCGCGTTATCGGCAAAAATAATAAACTCACAGGTTACGCTGGTGGCTTAGCACTTAAAGCACAACTATTGTCACTTGAAAACGCCCGTTTTACTCCGTAAACTTGCGCAGCGAGGTTAGTATTTTAAGTGGGTTTTATGAATTTTGTAATTATCGCCTTAGCGATATTGATTTTGCTTTGGATGGCCTGGCGACTATACCAAGCAAAGCGCTACAACCGATTTATCGACTGGCTACACAGCGATGTACAGCCGCGGTTATGCGAGCAATTAAAACGCGAATTGATTGCCCATCGAAGTCCTGAATACCAAAACACAGATACACACATCGATGCGACATTGCGCTATTACAGTCAATATCCGGTTCGCATTTTTGACGCCGCCGTAGAGCGGCAATTGATTGGGCCTGAGTGGTTTGAGAACAAACAAAATAAACGCCACGCCCAACATTTATTGTTTGTACAAGCGGGCATGAGACAAACGGCGAAATCGCTTTTTTGCCAAACAAAGTCCGCCGAAGAACGAACCCAATA